>NZ_JBWKFM010000003.1:0-47343 GCF_056434285.1 Streptomyces sp. NPDC044063
TCCCCCCCTTCACCGGCGCCACCACCGACGAGGACGAGGAAACCCCCGGCCGCGAGACCGTCGTCGTCGAGGTCGGCGGCAAACGACTCGAGGTCTCCCTGCCCTCGTCCCTGGGCATGACGATCGCCCGTACGGCGGCGGCCGGCGGAGCCCGGCCCAAGCGCCGCGCGGCGAAGAAGTCCGGCTCGGCCGCCTCGGGCGACGCCCTCGCGTCCCCGATGCAGGGCACCATCGTGAAGGTCGCGGTCGAGGAGGGCCAGCAGGTCAACGAGGGCGACCTGGTCGTCGTCCTGGAGGCCATGAAGATGGAGCAGCCGCTCAACGCCCACCGCAGCGGCACCATCAAGGGCATCACGGCCGAGGTCGGCGCCTCCCTCTCCTCCGGCGCCGTCATCTGCGAGATCAAGGACTGATCCGGGGTATGCCCCGGGGGACCGTACGCGGTCCCCAGCCGCCCCACGGGCCCCGGCCGCACCGGCCGGGGCCCGTGGGCGTTCGCGGTCCGGCCGCCGTGGCGGCCTGGCATCCTTGACTGGCGGGGACCGTGGGCCCAGAGCCACCCCCGAAGCCACCGACCGGGAGGACGGACGCAATGGCGACCGACACGGCGCAGACGTCACCACGACCCATGCGCGCGGACGCACGGCGCAACTACGAGCGGCTGCTCACGGAGGCCCGTACGGCGTTCACCGAGCACGGCACGGACGCCTCGCTGGAGGACATCGCCAAGCGGGCCGGCGTCGGCATCGGGACGCTCTACCGGCACTTCCCCAATCGCACGGCCCTGATGAGCGCGGTCTTCCAGGGCGAGGTCGACGGGCTGCTGGCCCGCTCGCGCGAGCTCCTGGCGTCCCCCGAGCCGTGCCGGGCCCTGGTGGCGTGGCTGCGGGCCATCGTGACCCACGCCAGCACCTACCGCGGCCTGTCCCGGGCGCTGATGGCGGCACAGACCGACGAGGCGTCGGCGATGTCGCGGTGCAGCCTGCCGATGCGCGACGCGGGCGACACGCTGCTCGCCCGCGCGAAGGCGGCCGGTGCCATCCGCGAGGACGTGGAGATCACCGACCTGATGCAGCTGACCAACGCCATCTCGCTGGCGGTCGAACAGTCCCCGGACGACCCGGAGTTGGCCGACCGCCTGCTCACCCTGACGCTGACGGGCCTGAAGTCGCGGCGCTAGGGCCTGGCCGGCCCTGGGGCCCGGCAAGGCCCCGCACCGCCGGGGCCCGGCCGCTCACCGCCGGCGCGGCGCCAGGTCCGCGACCCGTGCCCCGGCCTGCTCGCCCAGGGAGACCGCGCCGCGCAGCTGCGCGCCCGGCGGCCCGCCCTGGACCGGGCCGGGCGGCTGGCCGTGCCCCATCGGCAGGCCTCTGCGCTGTCCCGGCAGGGGCGGCACGTCGCGCCGGCGGGCCGGCGGTGCCGGATCGCCGTGCAGCGCGCCGGTCGCGGGGCCCGACCCCGCGCCGGGCCCCGCGACCGAGATGTGCACGCCCTGGTCGGCCAGCGCCTGGAGCTCGGTGGCGGCCCGGTCGTCGTGGGCGGGCGGATCGTCGGTCACGAGTCTGGTGATCACGTCCGTGGGCACGGTCTGGAACATCGTGTCGGTGCCGAGCTTGCTGTGGTCGGCGAGGACCACGACCTCGGCCGCCGCCTGCACCAGCGCCCGGTCCACGCTCGCGGAGAGCATGTTGGACGTGGACAGCCCGCGCTCGGCGGTCAGCCCGCTGCCGGAGAGGAAGGCGCGGGAGACCCGCAGCCCCTGGAGGGACTGCTCGGCACCGCTGCCGACCAGGGCGTAGTTCGACCCCCGCAGCGTGCCGCCGGTCATGACGACCTCGACACGGTTCGCGTGGGCCAGGGCCTGCGCGACGAGCAGGGAGTTGGTCACCACGGTCAGTCCCGGTACCCGGGCGAGCCGGCGGGCCAGCTCCTGCGTGGTGGTACCGGCGCCGACGACGACGGCCTCGCCCTCTTCGACGAAGCTCGCCGCGAGATCGGCGATGGCCGTCTTCTCGGCGGTCGCTAGATGGGATTTCTGCGGGAAGCCGGACTCCCTGGTGAATCCGCCCGGCAGTACCGCACCGCCGTGCCGGCGGTCGAGCAGTCCTTCGGCCTCCAGCGCCCGCACGTCCCGCCGTACGGTCACTTCAGAGGTCTGGACGACGCGGGCGAGCTCGCGGAGCGAAACCGCTCCGTTGGCCCGCACCATTTCGAGGATCAATTGACGACGTTCTGCAGCGAACACGAAACCGACAGTAACGCCAACGACCATCTGTTTTCAGCAGGTTGCAGCAATTAACGTAAGTCGCCCGTTGCCCGGCCCGAGAAGTGGTATAGGGGGACCGGAAGCCGGTCCCCCCGTGTCCCGCTACGCCTCGCGCTGCGTCTTCCGCGTGTGCAACTGCCGCGCCACCTCGGCGAGGGAGCCGGACAGCGAGGGATAGACGGTGAAGGCGTTCGCGATCTGTTCGACGGTCAGATTGTTGTCGACCGCGATCGAGATCGGATGAATGAGCTCGCTCGCGCGCGGGGCCACCACCACACCACCGACCACGATGCCCGTACCGGGGCGGCAGAACATCTTCACGAAACCGTCGCGAATGCCTTGCATCTTCGCCCGCGGATTACGCAGCAGGGGAAGCTTCACGACCCGGGCGTCAATCAGACCCTTGTCGACGTCGGCCTGGGTGTACCCGACCGTCGCAATCTCCGGATCCGTAAATACGTTCGCGGATACCGTCTTGAGATTGAGCGGCGTCACCGCGTCGCCCAGGAAGTGGTACATGGCGATGCGGCCCTGCATCGCGGCGACCGAGGCCAGCGCGAAGACGCCGGTGCAGTCGCCGGCCGCGTAGACGCCGGGGGCGCTCGTCCGGGAGACCTTGTCCGTCCAGATGTGCCCGGACTCGGTGAGGCGGACCCCGGCCTCCTCCAGGCCGATGCCGGCCGTGTTGGGGATGGAGCCGACCGCCATCAGGCAGTGGGTGCCGCTGATCACGCGGCCGTCGGCGAGGGTGACCTCCACCCGGTCGCCCACCCGCTTGGCGGACTGGGCGCGCGAACGGGCCATGACGTTCATGCCGCGGCGGCGGAAGACGTCCTCCAGGACGGCCGCGGCGTCGGGGTCCTCGCCGGGCAGCACCCGGTCGCGGCTGGAGACCAGCGTGACCGTGGAGCCCAGCGCCTGGTAGGCGCCGGCGAACTCGGCGCCGGTGACGCCCGAGCCGACCACGATGAGCTCCTCGGGGAGCTCGTCCAGGTCGTAGACCTGCGTCCAGTTCAGGATGCGCTCGCCGTCGGGCAGCGCGTCCGGGATCTCGCGGGGGTGGGCGCCGGTGGCGATCAGCACGGCGTCCGCGACGAGCGTCTCCTCGGTGCCGTCGGCGGCCCGCACGACCACGTGCCGCGACCCGTCGGCCGCCTGCTGCGGCTCCAGCCGCCCGCGGCCGCGCAGCACGCGCCCGCCGGCCCGGGTCACCGAGGCCGTGATGTCGTGCGACTGCGCGAGCGCGAGTCGCTTCACACGGCGGTTGACCTTCCCGAGGTCCACGCCCACGACGCCGGCCGCCCGCTCCAGCGGGGGCGTGTCGTCGGCGACGATGATCCCCAGCTCCTCGTACGAGGAGTCGAAGGTGGTCATCACCTCAGCCGTCGCAATGAGCGTCTTCGAGGGCACGCAGTCGGTCAGCACCGACGCCCCGCCCAGACCGTCGCAGTCGACGACGGTCACCTCCGCGCCGAGCTGAGCGGCGACGAGCGCCGCCTCGTAGCCGCCGGGTCCGCCACCGATGATCACGATCCGAGTCACGTACTCCATTGTCCCGTACCCATCGAAGCGACTCCTTCCGGGGCCTCCCTACGCGATCCCCGGCACCGGGGCGAGCGAAATCCGCCGGAAAGTTCCGAACGAACCTCCCTTCGAGATTGCCACCCCAAATGCCGTCCCGCCTCACTCCCGTACCCTCGGAACCATGTCGCTCTACGCCGCGTACGCCGGCAACCTCGACGCGCGGCTGATGACGCGCCGCGCACCCCACTCACCACTGCGCGGCACCGGCTGGCTCAACGGCTGGCGGCTGACCTTCGGCGGCGAGCAGATGGGCTGGGAGGGCGCGCTCGCCACCATCGTGGAGGCCCCCCGCTCGCAGGTCTTCGTCGCGCTCTACGACATCGCCCCGATGGACGAGGACTCGATGGACCGTTGGGAGGGCGTGGGCCTGGACATCTACCGCCGCATGCGTGTCCGTGTGCACACCCTCGACGGCGAGGAGCCAGCCTGGGTCTATGTGCTCAACGGCTACGAGGGCGGTCTGCCCTCCGCCCGCTACCTCGGGGAGATCGCGGACGCCGCGGAATCCGCCGGGGCGCCCCACGACTACGTCATGGAGCTCCGCAAGCGTCCGTGCTGAAGGTGACGATTCCATCTCGTCGCAAAGCACAAAGCAACAATCGGAACACCGTAACCAGCGACATCTACGCGCGTAGGCCATAAGCGGCTACCCTCGTCCGCGTGAACGCTTCTGTAACCCCCGACATCCAGGCCGACCCGTACGCCGCGGCCGACGCCGCCGCCGCTCGTCTCCGCGAGCTCACGGGCGCCGAGACCCACGACGTCGCCCTGGTCATGGGCTCCGGCTGGGTCCCCGCCACCGAGGCCCTCGGCGCCCCCGAGGTCGAGTTCTCGGTCACCGAGCTCCCCGGCTTCTCCGCCGCCGCCGTCGCGGGCCACGCGGGCACGGTGCGCTCCTACAAGATCAACGACAAGCGGGTCCTGGTCTTCCTCGGCCGCACCCACTTCTACGAGGGCCGCGGCGTCGCCTCGGTCGTCCACGGCGTGCGCACCTCCGCCGCCGCGGGCTGCAAGACCATCGTCCTGACCAACGGCTGCGGCGGCCTCCGCGACGGCATGCGCCCCGGCCAGCCGGTCCTGATCAGCGACCACATCAACATGACGGCGACCTCGCCGATCGTGGGCGCCAACTTCGTCGACCTCACCGACCTGTACTCCCCCCGTCTGCGCGCCCTGTGCAAGGAGGTGGACGAGACCCTGGAGGAGGGCGTCTACGTCCAGCTCCCCGGCCCGCACTACGAGACCCCGGCCGAGATCAAGATGGTCCGCACCCTCGGTGGCGACCTGGTCGGCATGTCCACCACCCTCGAGGCCATCGCGGCCCGCGAGGCCGGCGCCGAGGTCCTGGGCATCTCCCTGGTGACCAACCTCGCCGCGGGCATGACCGGCGAGCCGCTGAACCACGAGGAGGTCCTGCAGGCCGGCCGCGACTCCGCCGCCCGCATGGGCTCCCTGCTCGCCCAGGTCCTGCCCAAGCTCTGACCCCACCGGTCCGGCCGTTCCGCCGAGACCTCACCGGTCCGGCCGCTCCGCGCCGGGGGCCCCTACGCCTCCGGCGCGGAGCTTTTTGCGCCCACCCGGCCGACCGGCCGGGCCGGCGAACCGGCGGGAGGGGGCGTGACGGGATATTCGCGGCGCCGTTCCGGGTAACCGAACGTGTGGCCCGTGCCGTGAACGACCCAGCCCCCGGAAGGGCCGGCCCTCAAACCACCACGCACCCGCACGCGCACCGCACCTGCGC
Organism: Streptomyces sp. NPDC044063; assembly: GCF_056434285.1. NCBI lineage: Bacteria > Bacillati > Actinomycetota > Actinomycetes > Kitasatosporales > Streptomycetaceae > Streptomyces > Streptomyces sp. NPDC044063. The sequence goes on from NZ_JBWKFM010000003.1 coordinate 5,592, forward strand.
ATCCCCGAACCCCTCCGGAGGAGAACCCGTGGAGCGAGACCTCATCGCCCAGGCCCAGGCCTGGCTCGCCGAGGACCCCGACCCCGACACCCGCGCCGAGCTCGCCGGGCTCATCGACGCCGGTGACGTCGCCGAGCTCGGCGCCCGCTTCGCCGGCACCCTGCAGTTCGGCACCGCCGGCCTCCGCGGCGAGCTCGGCGCCGGCCCCATGCGCATGAACCGCGCGGTCGTCATCCGCGCCGCGGCGGGCCTGGCCGCGTACCTCAAGCAGCAGGGCCACACCGGCGGCACTGTCGTCATCGGCTACGACGCCCGCTACAAGTCCGCGGACTTCGCCCTGGACACCGCGGCCGTGATGGTGGGCGCCGGCCTCAAGGCCGCCCTCCTCCCCCGCCCGCTGCCCACCCCGGTCCTCGCCTTCGCCATCCGCCACCTCGGCGCGGTCGCCGGCATCGAGGTCACCGCCAGCCACAACCCGCCGCGCGACAACGGCTACAAGGTCTACCTGGGCGACGGCTCCCAGATCGTGCCGCCCGCCGACGCGGGGATCGCCGCCGAGATCGCCGCCGTCGCGAGCCTGGACGACGTGCCGCGCCCGTCCGCCGGCTGGGAGACGCTGAGCGAGGACGACGTCGTCGGCGCCTACCTGGAGCGCACCGACGCCGTCCTGACCGGCGGCTCGCCGCGCGACATCGACGTCGTCTACACGCCCATGCACGGCGTCGGCCGCGACGTCCTGACCGCCGCCTTCGCCCGCGCCGGTTTCCCGGCCCCGGTCGTCGTCGCCGAGCAGGCCGAGCCCGACCCCGACTTCCCGACGGTCGCCTTCCCCAACCCGGAGGAGCCGGGCGCCATGGACCTCGCCTTCGCGACGGCCCGCGCGGCCGCCGAGGCGGGCAGGACGCCCGACATCATCATCGCCAACGACCCCGACGCCGACCGCTGCGCCGTGGCCGTCCCCGCCCCCGGCACCGCCGAGGGCTGGCGCATGCTCCGCGGCGACGAGGTGGGCGCGCTGCTCGCCACGCACCTCGTCCACAAGAGCGCGGCCGGCTCGTTCGCGACCACGATCGTCTCCTCGTCGCTGCTCTCCCGCATCGCCGCGGCCGCGCCCGGCGTCGCCTACGAGGAGACGCTGACGGGCTTCAAGTGGCTCGCCCGCGTGGACGGCCTCCGCTACGCCTACGAGGAGGCGCTGGGCTACTGCGTCGACCCCGCCGGCGTCCGCGACAAGGACGGCATCACGGCCGCCCTGCTGGTCGCCGAGCTGGCGGCCGAGCTCAAGGCCACCGGCCGGACGCTCAGCGACCTGCTGGACGACCTGGCGGTCGAGCACGGCCTCCACGCCACCGACCAGCTGTCCGTGCGCGTCGAGGACCTCTCCCTCATCGCCTCGGCGATGCGCCGCCTGCGCGAGCAGCCGCCGGCCGTCCTGGCGGGTCTGCACGTGGTCTCGGCGGAGGACCTGACGAAGGGCACGGAGTCGCTGCCGCCGACGGACGGCCTGCGGTACGCCCTGGCGGGCGACGAGACGGGCACCGTGTCGGGCGCGCGCGTCATCGTCCGGCCGAGCGGCACGGAGCCGAAGCTGAAGTGCTACCTGGAGGTCGTGGTCCCGGTCGCGTCGGCGGTGGCGCTGACGGACGCGCGGGCCACGGCGCAAACGGTTCTGGACGCGATCAAGAAGGACGTGGCGAAGGCCGCGGGCATCTAGAGCCCCACCCCCCTCCCGCCGGTGCCCACCGGCGGGAGGGGACCGGGGGCGCAGGAGGGTGTTCCGGAATGCTGCCGGATATTTGTGGGCCTGGAGCAGGGCAACCATGACGCCGGGCGGAGGGGCCCGTAAATATCCGATTCCGGAGCACCCTCCGGAGCCCCCGGGCCCCGGCCCACCGACTACACGGCACCCTCCGGAGCCCCCGGGCCCCGGCCCACCGACTACGCGGCACCACCCACCAACCAGGGGGCTACCCCACGACGGCCAGGGCGACGAACAGCACCAGCCCCACCACCGCCGGCGCGAGGAGCTCGTACGCCCACCGGACCACCGGCGCCCCCTGGGCCCCCTCCCGCCCGGCGCACCGCTCGGCCAGCTCCCGCAGGTCCTCGATGGCCTGGTCGGACGGCGCCCGGAGCGGCCCCTCCTGACCACGGCCGCGCGAGAGGCGCGAGGCACGCGAGACGTCCGGCAGGTCGTGGGCCGCGTCCCGCGCCGCCCGCCGCGCCGCGGCCTTCCGCTGCCGCAGGGACACCGGAATGGCCCAGAGCTGGTACTTCGATCCGCCGGCGAGCACCTCACTGGAGTAACCGGCCCGGACGGCGTCGACGGACGCCCAGGGCAGGGTGATGGTGCGGAAGGGGTTGCGGATGAGGAGCCGGTCCTCGCCCGCCCAGACGGCGGGGCGTACGGTGAAGGCGATGACGAGCGGAACCGCGAAGAGCAGTCCCGCGAGGGCGAGCCAGGGCGCGTCCCCCTTGCCGCGCAGGACGGCGTCGCCGCCGAGCCAGCCGATCAGCGCAAGCAGCAGGACGCCGCTGCCGATGCCGGCGGCGGAGCGGTAGCACCGGTCGGCGTGTTCCTGGTCAGGGGCCTGCGGGGAGCTCGTCATGCCGCCGATTGTGCCCCACGCGGGGGAACACCGGAGGCACGGATGACGACGCGGACGTGGCGACCGGGAACCGGGCCTCCACAGCTGGTACGCCCCCAGCCGTGGCCTAGTCGCAACAAAGGCCGGGCGCCGCGGGGGGTGACACGCGCTACGCGCGTAGATATGCTCATCGGGTGACCATGCCCACTGTTCCCTCACACGGCAACGAGGCCGCGGAGCGACTGGCGTCGATGGCGGACGTGACCGCTTCCGACGGTGCGCTGCGCCGCTTCCTGCACGGCCTCCCCGGCGTCGACCCGGTCGGGCTGGAAGGCCGCGCCGCGGCGCTCGGCACCCGCTCGATCAAGACGACGGCGAAGGCGTACGCCATCGACCTCGCGATCTCGATGATCGACCTCACGACCCTCGAGGGCGCCGACACCCCGGGCAAGGTCCGGGCACTGTGCGCCAAGGCCCTCAACCCGGACCCGACGGACCGCGACACGCCGCGCACCGCCGCGATCTGCGTCTACCCCGACATGGTGGCCACGGCCGCCGAGGCCCTGCGCGGCTCCGAGGTGAAGGTCGCCTCCGTCGCGACGGCCTTCCCGGCCGGCCGCGCGGCCCTGCCGGTCAAGCTGGCCGACACGGCCGACGCCGTCGCCGCCGGCGCGGACGAGATCGACATGGTGATCGACCGCGGCGCCTTCCTCGCGGGCCGCTACCTGAGCGTGTTCGAGGAGATCAAGGCCGTCAAGGAAGCCTGCCGCCGGCAGGACGGCACGGCCGCCCGGCTGAAGGTGATCTTCGAGACCGGCGAGCTGTCGACGTACGACAACATCCGCCGGGCCTCCTGGCTGGGCATGCTCGCGGGCGCCGACTTCATCAAGACCTCGACCGGCAAGGTCGCGGTGAACGCCACCCCGGCCAACACCCTGCTGATGCTGGAGGCCGTGCGCGACTTCCGCGCGACGACCGGCGTGCAGGTCGGCGTGAAGCCGGCGGGCGGCATCCGGACCACCAAGGACGCGATGAAGTTCCTGGTGCTGGTCAACGAGACCGTGGGCGAGGAGTGGCTGACCAACGAATGGTTCCGCTTCGGTGCCTCCAGCCTTCTCAACGACCTGCTGATGCAGCGGCAGAAGCTGAGCACCGGGCGCTACTCCGGTCCCGACTACGTGACGGTGGACTGATCATGGCTTTTGAATACGCACCGGCGCCGGAGTCGCGCGCGGTCGTCGACATCGCCCCGTCCTACGGGCTGTTCATCGACGGCGAGTTCCGCGAGGCCTCCGACGGCAAGGTCTTCAAGACCGTCTCGCCGTCGACCGAGGAGGTCCTGTCCGAGGTCGCGCAGGCGTCGGCCGAGGACGTGGACGCCGCGGTGAAGGCCGCCCGCAAGGCGTTCGAGAAGTGGTCGGCGCTGCCGGGCGCCGAGCGCGCGAAGTACCTGTTCCGGATCGCCCGGATCATCCAGGAGCGCTCGCGCGAGCTGGCCGTCCTGGAGACCCTGGACAACGGCAAGCCGATCAAGGAGACGCGCGACGCGGACCTCCCGCTGGTCGCCGCGCACTTCTTCTACTACGCGGGCTGGGCCGACAAGCTGGACCACGCGGGCTTCGGGACGGACCCGAGGCCGCTGGGCGTCGCCGGCCAGGTCATCCCGTGGAACTTCCCGCTGCTGATGCTGGCGTGGAAGATCGCCCCGGCGCTGGCGGCGGGCAACACCGTCGTGCTGAAGCCGGCCGAGACCACGCCGCTGTCGGCGCTGTTCTTCGCGGACATCTGCCGCCAGGCGGGCCTGCCGAAGGGTGTCGTCAACATCCTGACCGGCGACGGCTCGACGGGCGCCGCCCTGGTGGGCCACGACGGCATCGACAAGGTGGCCTTCACCGGCTCCACCGGCGTCGGCAAGCAGATCGCCCGTACCGTCGCGGGTACGGACAAGCGCCTCACCCTGGAGCTGGGCGGCAAGGGCGCCAACATCGTCTTCGACGACGCGCCGATCGACCAGGCCGTCGAGGGCATCGTCAACGGCATCTTCTTCAACCAGGGCCAGGTCTGCTGCGCCGGTTCGCGCCTGCTGGTGCAGGAGTCGATCCAGGACGAGCTGCTGGACGCCCTGAAGCGCCGGATGTCCACCCTCCGGGTGGGCGACCCGCTGGACAAGAACACCGACGTCGGCGCGATCAACTCCGCCGAGCAGCTGGCCCGCATCCGGGCGCTGGCGGACAGCGGCGAGGCCGAGGGCGCCGAGCGCTGGGCCCCGGCCTGCGACCTGCCGGCCAACGGCTACTGGTTCGCCCCGACGCTGTTCACGAACGTCTCCCAGGCGCACCGGATCGCCCGTGAGGAGATCTTCGGCCCGGTGCTGTCGGTGCTGACCTTCCGCACGCCGGCCGAGGCCGTCGCCAAGGCCAACAACTCGGAGTACGGCCTGTCGGCCGGCATCTGGACCGAGAAGGGTTCGCGGATGCTCGCCGTCGCCGACAAGCTGCGCGCGGGCGTCGTCTGGGCCAACACGTTCAACAAGTTCGATCCGACTTCGCCGTTCGGCGGGTTCAAGGAGTCGGGCTTCGGTCGCGAAGGTGGCCGTCACGGTCTGGATGCCTACCTCGCTGGAGCAGCCGAGGCCTCGACCGAGCGCAGCGAGCGAGAGGGTGAGCGCGACCGATGAATCAGTCTGATCGTCTCAGCGTCTTCAAGACCTACAAGCTGTTCGTCGGGGGCAAGTTCCCCCGGTCCGAGAGCGGGCGGGTGTACGAGGTGACCGACTCGAAGGGCAAGTGGCTCGCCAACGCGCCGCTGTCGTCCCGCAAGGACGGCCGTGACGCGGTCGTCGCGGCCCGCAAGGCCTTCGGCGGCTGGTCGGGCGCCACGGCCTACAACCGCGGCCAGATCCTCTACCGCGTCGCCGAGATGCTGGAGGGCCGCCGCGACCAGTTCGTCGCCGAGGTGGCGGACGCCGAGGGGCTGTCGAAGTCCAAGGCCGCCGCGCAGGTGGACGCCGCGATCGACCGCTGGGTCTGGTACGCGGGCTGGACGGACAAGATCTCCCAGGTCGTGGGCGGCACCAACCCCGTGGCGGGGCCGTTCTTCAACGTCTCCTCCCCCGCGCCGACCGGCGTGGTGGCGGTGGTGGCCCCGCAGGAGTCCTCGCTGCTGGGCCTGGTCTCCGTGATCGCCCCGGTGATCGCCGGCGGCAGCACGGTCGTGGTGATCGCGTCCGAGAGGGCCCCGCTGCCCGCGCTGTCGCTGGGCGAGGTGCTCGCCACCTCCGACGTGCCCGGCGGTGTGGTCAACATCCTGTCCGGCAAGGCGGCGGAGATCGCCCCGTCCCTCGCCGCGCACCAGGACGTCAACGCGATCGACCTGGCGGGAGCCGACGCCGAGCTGGCGAAGGCCCTGGAGGTCGCCGCGGCCGACAACCTCAAGCGCGTCGTCCGTCCACAGGCTGTGGACTGGGCCGCCGACCCGGGCACGGGCCGGCTGACGGCGTTCCTGGAGACGAAGACCGTCTGGCACCCCACGGGGTCGCTGGGCGCGGGCGGCTCGTCCTACTGAGCGCTCCGCGGTCCGAACGCGCGACGGCGGGCTCCCCACGAGGGGGAGCCCGCCGTCGTCGTGCGGGGGCCGCTCAGCCCGGCAGCACGCCGCCCAGCACCTGGCCCGCCACGGGCAGGTCCTGGACCTGGCCGCGGTTCGTCACCGGCGCCGTCACCGGCTTGGTGCTGACCGGCTTGAAGTTGGAGACCTGGGTGCTGGCGCCGTTGTCCAGCGGGTCCACGCCGGTACCGGCGAGCGGGTGGTACTTGAACGTCTTCACCACGGGCGACAGGCCCTCCACGGACTTCTGCAGCGCGATGGCGGTGCCTTCGAAGGCCGCCCCGACGTCCGTTCGGCCGAACTGGGCGCGGGGCGGCTGCGGCCCGGCCTGGGCCTCCGCCGCGCCGGCCGCGACGAGGGCCGCGCCGGCGGACACGGTCACCCCCACCCGCGTCAGGGCGCGCCGGCGGCGCGGGGGAGGGGGCGCGGAGCGTGCGTGTCGAGCGTGGGAGGCCATGACCACCTGCCGTGAGTGCGTGCCTGAGGGTCGGATCGACACGCACCGTAGTGGACCGACTACGTACTGCGCACGCCCCGACCCAGGGGGATCCCCCATGCGGCGCAATGCCTCACACTGGTGTCCCGTGACCTCCCTCCTGCCCTCCGCGCGCGTCATCCTGCTCACCGGCCCGTCCGGCTCCGGAAAGTCGTCCCTGGCCGCCCGTACCGGCCTGCCGGTGCTGAACCTGGACGACTTCTACAAGGAGGGTCACGACCCCACGCTGCCGCAGCTCGCGGAGGGCGGCGGCACCGACTGGGACTCTCCGCTGTCGTGGGACGCCGAGGCGGCGGTCGCCGCGATCGACGACCTGTGCCGGACCACCCGGACGACCGTGCCGGTGTACGACATCGCCACCAGCTCGCGGGTGGGCACCAGCCCGCTGGACATCGGGCGCACCCCGCTGTTCATCGCGGAGGGCATCTTCGCCGCGGACATCATCGACGCGTGCCGTGATCTGGGCCACCTCGCGGACGCGCTGTGCCTGCGCGGGCGGCCGTCGACGACGTTCCGGCGGCGGCTGCTGCGCGACATGCGCGAGGGACGCAAGCCGGTGCCGTACCTGGTGCGGCGGGGTCTGCGGCTGATGCGCTCGGAGCGGGCGATCGTGAGCCGGCAGACGGCGCTGGGGGCGTTCCCCTGCGGCGGGGAGACGGCGATGGGGCGGATCGCCGCGGCGGCCGCGGGCCGGCGCGAGAGCGTCCCGTCCTGACCCCGGAGGCATCCGGTCCCGGACGTGCGAGAGCGGGCGAGGCAGTCCCCCCGGCTGCCCGCCCGCTCTCTGTTTCCCCCGTGGTTTCCCCCGGTTCCCCCCGTTGGTCCCCCCGGTTCCCCCGATTCCCCCGTTCGTTTCCCCCGTCCCTCGTTCCCTTCAGGCCACCAGCTCGCCGAAGGACTCCCGTACGCCCCGGTCGGAGCCGATGACCTCGTCCTCGCGCAGCCGGCGCAGGGAGCGCCAGATGCTGCTCTTGACGGTGCCGACGCTGATGTCGAGGATCTCCGCGATCTCCGGGTCGGTGCGGCCCTCGTAGTAGCGCAGGACCAGCATGGTGCGCTGGAGTTCGGGCAGCCGGGCCAGTGCCTGCCAGAGCACGGCGCGCAGCTCGGTGCCGCGCATCGCGTCGGTCTCGCCGGCCGTCTCGGGGAGTTCCTCGGTCGGGTACTCGTTGAGCTTGCGGCGGCGCCAGGCGCTGATGTGCAGGTTGGTCATGGTGCGGCGGAGGTAGCCGCCGACCGCGGCCTTGTCGCTGATCCGGTCCCAGGCGCGGTAGGTCGAGAACAGCGCGCTCTGCAGCAGGTCCTCGGCCTCGTGCCGGTCTCCGGTCAGGTGGTACGCGGTCGCGTACAGGGAGGCGCGGCGCTCCTGCACGTAGGCGGTGAACTCCGCCTCCGTCCGCGACACGCCGGTGTCGCGGCCCCCCTTGGCAGCCGGACGGGCGCCCCCCGCGCCCGTCGCGGCCTCCCCGTACGCGATCGCGTCGATGGCCACCATGTACGGCGGCCGTGCCGTACGTCCGGTGCCGCGAGCGCACCCCCGCCCGCCCACGGCACCGGACTTCTCACCGCTCCGGCCGGTGTCGTGGAGGCGCGTGCGAACTGCGCTGTTCGTGGTGCTGTGCAGTGTGTTCATCTCGCGCCCCCCGTCGGTGGAGCCAGCTCGGTCCGTCAGTGACCCGGACCGTTGTTGCCCGGTGGAAAGAACTCTGCCGGGCCAGTTTCATGGCGCTGTCCGCCGACTGTCACAGCCCTGCAACAGCCCGCGGGGCGTTCGTGACGGGGGCGTGCGGGGTCGCTGCGGCGTCCTTCTGTCGAACTACCGGCCAGTCTTAGGCCAGAATGACCACCGTGCCTTTCCTGTTGCTGATCGAGGACGACGACGCCATCCGCACGGCTCTCGAGTTCTCCCTGTCCCGCCAGGGTCACCGTGTGGTGACCGCGGCGTCGGGTGAGGACGGCCTGAAGCTGCTGCGGGAGCAGCGGCCGGATCTGATCGTGCTGGACGTGATGCTGCCGGGTATCGACGGCTTCGAGGTGTGCCGGCGCATCCGCCGCACCGACCAGCTGCCGATCATCCTGCTGACGGCCCGGAACGACGACATCGACGTGGTCGTGGGCCTGGAGTCGGGTGCGGACGACTATGTGGTGAAGCCGGTGCAGGGCCGGGTGCTGGACGCCCGGATCCGGGCGGTGCTGCGGCGCGGCGAGCGGGAGTCGAGCGATTCGGCGTCGTTCGGTTCGCTGGTCATCGACCGGTCGGCGATGACGGTCACCAAGAACGGCCAGGACCTCCAGCTGACGCCGACGGAGCTGCGGCTGCTGCTGGAGCTCAGCCGGCGGCCGGGGCAGGCGCTGTCGCGGCAGCAGCTGCTGCGGCTGGTGTGGGAGCACGACTACCTGGGCGACTCGCGCCTGGTGGACGCGTGTGTGCAGCGGCTGCGGGCGAAGGTGGAGGACGTGCCGTCCTCGCCGACGCTGATCCGGACGGTCCGCGGCGTGGGCTACCGGCTGGACGCCCCGCAACAGTAACGATCTTGAGGACAGATCCCATAGTGACTGAAGAGCCCGGTCGGGCGCGGGGCTGGGCGGCGGCCAGGAACGGCATGAAGCTGAGCATGCGCCGGATCAGCCTGCGACTGCGGCTGATGCTGGTGTTCGCGCTGGTGGCGCTGGCCGCCGCGGTGTCCGCCTCGGCCATCGCGTACTGGCTCAACCGCGACGCGGTCCTCACCCGTACCCAGAACGCCGCCCTCGACGACTTCCGCAAGACGCTCCAGGACAACACCGGTTCGCTGCCGTTGCTGCCGACCTGTCCGGAACTCCAGGAGGCCGCGGACCGGATGGCGGCGACCTCGCAGAAGTACGAGGTGCTGCTGATCGGCGAGGTCAAGGGCGGCGGCACCTGCGCGGCACCCTCGGACCGGGAGCTGTTCACGCTGTCGGTGGTGCCGAAGACCCTGATCACGGCGGTCAACCGGGAGCGGAAGGTCGACGAGTCCAACCCGTACCCGTACCACCTGTACTGGCAGCGGATCACGCTGGACGGCAAGCCGTACCTGGTCGGCGGCGCGAAGGTGATCGGCGGGGGCCCGACCGGCTATCTGCTGAAGTCGCTGGAGAACGAGCGGGCCGACCTCAACTCCCTGGGCTGGTCGCTGGGCATCGCGACCGGGCTGGCGCTGATCGGTTCGGCGCTGCTCGCGCAGGCGGCGGCGTCGACCGTGCTGCGGCCCGTGCAGCGGCTCGGCGACGCGGCGCGCAGGCTGGGCGAGGGGAAGCTGGACACCCGGCTCCAGGTGTCGGGCAGCGACGAGCTGGCCGACCTGTCGCGGACGTTCAACAGGACCGCCGAGTCGCTGCAGAAGCGGGTGGAGGACCTGAGCTCGCGGGAGGCCTCCAGCCGGCGCTTCGTGGCCGACATGTCGCACGAGCTGCGCACCCCGCTCACGGCGATCACCGCCGTGACGGAGGTGCTGGAGGACGAGGCGGACTCCCTCGATCCGATGATCGCGCCCGCGGTGCAGCTCGTGGTGAGCGAGACCCGCCGGCTGAACGACCTGGTGGAGAACCTCATGGAGGTCACCCGCTTCGACGCGGGCACGGCCCGGCTGGTGCTGGACTACGTGGACATCGCCGACCAGATCACGGCGTGCATCGACGCCCGGGCCTGGCTGGACGCGGTGGAACTGGACGCCGAGCGCGGGATCATGGCGCGGCTCGACCCGCGCCGGCTGGACGTCGTCCTGGCCAACCTCATCGGCAACGCCCTCAAGCACGGCGGCTCGCCGGTGCGGGTGTCGGTACGGGAGACGGACGACTCGCTGGTCATCGCGGTGCGCGACCACGGTCCCGGCATCCCCGAGGACGTGCTGCCGCACGTCTTCGACCGCTTCTACAAGGCCAGCGCCTCGCGGCCGCGTTCGGAGGGCAGCGGGCTGGGACTGTCGATCGCCCTGGAGAACGCCCATATCCACGGGGGCGAGATCACGGCGGCGAACTCGCCGGAGGGCGGCGCGGTGTTCACCCTGACCCTGCCCCGGGACGCGTCCGCCATCGCGGACGGCGAGGGCTCGGAGACGTCCGGGCCGTCCGGGACCTCCGGCACGGCCGGCGACGGGGAAGGCGGTGCCGCGTGAGACGCGCCGTCCCCGCCCGGGGCGTCACCCTGGCGGCCGGCCTGGCCGCGGGCCTGGCCGGGCTGACCCTGCTGACCGGCTGCGGCATCCGGGGCACGGCCGTGCCCGTGGACGCCGGGAGCGCGCCCTCGCGCGCGACGTGCGTGGTGCGCCCCGGAGCGCCGAGCGCGCCCCCTGAGGGCAGCCTCACCATGTCCGTACAGCTGCTGTGCGGCTCACAGCTACTCCCCGTCACCCGGATGGTCACCGCGTCGGGCCCGGAGGACCCCGCCGCCATGGCGCGGGCGCTGCTGGACGAGCTCAAGCGGCAGCCCACGTCGGTCGAGGACGAGGCCGGCTTCTCCACCGAGGTGCCGCAGCGGCTGACCGTCGAGGGCCCGCGCCAGGGCGACCCGGCGGGAACCCTGCGGCTGGGCACGGCACCGGAGGAGCTGCCTCCGACGGCGCTCGCGCAGGTGGTGTGCACCTACGCGGGCACCCCGGCGGCCGACGGGAAGAGCACGGTGGTGCTGGGCGGACCCGGGGACGAACGGCCGAGGGGCTACGCGTGCACCGAGGAGACGCGCGCCCATCCGGAGGCCGTCCGGAGCGGCGGCGTCCCCGCCTCCTGAGGCGGGGCCGGGACGGCCCTGGAGCACCCCGGCGACCGGCGCTGACTCTCTGTACGCGACTGCGGAACCGCGCGCCCCGCGCGCGGCGTCCTGGGGGGCGTGCAGCGTCATGGCTTCGGCGGTTCGCCCGCCCTCCGATACCGCTACCGCGTGGCGGGCTGTGTCCTCCTGGCAGTGCACCTGGTGGTGCTCGGCTGGCTCGCCCTGCGGCCGCTGACCGCGCCCTGGGTGACGCCCGCGCGTCTGGAGCCGCTGGCCACCATCCGGGCCGATCTGGCGCTGAGTCCCTGGGACGCGGCGCGTTCGATAGGAGCGGGGGTGCTGCCGTTCGCCCCGCTGGGCGTGCTGCTGCCGTGGGCGGGCGGCCGGATCGCCGCGTCGACGGCGGGCTCGCTGGCCCGCACGGTCTTCACCAGCGCCATGTTCTCGCTGCTGCTCCAGGTGGTGCGCGGCGGTGTGGTGGGCCAGGTGCTGGACGTGGACGCGCTGCTGATGAACGTGACCGGGGTGACGGTCGCCCACCTCGCCGTCGTCCCCGCGGTGCGGGCCCGGCTACGCCGCAGGGGCGAGGCGGGACCTACCCGGCCCCTCCGCCGGGAGGAGCCGGATCGGGGTCTGACCCCGACGATCCCCAGGGTCGGGATCGCCCCCTAGAGTGACGCTTTGCCCTGTTCGGCGCCGTAGCGTTGAGGTCATCGGGGGAACCGTTCCCCCGGACGTCAGACGACAAGGAGTCGCCGCCATGTCCGCTCCGCTGGTCCGCCCCAGCCGCAACAGGATGATCGCCGGAGTCTGCGCGGGTCTGGCCGAGCGCTTCGGGACCTCCCGGACCACCATGCGGGTGATCTTCCTGGCGTCGTGCCTGCTGCCCGGCCCGCAGTTCCTGCTGTACATCGCGCTGTGGATCCTGATGCCGGCCGAGGGCTCCGCCCGCGCCGCCGCGAAGACCTCCGCCTGGTAACCCCACCGAAGCCGGACGAGCCGAAGCCGAACGACGCGAACGACACGACGGGCCGCGTACCCCTTGCCGGGGTGCGCGGCCCGTCGTGTCGTTCGTCCCGTGGTCCGCCCCTGAGGGGCGTGCTCGTCGCCGTGCGTCTCCGCTCGCCGGGGTCAGCGGCTGTTGGGGGTGCCCAGGCCGGGCAGGGAGAGGCCGTTGGGGGCGAGGGCCTTGGTGGGCAGGGCGCCGAGCAGGCCCGCGTTGCCCTTGTTGTCGGTGGGGGCGCCGGTGAGCTTCCGGGTCGGCAGGTGGGGCGCCAGCGCGATGTCGGCGGCCCGGGCGGACTGCTCCAGGACGCCCGAGCGGATGAGGTGGTCGCCCGCGACGAGCACCGGTCCGCCCATCGGGGCCGCCGGGGCCAACTGGGCCACCGGGACGCCCTTGGCCGCACCGGTGGCGGTGGTGGTGACCGACTCGAGTGTGCCGGCGGAGGCGGTACCCGCCGCGGCGACCGCGAAGGCGGCACCGAGTGCGGCGGCGCCGAGAGCCTTGAGAGATGCCTGCTTCATCGGAGATCAGTCCTCATGACGGGATGGCGGGAAATACCGGGCGGCTCCGCAACGTAGCGATGAGCGGGCCCCGTCGCAATGACGGACACGAAGACGAAATGCGGCCGGGACGCGAAGTCCCGGCCGCATTCACGGTACGACCACTACGGATTCCCTTCCGGAACCCTTCGTGGAATTGCTGGTCAGGCGCTTTCCGGCGCCGGCGGGAGCACCGCCGGACGGAACAGCCACTCGGACCTGAGCTCGGCGTAGCCCGGCTTGATCACGTCGTTGATCATGGCCAGACGTTCGTCGAATGGGATGAAGGCCGACTTCATGGCATTGACGGTGAACCACTGCATGTCGTCCAGCGTGTAGCCGAAGGCCTTGACCAGGTGCTCGAATTCCCGGCTCATGCTGGTTCCGCTCATCAGACGATTGTCGGTGTTCACCGTCAGACGGAAATGCAGATCACGGAGAAGTCCGATGGGGTGCTCTTCGTACGAAGTGGCAGCCGCGGTCTGGAGATTCGAGGTCGGGCACATTTCCAGCGGAATGCGCTTGTCGCGCACGTAGGACGCCAGCCGGCCGAGCGTGACCGTGCCGTCCTCGGCGATCTCGATGTCGTCGATGATGCGCACGCCGTGGCCGAGCCGGTCGGCGCCGCACCACTGGAGGGCCTGCCAGATCGACGGCAGGCCGAAGGCCTCGCCCGCGTGGATGGTGAAGTGGTTGTTCTCGCGCTTGAGGTACTCGAACGCGTCCAGGTGGCGGGTGGGCGGGAAGCCCGCCTCGGCGCCCGCGATGTCGAAGCCGACGACGCCGGAGTCGCGGTAGCGGTTGGCCAGCTCGGCGATCTCCAGCGCGCGGGCCGCGTGGCGCATCGCGGTCAGCAGCGCGCCGACGCGGATGCGGTGGCCGTTGGCGCGGGCCCGCCGCTCGCCCTCGCGGAAGCCCTCGTTCACGGCCTCCACGACCTGCTCCAGGGTGAGCCCGGCCTCCAGGTGCTGCTCGGGGGCGTAGCGCACCTCGGCGTAGACGACGCCGTCCTCGGCCAGGTCCTCGGCGCACTCGGCGGCGACGCGGATCAGCGCCTCGCGGGTCTGCATGACGGCACAGGTGTGCGCGAAGGTCTCCAGGTAGCGCTCCAGCGATCCGGAGTCGGCGGCCTCGCGGAACCAGACGCCCAGCTTGTCCGCGTCGGTCTCGGGCAGCTTGTCGTAGCCGACGGCGGCCGCGAGGTCGACGACCGTGCCGGGACGCAGACCGCCGTCCAGGTGGTCGTGGAGCAGCACCTTGGGGGCGCGGCGGATCTGCTCGGGGGTCGGGACGGAGCCCGCCCGGGAAGTCGCTTGAGAGGTGGTCTCGCTCGTCATTTCGGCACTCTAGCCCCTACGCGCGTAGATGTCGGCGAACGATACGGAACGGTGACCCATCGGCGGGGTGGACACCACCGGTCGTTCTGCCATCGTTGTCTGCCATGGTGCAGCAAGCGTTGCCGCAGCGGGATCCGGAAGGTCCGACTGGCCCAGTGGGGCCCGAGGGACGCAACGGTCTGGAGGTACGGGCGCGCGGGCGGGGACGGGAGGCCCCGGACACCGCCCGGCTGGGAAAACCGCTCGGCGCGGCGCGCGCCGGCGGCGATGTGCACGGTGTGGCGCTGCTCCTGCCCGGCGGATACGCCACCGGGCTGCGCCGGCCGCCGCCGCGCGTGGTGGCCGCCCAGCGGACGCTGGCCCGCCGGTTGCTCCGGGCGGGCGAGGCGGAGGGCCTCGTCCTCCACGTCCTCCGCTACCGCCACCGCGGCTGGAACGGTTCGGCCGCCCACCCCGTGGCCGACACCGCGTGGGCGCTGGACGAGGTGACGCGGCGCTACGGCGACGTACCGGTCTGCCTGACCGGTACGGGCATGGGCGCCCGCGCCGCGCTGCGGGCCGCCGGCCACCCGGCCGTGACGTCGGTGCTGGCGATCGCCCCCTGGCTGCCCGAGCCGGAGGCCGTGCTCGACCCCGAACCGGTGCGCCAACTCGCGGGCCGGCGCGTGCTGATCGTGCACGGCACGAACGACGAGCGCACCGACCCCGACCTCTCGTACCGGCTCGCCGAGCGCGCCAAGAAGATCAACCGGGACGTCTGCCGCTTCGAGGTCCACTCCGACGGCCACGCCCTGCGCCAGCACCGCCCCGAAGTGCTGGCGCTGGCGGCCGACTTCGTACGCGGCTCGCTGCTCGGCCACCACTACGCCCGCCCGGTGACGGACGCGCTGGCGGCGCCGCCGCCGCTGGGCCTGCGGATGCCGCTGGCGGCGGGCTTCGGGACGTCGCTGCGGTACTGACCGCGGCGCCGAGGCGTGACGGTTCCTCAGCGGTGGAGCAGGAGTTGTCCGCGGCGGGAGAGCAGGAAGCGCTTGAAGGCCGCCACCGGCGGGGTGTCGGGGTGCCCGTCCAGCCAGGCCACGCCGATCTCCCGGGCGGCGCGCGGCGCGGTGACCGTCAGCTCGACGACGCCGGGGCGCGGCACGGCGGGCGGCGGCAGGAGCGCCACGCCCAGCCCGGCGGCCACCAGACCGCGCAGCGTCTCCGGGTCCTCGCCCTCGAACGCCACCTTCGGGGTGAACCCGGCCTCGGCGCACAGCGCGTCGGTGATGCGCCGGAGCCCGTAGCCGGGTTCGAGGGTGACGAACAGCTCGCCGGCCGCCTCCGCGAGCCGGATGCGCTTGCGGGTGGCCAGCGGGTGGTCGTCGGGGACGACGAGCCGCAGCTTCTGTTCGTCGAGCCGCCGGGCGACCAGGTCCGGCTCGTCCGGCACCGGCGAGGTCAGACAGAGGTCGAGATCGCCGTCGCGCAGCCGCTCGATCATGGCCTCGCCGTAGTTCTGGACGAGCTGGAAGCGCACCCGGGGGTGGTCGGTGCGGAAGGCGCGGATGAGCTCGGGTACCGTCTCCGAACCCATGGTGTGGAGGAAGCCGAACGCGACCTTGCCGGCGGCCGGGTCCGCGTCGGCCCGTACGGACTCGGCGGCGCGGTCCACCTCGGACAGGGCGCGGTCGACGGTGGCGAGGAAGGTGCGGCCGGCCGCCGTGAGGGAGACCGTCCGGCCGTGCCGGGCGAAGAGGGCGACGCCCAGGTCGTGTTCGAGGCGGGCCATTGAACGGCTGAGAGTGGACTGCGGCATTCCGAGCTGATGCGCGGCCCGGGTGACATGCTCGTGCCGGGCCACGGCGACGAACTGCGCGAGGCGCGGGGTGAGCGTGACGGCCCACGAGTCGGCCTCGACATCAGCTGTCACAGGAATGTCTTTTTTGTTGCCGGCCGATGACAAGGGCCCGCCTGACCTGCGTTCATGCAACACAGGATCGATTATCGCCATTCTGTGCATTGGACGCATCAGATGGGGCCTGCCTACGGTCTTCCCATGCCTCCTGCCGATACCGGGGCATCCGTCGTCGTCGCGCGTTCGGGTGCCTTCCCCTCGTCGTCCCTACCCTCCGATGACACCCGGCTGGTCCCGGGCGGCCCCGGCTACCGCCGGATGAGCTTCGCGCTCTTCGCCGCCGGAGTGGCCACGTTCGCCCTCCTCTACTCCACGCAGGCCCTGCTCCCCGCGATCTCCGACGACCTCGGTGTGACGCCCGGTCAGGCCAGCTGGACCGTCTCCGCCGCGACCGGCGGCCTCGCCGTCGCGGTCGTCCCCCTCAGCGCCCTCTCCGAGCGCTTCGGACGGCGTACGACGATGACCGCGGCCCTGTGCGTCGCAGCGCTGATCTCCCTCCTCGTGCCGTTCGCCCCCGACCTGGGCTGGCTGACGGCGCTCCGCGCGGTGCAGGGCGCCGCGCTGGCCGGCGTGCCGGCCTCGGCGATGGCGTACCTCTCGGAGGAGGTCCGCGCCAAGGCCCTCGTCGGCGCGATCGGCCTGTTCGTGGCCGGCAACAGCATCGGCGGCATGGTGGGCCGCATCCTCGCCGGCTGGGTCGCCCAGGCCTGGGGCTGGCGCGCCGGCCTCGCCGCCGTCGGCGTCCTGGCCGTGCTGTGCGCCCTCACCTTCCGGCTGATGGTCCCCCGGGCCCGCCACTTCACCCCGGCCCCGGTCTCCGCCCGCGCTCTCGGCCGCACGGTCGGCGCCCACCTGTCCGACCCGCTGCTGCGCAGGCTGTACCTCATCGGCGGCCTCTTCATGACCGTCTTCGGCGCGGTCTACACGGTCATCGGCTACCGGCTGGCCGAGGCGCCCTTCTCCCTGCCGTCCGGCGTGGTCGGCTCGATCTTCCTGATCTACCTGGTGGGTACGGTCTCCTCGGCCGCCGCCGGCAAGCTGGTCGGCCGGATGGGCCGCCGCGGTGCCCTCTACCTGGCGGTGGGCGCCACCACGGCCGGCCTCCTGCTGACCCTGACCTCGTCGCTGGCCGCCGTGCTGCTGGGCCTCGTCCTGATCACCGCCGGCTTCTTCGCGGGCCACGCCGTGGCCTCGTCCGCCGTCAGCAGGGCCGCCAAGAGCGGCCGCGCCCAGGCCTCGGCGCTCTACCAGACCGCCTACTACCTCGGCAGCTCCGTCGGCGGCACCCTCGGCGCCCTCGCCTTCCACGCCGCCGGCTGGGACGGCACGGTGCTCCTCGGCTTCCTGGCCATGCTCGGCGCCGTGACCGTCACCCTCTGCGGCACCCGCCAGGCCCTGGCGGCCCGCCGCACGGCCCCGGTCGCGACCCGCGCCACCCCGGTCGCGGGCCGCGTCTGACACCACGGGCCCGCCACCCGGCCCACCCCGGAGGCTCGAAGGCCCCGCTCCCCCGCCACCTGTCCTGGCGGGGAGGGCGGGGCCTTCGCCGTGCGACTGTGCCGCCGTGCGGCTGTGCGACCGGCCCTACTCCTCGATCGCGCCGCCGACGCCGCGGAGGTGGTGGCGGAAGGTGTAGGACGGGTCGGCGGCGCGGCGGGTGAGGTACGCGTCGAACGACGTCTGGTGGCGGAGGGTGTCGCCGGACCTGATCCTCCGGGCCTGTTCGCGTTCGGTGCGGCGGATGGTGCCGGCGGTGGCCAGGACGTCCTCGATCCGGTCCGCGGGGACGAACAGCACGCCGTCGTCGTCGGCGAGGACGACGTCGGCGGCGCCCACCATGTGCGGACCGAAGCGGGCCGTGGTGAGGGCCTCGGGCTCCCGCGGGTCCACGCGGGTCGGGCCGGGCGGGTAGCTGCCGTAGCTGAAGACCGGAAGCCCGATCTCCATCAGCTCCGGCGTGTCCCGGTGCAGTCCCCAGACGACCATGCCGGCCACACCGGCGGCCTCGGCCTCCAGTACGGCCAGGTCGCCGACGCAGGCCTCGTCCGTCCGGCCGCCGTTGTCGACGACCAGGACGTCCCCGGGCGCGGCGTTCCCGAACGCCTCCAGGAACACGTCCACGCTGCCGTAGTGACGGGCGGGCAGGACCCGGCCCGCGAGGCGGTGCCCCGGTACGACCGCCCTGACGCCGGCGGGGGCGACGCGCAGAGGGACGCCCTCGCGCACACAGGCGTCGGCCACGAGGGGCGTGGACAGCTCGGCGAAGGCCTTCAGCGACATGACGGGCTCCTTCCTGCGGCGGGGCCGGTCCCCCCGGTCGCCGGTCACGCTACTCCGCACCGCGGCACGCCGGGGGTCCCGGGCGTGCCGCCGTTCCGTGCGGGAGGCGTCAGCAGGTGCTGGTCCAGGTGTGGGAGCCGCCGTGGTCGTTGGCGCCGCCGTTGTAGCCGACCTCCTGGCCGGGGGCGAGGCAGATGGTCACGCGCCCGAGCAGCTTGCGGCCCTCGTACACCTTGACGTGGTCCTTGACGCCCGGGCCGGAGACGCCGTGGTTGGCCCACGACGAGTCGTGCTTGAACATGTCGCCCTCCCACCAGCGGTCGTCGCCGCTGTGCTCGATCTTCATGCCGGTGAAATTGGCGTCCGTCCAGACACAGAAGTAGCCGCTGCGGCACTGCGCCGCGTCGGCGGTGGCCGAGGTGGCCAGGACGGCTCCGGTGGAGATGAGGGTGGCGGCGACGAGGGCGATGAGGCGCTTCACGGTCGTGCTTCTCCTTCGTGTGCGGGATTGTCGAGCAGGGTGGTGGCCTGGGCGAGGGCGTGGGCGCGCAGCCGCCGCCAGTCGGCGATCTCGGCGCGGTGCCGGGCGCGGACGTCGGCCATGCCGCGGTGGGTGTGCTCGGCCTCGGGCCGCAGGTTGTTGACGATCACCGAGGCGCGGAACCAGCGGGGCTGGTCGCCGTAGAGCCGGCGCTGGGCGGCGGCCAGGCAGCCGTCGGTGTGGGCGCGCACGACGTAGCCGGTGGGCAGGGCGACGCTCAGCTCCGGCTCGCCCGAGCCGAAGAGGGCGGAGCCGACGCGCCGTTGGTCGGCGGCCGGGGCCGGGCTCCGGCCGGGACCGGGGGGTGTGAGGCCCTGGCGGGTCAGACAGGCGTCGGTGAGGCGCTGGGTGGCGGCCTTGATGACGTCGTCCGGGGCGGGCCGCGGGCCGGTCGCGGGGTGGGCGCAGCCGGACAGCAGGCCGGCCGTGAGGAGCAGGAGCCGGGCCGTCAGGGCGAGTTGGCGCATGTGAGCAGTCCCCCGGTGGTGGCCGATCCTGGCAAGAGCCACACTCCCCACCGTGTGCGCCGGCATGCGTCGTATCACCTGGAGAGGTGATCGGCGCGACTGTTGATCGACCGGCGCTTTTGCGGTCTCCGCAAACTTTCTGGTCGGGCGTTGCCGGCTGATCCCAGCATGGGACCGCAGCCCATCCCCGACCCGAGGCGGACCCGTGACCACGACATCCCCGGCGGCTCCGGCCGCGTCGGGACCGACCGACCGCCGGCGCTGGACGGTGCTGGCCGTCTGCGCGCTGAGCATGTTCCTGGTGGGGCTCGACACCACCATCGTCAACGTGGGGCTGCCCGTCATCGGGCGGGGCCTGGGCGTGGGCACCGGCGGCCTGGAATGGGTCGTGGACGCCTACACCCTGGTCCTGGCCAGCCTCCTGATCGCCTCGGGCTCGCTCGCGGACCGCTTCGGGCGGCGTCGGGTGTTCCGGTGCGGGCTGGTCGTCTTCGGTGCCGCCTCGGTCGTGTGCGCCCTCGCCCCGTCGCTCGGCTGGCTCGTCGCGGCGCGCGCCGTCCAGGGGGTGGGGGCATCGATGCTGAGCCCGGTGGCCCTGGCGATCGTGGTGAACGCGATGCCCGACCCGCGGGAGCGGGCCCGGGCGATCGGCGTGTGGGCGGCGGTGTTCGGGCTCAGCATGGCGGCGGGGCCGGTCACCGGCGGATGGCTGGTCGCGGCGTTCGGCTGGCGGTCGGTCTTCTGGATCAACGCACCGGTCGTCGTCATCGCCCTCGTCCTGGTCGCGGTGTTCGTGCCGGAGTCGCGGGGGCAGCGGGCCCGGCGGCTCGACCTGCCCGGGCAGGCGCTCCTCACCCTGGCGCTGTGCGTCGCGGTCGGCGTCCTCATCGAGGGCCCCCGCATCGGCTGGACCTCGGCCCCGGCCCTGGTCTGCTACGCCGTGACCGTCGCCGCGGTGGCCGGGTTCGTCCGGGTCGAGCGGCGTAGCGACGACCCGCTGATGGACCTGGGGCTGTTCCGGCGGCCGCTCTTCTCCACGGCGGTGCTGGGCGCGGTGGCGGTATTCGCCGCGCTGAACGTGAGTCTTCTGCTCACCACGTTCTCCCTCCAGCACGCCCGCGGCTGGACGCCGCTCGCGTCGGGCCTGGCGACCCTGCCCATGGCGCTCGGGGCGACCGTGTGCGCGCCGTGGTCCGGGTCCCTGGTGGGGCGCGTCGGGCCGCGCCGCCCGCTCGTCCTCGCGGGCGCCTTCACGGCCGCCGGCGGCCTCTGCATGCTGGACCTGGGTCAGGACACGGGCGTTCCGCGGCTTCTGCTGGCCTACCTGCTGATCGGCGTCGGGTTCGGCTTCGCCAACGCGCCGCTCACCAACACCGCGGTCGGCGGTCTGCCGCCGTCCCGGGCCGGCGTGGCCGGGGCGATCACCTCCACAGCGCGGCAGGTCGGTTCGGCGGTCGGCATCGCGATAGCGGGCGGCCTGGTCGGCGGCGTCGCCCCCACCGGCCTCGCCCACGCGTCCCGGCCGGGCTGGCTGCTCGTCACGGCCTGCGGCCTGTTCCTCCTCGTCGTGGCCCGCGCCTCCCGGCCGGCGCCGGCACCGCCGGCCGGGAAGGCGGCCTGACGCCCTGATCCGGCACCGGCTACTCGACGAAGTCGCTCCAGAAGGGGACCGTCGCCCGCGGGTCCCAGCCCTCCGGATGCTCGTGCTCCGGATCGAACTCGCGGTCGATGTAGTCGGGCAGATCGGCGCCGTAGTAGATCATGTCCTGGCCGGACCAGATCGAGAGCACCGGATGGCCGGAGCTCCCCCTGCCGGCGGGCAGATGGCGATGGGCGTAGAGCGGCACCATGACGGGCACCAGCGCGAGCCGGCGCTCGGCCTCCGCCAGCGCCTCGTCGGCCGCCGCCGGGCGGGTCCCCCAGGAGGCGGGCCAGAAGCCGTCCTCGACCGACCGCAGCACGGCCTGGACGGGCCGCGTGAGCTGATACCGGAGTTCCTCGGGGTCGCCGTCGCGCCAGTCGGGCCACGGGCTGGACCAGGTGTGCTCCTCCCCCAGCGGCTCTCCGTTCACCGGCAGGCCGGCGGCCAGGAAGGCGCGGTGGTCGTCGGCGAACGTGAAGCCGTACTCCTTCTCGACGCGGTCGAACTCCTCGTCGGTGAGGCCCGGCTCGATGCGGCAGCAGTCGAGCCGGGCCAGGCGGCGCGCGGCCTCGGTGCCCAGCCGGATTCCATTGGTGTCGATCACGTCTGAACGGTAGTACGACGTGCCGGCGGCACCGCCCGGGCATGGGAAAAGCCCCCGCCGGGGCGGGGGCTTTCCCTGGGGCCGGACCGGCGGGAGCCGGTCGACCGGCCCGTCAGGCGATGCGGTCCAGCACGATCGGGTTCGGCGTGAAGGCCGTGCCCGCCGCGGAGATCTCGACGCCGCCGTCGAGCGCCTTGAGGGCGTAGTCGAACTTCTCCGGGGTGTCGGTGTGCAGCGTCATCAGCGGCTGGCCGGCCGTGACGGTGTCGCCCGGCTTGGCGTGCAGCTCGATGCCCGCGCCGGCCTGCACCGGGTCCTCCTTGCGGGCGCGGCCGGCGCCCAGGCGCCAGGCGGAGACGCCCACGGCGTACGCGTCCATCCTGGTGAGGACACCGGACTCGGTGGCGGTCACCACGTGCTGCTCGCGGGCGACCGGCAGGGTGGCGTCCGGGTCGCCGCCCTGGGCCTGGATCATGCGGCGCCACACGTCCATCGCGGAGCCGTCCGCCAGGGCCTTGGCCGGGTCGGCGTCCTTGACGCCGGCCGCGTCGAGCATCTCGCGGGCCAGGGCGATGGTCAGCTCGACGACGTCGGCCGGGCCGCCGCCGGCGAGGACCTCGACGGACTCGCGGACCTCGAGGGCGTTGCCCGCGGTGAGGCCGAGCGGGGTGGACATGTCGGTGAGCAGCGCGACCGTCCTGACGCCGTGGTCGGTGCCCAGGCCCACCATCGTCGAGGCCAGCTCACGGGCGTCCTCGATGTTCTTCATGAAGGCGCCGGAGCCGACCTTCACGTCGAGGACGAGGGAGCCGGTGCCCTCGGCGATCTTCTTGGACATGATGGAGGAGGCGATCAGCGGGATGGCCTCGACCGTGCCGGTCACGTCGCGGAGCGCGTAGAGCTTCTTGTCCGCCGGGGCCAGGCCGTCGCCCGCCGCGCAGATGACGGAGCCGACGTTGCGCAGGACGTCCATCATCTCGTCGTTGGAGAGCAGCGCGCGCCAGCCGGGGATGGACTCCAGCTTGTCGAGCGTGCCGCCCGTGTGGCCGAGGCCGCGGCCCGAGAGCTGCGGAACGGCCGCGCCGCACGCGGCGACGAGCGGGGCCAGCGGCAGGGTGATCTTGTCGCCGACGCCACCGGTGGAGTGCTTGTCCGAGGTCGGCATGGGCAGCGAGGAGAAGTTCATCCGCTCGCCGGAGTTGATCATCGCCGCGGTCCAGCGGGCGATCTCCGCGCGGTCCATGCCGTTGAGCAGGATGGCCATGGCGAGCGAGGACATCTGCTCGTCGGCGACCTCGCCGCGGGTGTACGCGTCGATCATCCAGTCGATCTGCTCATCGCTCAGACGGCCGCGGTCGCGCTTGGTGCGAATAACGGAAATGGCGTCCATCAGCACATTTTCCTTAGGTTCGTAGTCCTCAGGTCTTTCCGGGGCCGGAAAGTGACCCGGACGGGCTGAAGAGATCAGCCCGTCCGGCGCTTAGGTCCATCTTCAACGATTCAGGTCGGCGGGCCCAAACGCGTCGGGCAGCAGCTCGGCGAGGGGACGGACGCCCGTGGTGGTGTCCACCTCCAGCTCCGGGCCGCCGTGCTCCCACAGCAGCTGACGGCAGCGGCCGCACGGCATCAGGATGTTGCCGTGGCGGTCGCAGCAGGTGAAGTGCGTCAGCCGGCCGCCGCCGGTGGCGATCAGCTCCGAGACCATGCCGCACTCGGCGCACAGGGCGACGCCGTAGGCGGCGTTCTCCACGTTGCAGCCGGTCACGGTGCGGCCGTCGTCGACGAGGGCCGCGGAACCGACGGGGAAGCCCGAGTACGGGGCGTAGGCCCGGGACATGGCGTCCCGGGCCTGCGCACGGAGGTCTTCCCAGTTCACGGAAGAGCTCACTACTTGCCCTGACCCTTCCGGTAGGGCTGACCGTCGGCCTTCGGCGGCCGCAGGCGCTGCGCGGAGAGCGACAGCACCAGCAGGGTCGCGACGTACGGGGTGGCGTCGACGAACTCCAGCGGCACGGTCGTGGTGAGGACGTACCAGACGGCGAGGGCCGCGACGACGACCCCACCGATGATCGCCTGCTTGCTCTTGCCCTTCTTCAGCTGCCAGACCACCAGGCCGACCAGCAGGACGGCCACGAGCAGCAGCAGCGCGTGGACGGTCGGGCCGCCGGAGCGCAGCTGGAGGCTGTCCATGAAGCCGAACAGGCCCGCGCCCATCGCGACGCCGCCCGGACGCCAGTTACCGAAGATCATCGTGGCGAGACCGATGTAGCCGCGGCCACCCGTCTGGCCGTCCGAGTACATGTGGGTACCGATGGCCAGGAACGCGCCGCCGAGGCCCGCGAGGGCGCCGGAGACGACCACGGCCGCGTACTTGTACGTGTAGACGTTGACGCCGAGGGACTCGGCCGCCACCGGGCTCTCACCGCAGGACCGCAGGCGCAGACCGAAGGCCGAGCGCCACAGCACGAAGAACGTGCCGACGAACAGCAGCGCCGCGACGATCGTCAGCCAGGACACGTCCGAGACGAGGCCGTCGAGCATGCCCGCCACGTCCGAGACCAGGAACCAGTGGTGCTTCTCGATCGAGTGCAGCCAGTCGGACAGACCGGGGATCGAGAAGTGACCCATGTTCTCCATGACCGGCGACTGCTTGTCGTTGCCGCCCGCCTGCTGCGCCGCGCTGCCCTCGGCACCGAACCACAGCTTGGCCAGGTACTGGGTGAAGCCCAGCGCCAGGATGTTGATCGCCACACCGGAGATGATGTGGTCGACGTTGAAGGTGACGGTGGCGACGGCGTGCACGAGGCCGCCGATCGCGCCGCCGACGATGCCGGCCGCGGCGGCCGCCCACGGGCCGTGCTGCCAGCCGATCCACCCGGCACAGAACGTGCCGAGCATCATCATGCCCTCGAGGCCGATGTTGACGACGCCCGCGCGCTCGGCCCACAGGCCGCCGAGGCCCGCGAGACCGATCGGCACGGCGGCGCCGAGGGCGCCGCTCCACTGACCGGAGGACGTCAGGTCCTCGGCACCGGTGATGACGCGCAGCGCGGACAGCAGCACGATGGCGGCCGCGATCATCAGCAGGACGACGGGGTAGGAGAGCTTGCGGCGCTCCCCCTTGTTCTTGCCGCTCAGCCGCTCCGAGAGCGCGGCGGTGAAGGTGGTGCTCACGCGGAAACCTCCGCCTTGTCGCTCTTACGCGCCTGGGCGGCGAGCTCCTCGCCGACCTTGCGCTGCTGGACCTTGAGCCCGTACCGGCGCACGATCTCGTAGGCGATGACGACGCACAGGACGATGACGCCCTGGATCACGCCGACGATCTCCTGGGCGTAGCCCTCGAACTCGAGCTGGGTGCCGGTGCGCTCCAGGAAGCCCCAGAGCAGGGCCGCGAGGGCCATGCCGAAGGGGTTGTTGCGGCCGAGCAGCGCGATGGCGATGCCCGTGAAGCCGATGCCGACGGGGAAGTCGGTGCCGTAGTTGTACGAGACGCCGAGCAGGGTCGGCATGCCGACGAGGCCGGCCATGGCGCCGGAGAGCACCATCGCGGTGATCACCATGCGCTTGACGCTGACACCGCTGGCCTGGGCCGCGGACTCGGAACGGCCCACGGTGCGCAGGTCGAAGCCGAAGCGGGTGCGGTTGAGCACGAACCAGTAGGCGACGCCCGCGAGGGCCGCGATCACGACGAAGCCGTAGATGGGCTTGGGCGTGGTCGGGATCTCGAAGAAGTGGGCGGAGTCGGGCAGGTAGGGCGTGTGGATCAGGTTGCCCTCCTTCTCCGCGAGCCGCCCGTCCTGCAGGAAGTAACCGATGACCGAGGCGCCGATGGCGTTCAGCATGATGGTGCTGATGACCTCGTTGACACCGCGGGTGGTCTTCAGGATGCCGGCGATGCCGGCCCAGATCGCACCCACGATCATCGCGACGATGATGATCACCGGGATCTGGATGAAGCCGGGCAGCGTCAGCGCGCCACCGACCACGGCGGCGAAGAAGGCCGCGATGCGGTACTGGCCGTCGACACCGATGTTGAACAGGTTCATCCGGAAGCCGATGGCCACGGCCAGCGCGGACAGGTAGTACGGCGTCGCCTTGTTGATGATCCAGACCTGGCTGTCGGCCTTGGACCCGAAGTCGATCATGACCTCGTAGGCGTGGAACGGATCCCCACCGGTGGCGGCGATGATGATCGAGGTGATGGCCAGAGCGGCCACGATCGCCAGGACCGGGGCAGCCAGACCCAGGATCATCTTGTCCTTGTCGAACTTCTTCACTTCGCGTCACCGCCTTCCTTCTTCTCGGACTTCTTGTCGGACTTCGCGTCGTCGGACTTGGTGTCGTCGGACTTGGTGTCGTCGGACTTCGCGTCGTCGGACTTCGCGTCGGACTTCTTCTCGGCCTTGTCGGCCTTCTCCTCGGGCTCGGCCTCGGCCTTCTCCTCGGACTTCCCGCCCTCGGCCGGCTTCGCCGGGGCGTCGTCCTTCGGGTCGCCGGCGCCGTCGGCGCCCTCGGCGTCCTCGCCGGACTCCTCGTGCTCCAGGTGGCCGGACGCGGCACCGGTCATGGCCGAGCCCAGCTCCTCCGGGGTGATCGTCGCCGGGTCGGCGTCGGCGACCAGGCGGCCGCGGAACATCACCCGCAGGGTGTCCGAGAGCCCGATCAGCTCGTCGAGGTCGGCGGAGATCAGCAGCACGGCCAGGCCCTCGCGGCGCGCCTCGCGGATCTGGTCCCAGATCTGCGCCTGCGCGCCGACGTCCACGCCCCGGGTGGGGTGCGCGGCGATCAGCAGCTTGGGCAGGTGGCTCATCTCGCGGCCGACGATCAGCTTCTGCTGGTTGCCGCCGGAGAGGGAGGCCGCGGTGACGTCGATACCGGGGGTGCGGACGTCGTACTCGCGCACGATCCGCTCGGTGTCGGCGCGGGCGGCCTTGATGTCGATGAGACCGCCCTTGCTGTTGGGCTTCTCGGTGACGTGGCCGAGGATGCGGTTCTCCCACAGCGGGGCCTCGAGCAGCAGGCCGTGGCGGTGACGGTCCTCGGGGATGTACCCGATGCCGTCCTCGCGGCGCTTGCGCGTGGGGGCCTTGGTGATGTCGTTGCCGTCGAGGGTGACAGTGCCGCCGTCCGGCGTCCGCATGCCCATGATGGCCTCGACGAGCTCGGCCTGGCCGTTGCCCTCGACACCCGCGAGGCCGAGGACCTCGCCCTTGTGGATGGTGAAGGTGATGCCGTCGAGCACCGAGCGGACGACGCCGTCGGAGTCGGTGGCCGACAGGTGGAGGCCGTCGACGGTGAGCATCGGCGTGTCGGTGACCGTGGACTCACGGGTCTCCGGCGACGGGAGCTCCTCACCGACCATCAGCTCGGCGAGCTGCTTGGGCGTGGTCTCGCTGGGCACCGCGGTGCCGACGGTGGTGCCGCGGCGGATGACGGTGATGTCGTCGGCGACGGAGAGCACCTCGCCGAGCTTGTGCGAGATGAAGATGACCGTCAGGCCCTCGGACTTCAGTTCGCGCAGGTTGTCGAAGAGCGCGTCGACCTCCTGCGGGACCAGGACGGCCGTCGGCTCGTCGAGGATCAGCGTGCGGGCACCGCGGTAGAGGACCTTGAGGATCTCCACGCGCTGGCGGTCGGCGACGCCGAGGTCCTCCACGAGGACGTCGGGACGCACGCCCAGGCCGTACGCGTCGGAGATCTCCTTGATCCGGGCGCGGGCCTTGTTGCCGATGCCGTGGAGCTTCTCGGCGCCGAGAACGACGTTCTCGAGGACGGTGAGGTTGTCGGCGAGCATGAAGTGCTGGTGCACCATGCCGATGCCGCGCGAGATGGCGTCGGCGGGCGTGTGCAGGGTGACCTGCTCGCCGTCCAGGGTGATGGTGCCCTCGTCCGGCTTCTGCATGCCGTAGAGGATCTTCATCAGCGTGGACTTGCCGGCGCCGTTCTCGCCGCAGAGGGCGTGGACGGTGCCGCGGCGGACCGTCAGGTGGATGTCGTGGTTGGCCACGACACCGGGGAACCGCTTGGTGATACCCGCGAGTTCCACCGCTGGGGCGGTACTGCTGGGCTCTTTGGTGGACGCTTTGATGGCGCACTCTCCTCGGGGAAAAGGAGCGGAAGCCGGATTGGGCCGTGCGGGGTAACGGGCGGTCCGGCTGGGCGGAGGCGACGCTACACGCGTCAATGGAGTGCTACGCGCGTAGCGTGACGGCGGGGAACCGCTCCCGGCCTCGGCCGGGGGCGTATGTACGGGCCCGGCGGCGAGGATTCCTCCTCGGCCACCGGGCCCGCGGTTCTTACGGGCCGGTCGGTGCCGGCCCTGTCATCACGGGGCCGTACGGACCTTGACCTGGCCGTCCACGATCTTCTTCTTCGCGGCCTCGACCTTGTCCTTGATGTCGTCGATGTAGCCACCGGAGGTGGCCAGCGACACGCCGCCGTCCTTCAGCAGGTAGGCGTGCGGGCCCGTCAGCGGCTTGCCGTCCTTGACGCTCTTGATGAGGTCGAAGACCGCCACGTCCACGTTCTTCACCACGGAGGTGAGGATGGAGCCCTTGTACTTCTCCAGGCCCGGCTGCTGGTACTGGTCGGAGTCGACGCCGATCGCCCAGGCGCCCTTCTGGCCGGCGATGGCCTCGATCGAACCGTTGCCGGAGAGGCCGGCCGCGGTGTAGATCACGTCGACACCCGAGTCGAGCATGCCCTTGGCCTTCTCCTTGGCGGCCGCCGGGTCGTTGAAGCCCTTGTCGTTGTTCGGGTACAGGTACTGCGAGGTGATCTCGACCTTGGAGTCGGTGTCCTTCGCGCCCTGCTCGAAACCGGCCTGGAACTTCTGGATCAGCGCGTTGTTCACACCGCCGATGAAGCCGACCTTGTGGCTCTTGGACTTCAGCGCGGCGGCGGCACCGGCGAGGTAGGAGCCCTCGTGCTCACCGAAGGTGATGCTGTCGATGTTCTTGCCCGGGGCAACCGAGTCGACCACGGCGAAGCTGGTCTTCGGGAAGTCCTTGGCGACCTTCTCGATCGACTTGGAGTAGTTGAAGCCCACACCGATGACGGGGTTGTAACCGGCCTCGGCGAGGGAGGTCAGCCGCTGCTCGCGGTCCGCCTCGGTCTCGCCGTTCTTGGCGGTCATCATCTTGGACTTGACGCCCAGCTCCTTCTCCGCCTTGTCGACGCCGCGGGCGGCGGACTCGTTGAAGGAGTGGTCGTCACGGCCGCCGACGTCGAACGCCAGGCCGACGCCCTTGGCATTGGAGTCACCGGACTCGGTGGAGGACTCACCACAGGCGGTGAGAGTGAATGCGAGAGCCGCGGTGCTGATGCCCGCGACAGCGATGGTGGATACCCGGCGCACGAGGGGCCCCTTCACTCGAAGCGCCTCCATTGGCGCTGGTTCGCGGGAATCGTAACGCGCGTAGATGCAGATAAAAGGGGTGCGTGCAAGCCGTTATCGATTCGTCGTTAACCAGACTTGACCGGATTGCCTACATACGGTTGCCATCCAGCAGCGCGGCGGCCGTGAACAGCTCCACCCCGACCCCGATCGCCTCCTCATCCACGTCGAAATCACCGCAATGCAGGTCACGAGGGGTGCTGTCCCCCACGGGCCGGACGCCGAGCCGGGCCATAGCGCCAGGAACCCGCTCCAGGTACCACGAAAAGTCCTCGCCACCCAGGCTCTGCTCGGTGTCCTCCACCGCGTAGCGGCCCCGGCGCGCGGTCATGGCCCGCCGGAGCAGTCCGGTGACCTCGGCGTCGTTGACCACGGGCGGGACGCCGCGGATGTAGTTGATCTCCGACTTGGCGCGGTGCAGCCCGGCGATCTCGTCGACGGCCGCGTGCACCAGGTCGGGGGCCTCCCGCCAGGTGCGCAGGTCCAGGCAGCGCACGGTGCCGGCGAGCTCGGCGTGCTGCGGGATGACGTTGCAGGCGTGACCGGTCTCCAGGCGTCCCCAGGTGACGGAGAGGCCGGACCGGGCGTCGGCGCGGCGGGCGAGGACGGCGGGCACGTCGGTGGCCACCCGGGCGACGGCGGTCACCAGGTCGGTCGTCAGGTGGGGGCGGGCGGTGTGACCGCCGGCGCCGGCCAGGGTGACCTCCAGCCGGTCGCAGGCGGAGGTGATGGCCCCGGTGCGCAGGCCGATGCGGCCGACCTCGACCTTGGGGTCGCAGTGGACGGCGAGGATGCGGCCGACACCGTCCAGGGCGCCGCACTCGATGGCGTCGAGGGCGCCGCCGGGCAGCACCTCCTCGGCGGGCTGGAAGATCAGCCGGACCGGGTTGGGCAGCAGGCCCTGTGCGGCCAGATCCGCCAGGACCAGGCCGGCGCCGAGCACGACGGTGGTGTGGACGTCGTGGCCGCAGGCGTGGGCCATCCTGGGGATCGTCGAGCGGTAGGGGACGGTCTTGGTGTCCGGGATCGGCAGCGCGTCGAGATCCGCGCGCAGGGCGAGCACGGGTCGGCCGGCGGAGGCGTACGAGGCGCCGTCACGTCCGATGTCGCAGATGAGGCCGGTGCCGCCGGTGAGGGTGCGCGGTCTGAGTCCTGCCTTCTCGAGCCGGGTCCGGACCGCCGCGGTGGTACGGAACTCACGGTTTCCGAGCTCGGGATGCATGTGCAAGTCCCGGCGGAACTCGATGAGTTCGGCGCGCAGCCCGTCGGGGAGCGCGCCGGGCAGATCGCCGTGGGCGGTTTCGGGATCGGCTTCGCAGGGCATCAGATGATTCACCCTGCGAAGAGTAGAGCCCCGAATGGGGCAACTGTCCCTCGATCACAAAAAGTTCAGCCGCATGGATGGGTCCGTCGAGGGGTATGACCCGTAATTACGGCCTACGTCGTAGACGCTGATGCGTACGGCAGTCGACGCACATCGCGCGCGGTGCCGGTCACTCCGGACAAGAAGTCCTCAGCCCGGGGGGAAGCGTGTTCGGTGAGCCAGGCGGGGTCGATGTCGCACACCGCGACGCCCACGCCCGTGCCCGCCAGGGCCAGCGGCAGGGTGTGCACGACGGTGGAGGGGAAGCTCAGGATCGTCCGGCCGATGGGGCCGCGGCGGGCCACGAGCTCCAGCGGCAGCTCGGGGCGGACGACCTCCAGGCCCAGGCCGGAGGCTATGCGGCGGAGCTTGTCGGGCCGCTCGCGGCGGTGGGCGAAGTAGCGGGTGGCGCCGTGGGCGCGGGCCAGAGCGGCCACCGCCTCCAGATAGCGCTCGGCGTCCACGACGCCGGTCTCGACGAGCGAGGTGCCCACGAGATCGGTGCCGCCGGTCAGCCGCGGCGGCCCGTAGGCGGCCCGGGTCCAGGAGAAGTCGTTGGCCGTGACCATCACTCCGGGGGGCGGTTCGACCGGCATGGAGGTGAAGACCTCCACCGAACGGTGGTTGTTCGGGGTGAGCTTCCGGCGCGCTGATGCGGAGACGGGCGCGAGGAGCAGTTCCCGCGCCCCCCGTGTGCTCGTACTGCCGGCGCGGTGCCAGCGCACGAGGCGTTCGCCCCGCGCCAGTTGGGAGACGAACTCCATCGTCGCCGTGCCGTCGTCCACCACCACCAGCTCCCGGGCCCGCGCGAGGGTGAGCAGCAGCTGGACGTAGCGCGAGAAGGGGTCGCCGATGACCACCCGGCGGGCCCGGCGCAGCGGCCCGGCCAGCGCGCCGACGGTGGCGAAGGGGGCGCCGGGCCCGCCGCGGGCCTCCTCCCAGCGGACCCGGTGGCCCTGGTCCCGGGCCAGTTCGGCCATCCGGCGCAGCTGACCGCGGGTCATGGGGTCGTGCGGGGCCAGCACCACGACGAGGAGGTCGCCGCCCAGCGGGGTGATGTCCCGCGGCCCGGGCTGGCGCGGCACGCCGTCGCACGGCGGAGCGCCACCCTGGGTGTAGCGGGCCGCGTGGTACGCCCATTCGAGGACGTTCAGCAGCTGGACGGGGCTTTCGACGAAGGCCAGCGTGGGGGCGGTGCCCCCGGCGCGCCGGGGCCCCCGGAGGCGGCGGGCGGGAGTTCCCCCCGCCTCCGGGGGCGGGCCGGGATCCGGCCCCTCGGGTGTGGTCACCGGGCGCCCGTCAGACCGCTACGGGTTCGCGGTGGCCGGCCTCGGCGACGACGCCGGCGACGCGGCGCAGCTTGCGCATGGGGGCCAGCTCGCTGTCGTAGACCCGCTTCACGCCGTCGCCGAGCGACTCCTCGACCACGCGGATGTCGCGCACGAGCCGCTGGAGGCCGCCGGGTTCGACGGAGGCGGCCTGGTCGGAGCCCCACATGGCCCGGTCGAGGGTGATGTGGCGCTCGACGAAGGCGGCGCCGAGGGCGACGGCGGCGAGGGTGGTCTGGAGGCCGGTCTCGTGGCCGGAGTAGCCGATGGGGACGTTGGGGTACTCGGCCTGGAGGGTGTTGATCACCCGCAGGTTGAGCTCGGCGGCCTTGGCCGGGTAGGTGGAGGTGGCGTGGCAGAGCACGATGTTCTCGCTGCCGAGCACCTCGACGGCGTGCCGGATCTGCTGCGGGGTGGACATGCCGGTGGAGAGGATCACCGTACGGCCGGTGGCGCGCAGGGTGCGCAGCAGCTCGTCGTCGGTGAGGGAGGCGGAGGCGACCTTGTGCGCGGGGACGTCGAACTTCTCCAGGAAGGCGACGGACTCGGTGTCCCACGGCGAGGCGAACCAGGCGATGCCGCGCTCCCGGCAGTACGCGTCGATGCGGCGGTACTCCTCCTCGCCGAACTCCACGCGGTGGCGGTAGTCGATGTAGGTCATCCGGCCCCAGGGCGTGTCGCGCTCCAGCTCCCACTGGTCGCGCGGGGTGCAGATCTCGGGGGTGCGCTTCTGGAACTTCACCGCGTCGCAGCCCGCGTCGGCGGCGGCGTCGATGAGGGCGAACGCGTTCTCGAGGTCACCGTTGTGGTTGATGCCGATCTCGCCGGTGATGTAGACGGGCCGACCGGGACCGATGACCCGGTCGCCGAGGGTGCGGGTGCGCGGGGCGGGGTTCATGCGTCGGGTTCCTTAGGGAGTGGGGAGGGAGCGGAAGGAAGGCGGGAGGGGACGGGGAAGGGGAAGGGGGCGGGGCCGGGGCGGCGGGGCGTCAGAGGGAAGGGCCCAGCAGCCAGCCGGCGATCTCGCGGACGGCTCCGGCGCCGCCGGGCGCCGCGGTCACCGCGCGGGCGGCGGCGCGGACGGGTCCGTGGGCGTCGGCGACGGCCACGGGCCAGCCGACGAGACCGAAGCAGGGCAGGTCGTTGACGTCGTTGCCGGCGTAGAGCACCCGCTGGGGCTCGATACCGCGCTCCTCGCACCACTGTTTGAGGGCGACGTCCTTGCGCTCGCTCCCGTGGATGACGGGCACGCCGAGCTTGCGGCCGCGGGCGGCGACGACGGGGTTGGTCTCGGTGGAGAGGATCAGCAGATCCAGCCCGGCCCGGCGCAGGGCGGCGACACCGAGCCCGTCGCCGCGGTGGACGGCGACGACTTCGCGCCCGTCGGCGTCGATGAGGACGCGGTCGTCGGTCTGGGTGCCGTCGAAGTCGAGGACGACGGCGTCCACGTCGTCCCGGGTGGGCAGCGTGGCGGGCGTGGCGGCGTCGAGGAGGGGCGCGAGCGCGCGGGCCCGGGCGAGGTCGTGCGGGTCGTCGATCTCCAGGACGCGGGCGGGGTCGGTACGGACGAGGTCGGTGCGGCCGAAGAAACGGTGGCGGGTCTCGCGGAAGCCGGTGGCTTCCATGGCGTAGGCGGCCCCGGTCTCCAGGAGGTCCTGGGGGCGGTCCTGGCGGCGGGGGCGGGTCGATTTGTGGTGGTTGACGCCGCAGGTGGCCTCGGCCCCCTCCTCCCGCCACACGAAGCCATGGAACGGCGCCGCGGTCAGCGCGCTGTCCGCCCCGCCCTCCACGACTGCCCGGGCCACCCCGTCCACATCCTCCGCCGTGAGGAACGGGCTGGTGCACTGCACGAGCAGCACCGTGCCGGCCGGCCGGCCGGTCGTGGCCTCGTGGACGTCCATGGCGTGCAGCACGGCCGCCTCGCTGGTGGCGGTGTCCCCGGCGATGGCCGGGGGCCGCTGGACCACGACGGCACCGGCGTCGCGCGCCGTGGCGGCGATGGCGGGGTCGTCCGTGGAGACGATCACGTCCGTGACCAGGTGCGCGGCCCGGCAGGCGCGGACGGCGCGGGCGACCAGCGGGACGCCTCCGACGGGGGCGAGGTTCTTGGCGGGCACGCCCTTGGATCCGCCGCGTGCGGGGATGACGGCCAGGACGGCCGGTGGGGCGGACATCGTGTGCTCCTTGGGGTGACGGGTGGCCGGCCGGGGCGTCACAGCTCCCCCAGCCGGCGGATGGCGGGCGCCACGCGCTGCACCCCGTGGCGGTACGCGCCGCGCGCCATGTCCCGCAGCGCGCCGCGCGTGGCACGGCGCAGCGCGCTCTCCTCGCGCTCGGGAGCGGCCCGGCCCGGCAGGGGCCGGCCGTGCGGGTCGAAGCCGTGGCGGGCGAGCAGGGCGGGGAGGTGGCCGGGGGCGGTGCGGGGTGTGTAGTAGGGGGCGAGCGGGGGGAGCGTGGAGCGGGCGGCCAGATCGGCGACGCGCTCGCGGGCGACGTCGAAGGCGTGCTCGTACGTGCCGTCGGCGGCGACGCCCTGCCGGGCCGTCCAGGCGGGGTCGGGCGCGGGGAGCCGGCCGGCGTCGAGGTCGTCCCAGGAGGCGAGGCAGCCGGAGCCGAGGAAGTGGTGGTTGCCGAGCGGTTCGCGGATGCCGAGGTCGGTGAGGACCGCCGTGGGGATCGCGCGGTGGAGCGCTTCGAGGGCGGCGGTGGAGCTGACGGTCACCAGCAGGTCGGTGCGGTCGAGGACGTCGCCCATGTGCCCGTAGACGAGGCGGCAGTTGGCGGGCAGGCCACCGGGGAGGCGGGCGGCGAGCTTCTGGTACGGGTGTTCCTCGATGTGGGTGGTGTGCTCGCCGGGCTTGCTGCGGAGCTTGATCAGCACCTGTCGTCCGGGGTGGAGGCGGGCGTGCCCGGCGGCGCGTTCGAGCAGGTAGGTCCGGTCGGCGCGGCTCTCGGGCACGGACGGCTGGGCGGCGAAGACCACGGTGTAGGGGCGGTCCTGCGCCGGCCCGGCGTAGCGGTCGCCGCCGAGGAAGGGCAGGGCGCACTCGGTGACGCTCTCCTGGGGGGCGCCCGCTCCGGCGTAGACGGCCCGGAAGCGTTCGGCGTCGTGGCGGGAGTTGGCCAGGACGACGTCCGCGCCGTGCCGCAGCAGCAGTCCGTCGGCGAGCTTCTCGTAGACGACGCCGACGTAGCCGGTGACGACGACGGGGCGCCGGGGGGAGGGCCCCCAGGCGTGGCCGAGGCCGTGCAGCAGGGCCTGCACCGCGCCGCCGACGCAGGCGAGGACGAGCACGTCGTACCGGTCCCGGTCCGCGACGGCGGTGAACTCCGCGCCGGTGACCTCACGCAGCGCGTCGGCGTGGACGCCGACCTCCGCGAGCTGGCGGACGGTGGGGGTCGCGCGGCCCCTGAGCAGGAAGCCGTCGAGGCGGGCGCCGGGCGCGAGCCGGTGCGCGGTGAGCGCCCCCCATTTCCACCGGGTGTCGGAGTCCGCGAGCACGGCGATCCGGAGCGATGCATCGGTACGTGATGGCACGTGGCCGACGATAGAAATGCATTCCGTTTCGTTGCCCAACGGGACTTCAACAGCCGGTAAACAGCACACCGACGGTCGGCGAATCGGTTGACGGCCAGGGGTGGTTCACAATTCCGCCGCTCTTCGTTCATCTGCGCTTGCGCTCCGCGTCAGAACGAATGCCGGGGCGGCACATAGCGTCACGCGCGTGGTCAAGCTCTCCGTCGTCGTGCCGTTCTACAACGTGCAGACATATGCCCCCGACACACTGCGAAGCCTGCGCGCGAACGCACGCGAGGACTTCGAATTCATTCTCGTCGACGACTGTTCGACGGACGGCACGTCCGGGGTGCTGGAGCGCGCCGCGCGCGAGCTGCCGGGCGCCGTGCTGCTGCGGCACGCGACGAACGGCGGCCTGGCCACCGCCCGCAACACCGGGCTGGACGCCGCCCGCGGGCGCTACATCACCTTCCTCGACGGCGACGACTGGCTGGCGCCCGGGTACTACGCGCGGCTCGTGGAGGTCGCCGAGGAACTGGACGTCGACTTCGTCCGCACCGACCACGTGCAGTGCACCGGCCGGAACCGGACGATCCACCGGGCGCCCGTCGGCCGCCGCGGGGTCGCCCTGGACCCGCGCGGGGCGATACTGCCCATCGACCGCTCCACCTCGGTCGACTATGCCTACGCGTGGGCGGGCGTCTACCACCGGCGGCTGCTGGACGACGGCCTGCTGCACTTCGTACCGGGCCTGCGCACCGCCGAGGACCGGCCGTGGATCTGGCGGCTGCACCGCGAGGCGCGGTCCTTCGCGGTCGCCGGGCTGCTCGGCGTCTTCTACCGCCGCGGGGTCACCACCTCGCTCACGCAGATCGGTGACGTACGGCAGCTCGATTTCATTCGCGCATTCGACACGGTATTGACGGAAACGGCCGGAGATCCGGACGCGGAGAAACTCCTGCCGAAGGCCGTCCGTACGTACTGCGCGATTATCGCGCACCACCTCGGTTCCATCGAACGATTCGAACCGGCGGTCGCCCGGAAACTCCGTTCGATGAGCGCCGCCGCGCTGAAACGCATGCCGCGCGAACTCGTCGACGACGCCGTGAATTCCATGGACGAGGACCGCGCGGTCCGGCTGCGCCGGCTCCGCCGCCGGACGGCCGTGGTGCCACAGCCCTCCGCCGCACCCGCGGCACCCTCCACGCCCTCCACACCTTCCGCACCCTCCACACCTTCCGCACCCTCCGCACCTTCCGCACCTTCCGCACCGGAGGTGGCCGCCTGATGCCGCCGACCCCGATGTCACCGACGGCGGGCACCCGTCCCCGCACCCAGCTCTTCCTGGCCTCGACGCTCTACGGCGCCGCCACGCTCGCCGCCGCCCTCGACGCCGGCCTCCTCCCCGCCGCCGGCCGCAGGCTGCTGATCGTCTCCAACTCCGCCGCCGTGCCCGAGACCACCCCCGCCTTCGACGAGGCGCCCGGCTTCGAACGGCTGCGCACCCGCTTCGACGGGGTGCTCTCCTGGAACGACACCATCAGCCCCTTCCACCCCGCCGGCTGGTCGCCGCGCCCGGACGACGCCCCCCTGTGGGAGCGCCACCTGAGGCTGCTGTGGGGGCTGGGCGACGACGACGTGGCCATCGTCCTGGAGTCCCTCCAGGTCAACCCCGCCCTCGCGCTCGCCCAGGTGTTCCCCGACGCGCCCATCGACGTCTACGCCGACGGGCTGATGAGCTACGGTCCCACGCGCAGCAAGCTGGACCCGCTGATCGGCACCCGGGTGCGCCGCCTCCTCCACCTCGACCTCGTACCGGGCCTGAAGCCCCTGCTGCTCACGGAGTTCGGGGTGGTGCCGGAGATCGTGCCCGGCGAGGTCTTCACCAAGGTGCTGGGCGAGCTCGCCGACGCGGCGGCGCCCGAGCTGCCCGACGCGCCCGAGGGCGCCGCCCTGCTGCTCGGCCAGTACCTGTCCGCGCTGGACATCCTCACGCCCGAGGAGGAGGAACGCCTCCATGTGCGCATGCTGCGCGGCGCCGTCGGGCGCGGCCACCGCACCCTGTTGTTCAAGCCCCATCCGTCGGCGCCCGCCCGCTGGTCACGGCTGCTGGAGGAGGAGGCGGACCGGCTCGGCGCGGCCCTGACCGTCCTCGACGCGCCCGTCCTGGCCGAGGTGGTCTACCAGCGGCTGCGGCCCGCGCTGGTCGTCGCCTGCTTCTCCACCGCACTGCTCACCGCCCGCACCTTCTACGGGCTGCCGGTCGCCCGGGCGGGCACGGACCTGCTGCTGGAGCGGCTCTCCCCGTACCAGAACAGCAACCGCGTACCGGTGACCATCGTGGACGCGCTGCTGCCGGACGTCGAGGACGAGGCGGCGCCGGACGACGGCGTGCCCGCGAAGGACCGCCTGGACGACCGGCCGGGCGACCGGCAGGACGACCGGGCGGGCGACCGGCAGGACGACCGGGCGGGCGACCGCGCCGACGACCGGTTGGACGACCTGCTGGCCGCCGTCGGCTACGCCATGCAGCCGCAGATCCACCCGGGGCTGCGCCCCGCCGCCGAGCGCTACCTGTCCACCCGGCTCAACACCCGCACCTGGCGCTACTTCAAGCGCCGCAGACTCACCGCGCTGGCGCTGCCCGGCGCGATCCCCTCCCAACTCGCCTTCCTGCCGCGCAATCCCGCCGTCCGCCGGATCGCCCGCCGGGCGCGTGCGATGCGCAGGCGGCTGCTGAAGAGGAAGAAGACGGTGACGCCCGCATGACGACGGTCCAGGCTCCCGGCACCGCACGGCCCGAGGCCACCGCCACCGCTCCGCCCTCCGTCCCGGGCGCGGTGCCCGAGGGCGACGGCAAGGGCAAGGAGAAGGGGCAGGACAAGGGGAAGGGGCGGCGGGCCGGCGGCCGGTTGTACGCCCTGGACGGGCTGCGGCTGATAGCCGCGCTGATGGTGGCCTGCTACCACTACGGCGGCCGCGACGGCGACGTGAGCCGGGCGTGGGGCGCGTCGCCGCGCCACGAGTTCCCGCATCTGTCGTCGGCCTTCGCCTACGGCTGCCTCGGGGTGCAGATCTTCTTCGTCATCAGCGGTTTCGTGATCTGCATGAGCGGCTGGGGCCGCCCGCTGCGCTCCTTCCTCGCCTCCCGCGCCGCCCGCCTCTACCCCGCCTACTGGGCCGCCATCGTGCTCGTCGTCGCCGCCTTCGCGCTGCCCTGGGTGCCGTACCGGCCGCCGTCGGCCAGCGACGTGCTGGTCAACCTGACGATGCTGCAGCAACCGGCGGGCGCCGAGCGGGTGCTGGGGGTGTGCTGGACGCTCTGGGCGGAGGTGCGCTTCTACGCGTTGTTCGCCCTGTGCGTGGTGCTGCCGGGGGCGACGCGGCGGCGGGTGGTGCTGTTCTGCGCGGGGTGGACGCTGATGACGGTCGTCACGACGGCGTCCCATGTGGAGTTCCTGCGCGTGGTGTTCATGCCGGAGTACTCCTCGTTCTTCATCGGCGGCATCGGCCTCTATCTGCTCCACCGCTTCGGCCACGACGCCGTGGCCTGGGGCATC
This sequence comes from Streptomyces sp. NPDC044063, assembly GCF_056434285.1. NCBI lineage: Bacteria > Bacillati > Actinomycetota > Actinomycetes > Kitasatosporales > Streptomycetaceae > Streptomyces > Streptomyces sp. NPDC044063. Next base: position 44,488 of record NZ_JBWKFM010000003.1, read on the forward strand.
GTGGGCGTGAGCTTCCTGCTGGGCCAGCACTACGCGGTGGCGGGCCTGTGGCACCCCGCGAACCCGCACTACTTCTCGTACCGCTCGGCCCTCGTCATCATCGGCGTCCTGGCGCTCGGCTACGCGCTGGTGGCGGCGATCGCGCTGGGCCGTGCCGGGTGGGCGCGGTGGCGCTGGCTGCCGTTCGCCGGGGCGCTGACGTACCCGTTCTACCTGGTGCACGAACACCTCGGGTGGGTGGTCATCGGCGCGCTGCACCGGGGGCTGGGCGTGCCGTCGGCCGTCACGTTCGCGCTGACCGTGACGACGATGCTGGTGCTGGCGTGGGCGCTGCACCGCTGGGTGGAACGCCGCTGGACACCGGCCCTGCGCGCGGCCCTCGACGGCCGGCGCGGGGCGGGTCACGGAAACGGGGTCAGCGGTCGGCGTCCGGCGTGAGCAGCGTGGCCTCGATGCCGGCGACGACGGCGCGCAACCCGGCCTCGAAGCCGGCCTCGAGGTCCTCGAAGAACTCCCAGCCCGCCTCGGTCGCGAGGGGGTACCCCTCCAGCCGCCGGGCCCGGTCGGTCAGCTCGTAGGCGGGGTCCCGCTCCCCACCGGGGATCGGGTGCACCGACTGCTCCTCGATCACGTACCCCATCGTGTACGAGGAGAGGGTGAACCAGGCGCGGGCGGCGGCGCGCGGCGTGAAGCCGGCGGCCACGAGCGCCCGCATCATCCCCTCCACCGGGCCGGCGTACCCGGCGTCGGTGAAGCGCGTGCCCCCGAAGACCTTGGCCCCGTCGCGGTAGCCGAGCAGGCAGCGCCGCTCGACCCGGGCCGCACCGGCGAGGAACTCCCGCCAGTCGTCCTGGGCGAGGGCGCTGAAGGGCCCCGTCATGCGACGGAACATCTCGGTGGCCATCTCGTCGAGCAGTTCCTGCTTGTTCTTGAAGTGCCAGTACAGGGCCGGGGCCTGGACGTTCAGCTCCTTGGCGATCCTGCGCAGGGTGAGGCCTTCGAGACCCACCTCGTTGAGCAGGCGGAGTGCGGTTCCGGCCACTTGGGTCCGGTCGATGCGAGGTGCCACCTTGACAGCTTAACAACGTTCAGTTCACCCTGGGAGGGCAGCGAACTTAACAGCGTTAAGCACGGCAGGGGGAAGGGACGCCATGACCATGCAGACGAGCACGAACGCGGGCACGAGCGCGGGCACGAGCGCGGGCACGAGCGCGGGCACGAACGCGAACGCGGGGACGGACACCGGGGCGGGGGCAGCCGAGGGCCTGACCGAGGTCCTGATCGTGGGAGCGGGGCCGACCGGACTGGTCCTGGCCATCGATCTGGCCCGGCGCGGCATCCGCCACCGCCTCGTGGAACGCTCCGACGGCGGCTTCCCGGGCTCGCGCGGCACCGGCATCCAGCCGCGCACCCTGGAGCTCCTCGACGACCTGGGCGCCGTCGACGCCCTCATGGCGGCCAGCGGCCCGGTGCCTGCCGTCCAGAGCTGGCAGGGGACCGAGCGCACCGCGCGCTGGAACCTGACCGAAGCGGCCGAGGACTCCCCCGGCATCCCCTACCCCGAGGTCCGGATGCTGCCGCAGTGGCGCACGGTCGAGATCCTCTGCGCGCGTCTCGAGGAGCTGGGCGGCACGGTCGAGTTCGACACCGAGCTCACCGGCTTCACCCAGGACGCGGACGGCGTCACCGGCACCCTGCGCCACCCCGACGGGACGACCGGGACCGTACGCGCCCAGTGGCTCGTCGCCGCCGACGGCGGCCGCAGCACCGTCCGCGCGGCCCTCGGCGTCCCCTTCACCGGCGAACAGATCGACCCGTACCCGGCGCTGATAGCCGACGTCATGCTCGGCGGCCCGGACCGCGCCGAGATCGACCGCGGGAGCTGGCACATGTGGCAGACGGCGCCGGGCGGCCTGGTCGCCCTGCGACCGCTGGAGGGCACGGAGACCGTGCAGGTCATCGCCGGTTTCGCGGAGACGGACCGGCGGATCGACACCGACCGCGACGCCACGCCGGAGGCGCTGACCCGGCTCCTCACGGAGCGCACCGGCCTCCGCCTGGAGGTGGACGAGGTGCGCTGGGCGTCCGGCTACCGGGCCCGTATGGCCATGGCGGAACGGTTCCGCTCCGGCCGGGTGTTCCTGGCCGGGGACGCGGCCCACGTCCACTCCCCCGCGGGCGGGCAGGGCCTGAACACCAGCGTGCAGGACGCGTACAACCTCGGCTGGAAGCTGGCCGCCGTGCTCCGGCTGGGCGCGGACGAGACGCTGCTGGACTCGTACGACGCCGAACGCCGGGGCGTCGCGGCCGAGGTGCTGGGCCTGAGCAGCCGCGTCCACCGGGCGGACCGCCACGGCACCGAGAACCGCTGGCGGCGGGGCCGCGAGACCCACCAGCTGACGTTGGGCTACCGCGAGGGCCCGCTCACCCGCGAGCTGCGGAGGGACCTGACCGAGGACGCGCTGCGCGCCGGCGACCGCGCGCCGGACGCGCCGTGCCGGGACGCGTCGGGGGCGGAGACGCGCCTGTTCGACGTGTTCCGGGGGCCGCACTTCACCCTGCTGGTGGTGACGGACGTACCGGACTTCGAGGGCCCGAAGGCGGAGTGGCTGCGGACGTTCCGCCCGGTGGACTCCGAGGGCCATGTGAAGGGGGCGTACGGGTCGGGGCTGTTCCTGGTCCGGCCGGACGGGTACGTGGCGGTGGCGACGGACGACCCGGAGGACGTACGGGCCTACGTGGCCGGGCTGTCCGCCTGATGCGACACGGAAGCGGGGGGGGGGGGGGGGGGGGGGGCGGGGCCTCCTCTTTTTGTGTTGGGGAGGGGCGAAGAAGAAAGAAGAAAACGAACCCCAA
>NZ_JBWKFM010000003.1:47353-292617 GCF_056434285.1 Streptomyces sp. NPDC044063
CCGGTTCCGGACGGACGGGTATGTGGCGGGGGCGAAGGACGACTCGGAGGATGGGTGGGCCAGCGTGCCTGGGTTGTCCGCCTGGTAAAAAACGGAAGCGGGGCCGTCCGGACGGACGGCCCCGCTTCTTCTCGGGTTGTCTAGAGGAGGACCGAGAGCAGCAGGACGAAGCCGATCCCGACGACCGAGATGATCGTCTCCATCAGCGACCACGTCTTGACCGTCTGCCCGACGCTCATCCCGAAGTATTCCTTCACCATCCAGAACCCGGCGTCGTTGACGTGGGAGAAGAACAGCGAACCGGCGCCGACGGCGAGGACGAGCAGGGCCGAGTGGGTCGTGCTCATGTCGGCGGCGAGCGGGGCGACGAGGCCCGCGGCCGAGATCGTGGCGACGGTCGCCGAGCCGGTGGCGAGCCGGATGCCGACCGCGATCAGCCAGGCGAGGAGCAGCGCGGAGACGGACCAGTCCTTGGAGACGTCCAGGATCATCCGTCCGACGCCGACGTCGATGAGCGTCTGCTTGAAGCCGCCGCCCGCGCCGACGATCAGCAGGATGCCGGCGATCGGAACGAGCGACTTCTCGACGGTCCCGGCCAGCCGGTCGCGGCCGAAGCCGGCGGCGCGGCCGAGGGTGAACAGCCCGACGAGCACGGCGGCGAGCAGGGCGACGAGGGGCGAGCCGATGACGTCGGCGACGCGCTGCACATGGTTCTTGGGGTCGTCGACGACGATGTCGACGAGCGCCTTGGCGAGCATCAGGGCCACGGGCAGCAGAACGGTCGCCACGGTGGCGGCGAAACCGGGCCGCCGCTCCAGCGTCTCGGAGGGGCGCTGCGGGATGAGCTTCTCCGGCGGCGTGATGTCCACCCAGCGGGCGGCGAGGCGCGAGAAGACCGGGCCGGCGATGACGGCGGTCGGCACGGCGACGAGCACGCCGAGCGCGAGCGTCACCCCGAGGTCGGCGCCGATGGCGTCGATGGCGGCCAGCGGGCCGGGGTGCGGGGGCACCAGACCGTGCATGACGGAGAGTCCGGCGAGGGCCGGGACGCCGATGCGCATGAGCGAGTGCCCGCCCCGCTTGGCGACCAGCAGCACCACCGGGATCAGCAGCACGATGCCGACCTCGAAGAACAGCGGCAGGCCGATGACGCCCGCGATGAGCACGATCGCCCACGGCATCGAGCGGGTGCCCGCCCGGGCGAGGATCGTGTCGACGATCTGGTCGGCGCCCCCGGAGTCGGCCAGGAGCTTGCCGAGTATCGCGCCGAGGGCGATGAGCACGCCGACGCCGGCGACGGTGGAGCCGAGGCCCGCCGTGAAGCTGGCGATGACCTTGTCCATGGGCGCCCCGGCGGCGGCGCCGAGGACGAGGGAGCCGATGGTCAGGGAGAGGAAGGCGTGGAGTTTGAAGCGGGTGATGAGGAGGACGATGACGGCGATCCCGACGAGGACGGCGATGCCGAGCTGTGCGTGACCCGCCGAAGTGATCGGTGCGGTGGGCGCTGCCGCGGCCAGCATCTCGACGCTGAGAGTGCTCACGGGCTTCCTTGGGGGGAGGAGGGGGGAGGAGGGGGCCTGTTCAGGAGGGGGTGTGTCAGAGCCGCCGCAGGGCAATGACGGCCCGGTCGGCGATGACGCGGGCGTCGGGGGTGACGTCGACGGCGACGCCGGCCTCGTCGTCCCGGAGGGGTTCGAGGGCGGCGAGCTGGGACTCCAGCATCCGGGTGGTCATGAAGTGCCCCTGCCGGGCGGTCATTCGGGCGGTGATCAGCTCGCGGTCGCCGGTGAGGTGGAGGAAGACGACCCCGGGCGCGGCCGCGCGCAGCCGGTCGCGGTAGGCGCGCTTGAGCGCCGAGCAGCTGACCACGCCACCCCGTGCGGCCCGGTCGTGGAGCCAGGCGCCGACGGCGTCGAGCCATGGGGCCCGGTCGGCGTCGTCGAGGGGGACGCCGGCCGACATCTTGGCGATGTTGGCGGCGGGGTGGAAGTCGTCGCCCTCGGCGTAGGGGACGCCGAGGGCGTCCGCGACCAGCGGGCCGACCGTGGTCTTGCCCGTCCCGGCGGTGCCCATCACCACGACGAGGTGGGGGGTGGTCATGCGGTCCTCGCTGTCTCCGTCGACATCGGGGCTGTGCGCCCTGTGGGGCCTCACTGAAGCTCATCGGATATGACGTATTCAAGCCCCCGTAACTAAAACGTCATACTTATTTCGTCGGTAGGCGGACCGTAGGCTGATCCCATGGACAACCAGGGACAGGCGACGGAGGCCGCGGGGGAACGGGGAGGCAGCGGCCTGCACGCGCGGGTGCTGGACTCCCTGGGGCCCGCGATCACGGCGGGCGAGCACCCGCCGGGCAGCGTGCTGCGCACCGACGAGATCGAGGAGCGCTTCGACGTCTCGCGCAGCGTGGTCCGCGAGGTGGTCCGCGTCCTGGAGTCCATGCACCTGGTCGCCTCCCGGCGGCGCGTGGGCGTGACCGTGCTTCCGCCCGAGGAGTGGAACGTCTACGACCCCCGCGTCATCCGCTGGCGGCTCGCCGGCCCGGACCGCCCCCGCCAGCTGCGCTCGCTGACCGTGCTGCGCTCGGCGGTCGAACCGGTGGCCGCGGGCCTCGCGGCCCGGCACGCCACGCCCGCGCAGTGCGCCGAGCTGACCGAGCACGCGCTGGGCATGGTCGCGACCTCGCGCGGCCAGCAGCTGGAGGGCTACCTGGTCCACGACATCGCGTTCCACCGCGTGATCCTGCGCGCGTCGGGCAACGAGATGTTCGCCCGGCTCGGTGACGTGGTGGCGGAGGTCCTCACGGGACGTACGCACCACCAGGTGATGTTCACCGACCCCGACCCGGCCGCGGTGACGCTGCACGTACGGGTGGCGGAGGCGGTACGGGAACGGGACGCGGAACGGGCGGAGGCGCTGACGCGGGAGATCGCGACGGGCGCGATGGCGGAACTGGACATCCTGGTCCCGTAGGACGATGCCAGGTGCGGTGCCGGCCCTTTCGGATCAGTCGGGCCGGACCCCGGGCCACTGCTCGTACCACCGCTGATCCACCTCCAGCTGGGCGGCGAGGGAGATGAGCAGGGGCTCGCTGTTGGCGGGGCCGAGGAGCTGGGCGCCCATCGGCAGCCCGGCGGCGGTGAGGCCGGAGGGGACGCTGAGGGCGGGCCAGCCGAGGACGTTCCAGGGCCAGGCGTACGGGCAGGCGGCGATCATGCGGGCGTTGGTGTCGCGGCTGCCGAGGCCGGCCAGGTCGCCGGTGCGCAGGGGCGGTACGGCGGTGGTGGGGGTGAGAACGGCGTCGAACCGCCAGAACATCTCGCCGATGCGCCGGCGCAACGGCGCCTCCGCGGCGCGCGCGGCGCGCAGGACGCCACCACCGAGGACGCGGCCGCCGCGCACGTTGACGTGGGTACGGGCCTCCAGGAGCGTCCGGTCGGGGACGCGCGCGGACCAGTCCCGTACGCCCGCCATCGAGCGGGGTACGAAGGCGAACCCGATGGGCCCGTAGCGCGGGTCCTCCTCGACGACGTCGTGCCCGAGGAGTTCGAGGCGGCGGGCGATGCGGAGGGTGGCGTCGCGGACGACGGGATCGAGCCAGTGCCGGACGGCGGCGAAGGCGGGGCGGAAGGAGAGGGCGATCCGCAGCCGCCGCCGGGGCTCGTGCCCGGCGGCGGCGAGGGCGTCGACGGCGGGCGGCCGGTGGAGGTCGCCGGGGTGCGACCCGGCGGCGGCCTGGAGGAGGAGGGCGGCGTCACCGACGGTGCGGGCGAGCGGCCCGTCGCTGGTGATGCCGCGGAAGGCCTCGCCCTGCGGCCAGGTGGAGATGCGGCCGCGCTGGGGCTTGATGCCGACGAGGTGGGTCCAGGCGGCGGGTATGCGGATGGAGCCGGCGCCGTCGGAACCGAGCGCGGCGGGCACCAGCCCGGCGGCGACGGCGGCGGCCGCCCCGCCGGACGAGCCGCCGGGGCTGTGCTCGGGGCTCCACGGATTGCGGGTGACGCCGAAGGCGGGGCCGTCGGTGACGGGCCACTGGCCGAGCTCGGGGGTGTTGGTCTTGCCGACGATCACGGCGCCGGCGGCACGTAATCGCCGGACGGCCTCGCTGTCGGCCTTCTTCGCCGGAAACGTTCCGGCACATCCGAAGGCGGTGGGCTCGCCGGCCACGTCCATGTCGTCCTTGACGGCGAGGGGCACCCCGAGCAGGGGCAGCCGCTCCCCGGCGGCGAGCCTCCGGTCCGCCTCGTCGGCCTCCCGCAGCGCGGCCTCGTCCCGTACGACACGGAAGGCGTTGAGCGTCCCCTGCGTCTCGTGAATACGCCGCAACGCCCGCCCGACGAGCTCGCGGGAGGAGACACGACGCGCGGCCAGGGCCCCGACCTGCTCGGCGAGCCCCTCGAACCCCTGCTCCCCCTCGTGCGCCCCGCCTGTTGAACCGGTCACAAGAGCCCCTTCCTCCCGATCGAACACACGTTAGTGCGACGACAGTTGGAGGGACATGGGGCCGGTGCGCACGGATGCGGTCACGGCCCGCGTCACGGCCCGTCAGTAATCTGTGACGGAAGGGAGGGGAGCCGCATGACGGGGAATCCGGTGGGACCTGTGGGGCCGGTGAGTCCAGCGCTGCCGAAGCCGGTGAGCGGGCTGGTGATCGCGTCGGACTTCGAGTCGAAGACGCACGGGGAATTGTGCGCGATGGTGGAGGCGGCGGACGTGCATCGCACGAACCTGATGTCCGCCCGCCTGACCGCCGCCGCCGCGCTCCTGACGGAGGTGGGCGAGGAACTGAAGCGGCACATGGCGGGCGTGTCGTGGGAGGGGGACGCGGGCCACGCCTTCCGGATGTGGGGCGGCGACCTGGCGAACGCGACGTTGCGGCTGGGCGAGCTGAGCGGAAGCGCGGGGCTGTGGATGGGTAACGCGGCGGCGACGCTGGCGAAGGTGAAGTCGTCGATGCCGAAGCCGTCGGAAGAGGCGCACTCGACGCTGGAGGCGTATCGGAAACATCCGCAACCGGGCCAGGTGGGGCTCGGGCCGTCACCCTTGGTGTCGGACACGTCGGGCGGGGTGACGCCGGCGTCGAGCCCGTCGCAGCGTCAGGCGTACGCGGCCCAGCAGCGACTGGACGCGGACCGGACGGAGGCGGCGGGCCTGATGCGGCAACTGGCGGAGTCGTACGCATGGTCGGCCCACCAGATCGCGGTGGCGCCTCGGCCTACGTTCAGGCCGTTGCCGGCGGAAGTCATGCCGAGCCCTGGAGACCGGGAGAACATCCGGCACCTGCCCCAGGGCGCCCCCTCGTCGCCCTTCCACGGCGGAAGCGCTGGGAGCCCGGCGGGTTTCGCGGACACCGGAGCGGTTCCTCGGGGGATCTCCGGCGGACGACACGCCTCGGCGAATCCTGCGGCCATCGCCCCCGATTTCCCGGCACCGAGCCGTCTCGACGGGTCGGCGGTGAGCCCTGCCCTTCCGAGCGAACCCTCCGGTTCTGCGAGCGTTCCGAGGCTCGACAGCACCGACCTGCCCGCAAGCCCTGTTCAGACCCCGCCATACGCATCGTCTGCCATGCCTGCTGGACGGGATGGCCATCCTGAAACGCCGGGAGCGGTCCGTTCACCCGACGTGTGGCCGGGAGGGCTGCCCGCGATGGGCCGGCCACCTCACACCAGGACTTCCACCAGGCCCCCCGAATTCCGGGCACCGCGCCCGCCCCTGGGAGACCTCCCCGACGGTGTTGTCGGAGGCCGCCAGTCCCCCCGGCCGACGGAGCAGACGAGCGGAAGGCTGCCACGCAGGACCGTGATCGGCACCGAATCGGGCCAGACGCGTTCCCCCATGGGCTACGGTCCCGTCGCCGGCCCTGTCGGCGGCACCGCGGGCAGTGGAGGGCAAGGCCGCTTCGGCGGCCGACGTCTGACCACCGAACGCGGAGGAACCGTGGGAGGTCGCCAGCCCCAGCGAGGCAGCACCTCCCAGGACTCCTTCACACCTGGGGGCACGGGCCTCGTCCGGAGCCCTTCCGCGTCGGAGGAGCGGCCACGGCGGAATGATCGTGGCCAGCGGCCCGGCTATCTGGTCGAGGACGAAAGCAACTGGACCAACGGTCATCGCGGCGTCGTCCCCCCTGTCATCGACTGATGTCCCGAACCACAGCTGCCGAAGAGGATGCGTGCAGAAGAAAGTGAGAATCCACGCCCGCGGATTGCTCGCCGCAACAGCCTGCCTGGTCTCCCTGTGTGCCCATGGCACACAGGCCCACGCCGATTCGATTCGTAGTCAGCAGTGGTACCTGGATGCCATGCAAGCCGAGGAGATGTGGAGGACGAGCACGGGCGAGGGAGTGACAGTGGCCGTGGTCGACTCCGGCGTGGACGCGAATCTGCCGGACCTGAAGGGACAGGTCCTCGAGGGCCGGGACTTCACGGGCCTCTCCGACACGGCGCAGACGGACACCCACGGCCACGGAACCCGGATGGCCCTCTTCATCGCAGCCACCGGCAAGGGTGACGGGGCGTTCGGCCTCGCTCCGGGCGCGAAGATTCTCCCCCTGCGGGCTTCCGGCACGAAAAACGCCAAAACAGGGGCATCGGCTATGGCATCGGCGATCCGATTCGCGGCCGACTCCCCGGCAAAGATCATCAGCATCTCGCTCGGCACGCCCGAGGAGAGTCACGAGGAGGCGGACGCCGTCCGCTACGCGGTCGCCAAAGGCAAACTGATCTTCGCGAGCGTCGGCAACTCCGGTGACAAGACCAACCTGCGGGAGTTCCCGGCCGCCACCCCCGGCGTGGTCGGCGTAGCCGCCGTGGACCGGCAGATCAAGGCGGCCCCCTGGTCCCAGCACGGCCCCCAGGTCGACCTGGCCGCCCCCGGCGCCGACATGGTGGCCCCGTGCGCCGACGGAACCGCCGGCCTCTGCGCCGGCGACGGGACCAGTGACGCCACCGCCCTGGCCTCGGCCTCCGCCGCCCTGGTCTGGGCCGCGCACCCCGGCTGGACGGCCAACCAGGTGTTGCGTGTGCTCATCAACACCGCCGGTGCCCCCAAGAGCGGCGAAAAGCGCAGTGACACCATCGGGTACGGCGTCGTCCGCCCCCGTATCGCCCTCCAGAGCCCCGGCGACCCCGGCCCCGCCGACACCAGCCCCCTCCCCGAGCTCGCCGCAGGCGACAAGGCGGAGGCACCGAGCCCCACCCCTCGGCCCGCGGCGACCACCGACGATCCGCTGGTCTCACCCACCACGGCGGTCGCGGCGACAGTCATCGTTCTCGCGGCAGGGGGCGCCCTCTTCCTCACCCGCCGCCGGAAGCGTCACAGCGGCCCCCCGGCCCACTGACGGCTCGCCCACCCCCCTCACCCCCTCACCCCCTCCCCCTCGAAGGCCGCCCCATGCCCCAGGACACCCCACTCCGCACCCGCATCGACGCGATGTACGACCAGGAAACCGAGCCGCACCCCGCCGCCCTGGTCGGCGAGTTCCGCCGTACCGCCGTCCTGGTCCCCCTCATCGACCCCGCCTCCGGTCCCGACCCCGCCTTCTGGACCGTCGACATGGACGGCATCCGCTGGATCTGCGCCTTCTCCGGCGAACCCGCCCTCGCCCGCTTCGCGGTGGCGCACGGTCTGACGGCCGACGGGGCGTGGGAGTACCGGTCGGTGCTGGGCGCCCGGCTGCTGGACGTGGTGATTCCGGCGGTGACCGGAACCACCGGTGCCCCCGCGGGCGTAGCTCTCGACGTGGGGAGCGAGCGGCCGGTCCTGTTGCCGCCCGTGCGCGCAATCGTTCCGGACGAGGTGGCGCTGGACGCGCCGGACGCCCCGCAGAATCGTTTCTTCGCCACCAGACCGAACGAGGGGGACCACAACCAGTGAGCGGGCAGACGAGCGGAGCCCACGGCGGGGCCAAGGGCGGCATACGCGCCGGCGCCGACGCCCTCGACGGCGTCGCCAAGGGCATCGACGCCGCCATCGGCGAGCTCAAGACCCTCGGTACGCCGGGCGCCGCCTCCGTCGGCCGCGGGTTCGAGGAGCTCGCGCTGTCCGGCGTGGAGACGGGTCATGACGGTCTGACGGCCGCGTTCCGGACGTTCTGCGAGCGCTGGGAGTGGGGCGTGCGCGCGCTGGTGCACGACGGTGGCGAGTTCGCGCGGCGCGTGGGGCTGGCCGCGGGTTACTACCACGAGAGCGACCAGTACGTGAAGGACACCGTGAAGGTGGTCGTCAACGCCGCCATCGGCAACCCCCACCTGACGGACGAGCAGGTCGAGCACAAGCGCATGAAGGACGTGCTGGCCGACAACCCGGTCACGCAGATCCGTGACGCGGACTACAGCAAGGGCTCGTTCACGAAGGCGGCGAAGGACGCCGAGCAGGCGTGGACGAGGACGGCCGAGGACGTCGGCGGCACCGCCGGCGTGGTGGGGGCGACGGGCCGGCGGGCCAGCAAGATCGAGGACTACAACTGATGAGTTCGTTCGGGGACGCGGTCGACAAGGTCGGCGGCGCGGTCGAGGACACGTTCGACAAGGGGAAGAAGGCCCTCGGCAAGGCCGTCGACAAGGGCACCGACGCGGTGGCCGACGGCCTGCACGCGGTCGGTGCGGACGACGCGGCGGACGCGGTCGAGCGCTGGGGCGACCGGACGGCGTCCGGGCTCGGCGCGCACGTCGGCGAGCACGCCCTCGGCCGGACCGAGGACCCCCGGGAACTCGTCCACGGCGACGCCAAGAAGATCAACGCCACCGCCAAGCACCTGCGGAACTTCCACACCGCCTTCGACACGACCCACGCGGCCCTTCTGAAGGTGCGTGCCACGGACGGCTGGAAGGGCGAGGGGGCGGACGCCTTCGCGACGCGGTTCGTGGAGGAGCCGCGGAAGTGGGCGGAGGCGGCCGACGCGTGCGAGGCGGCGGCCGGGGCACTGGAGGCGTACGCCCACACCGTGACCTGGGCGCAGGGTCAGGCGAAGGAGGCCGTCCGGCTCTGGAAGCGGGGTGGGGAGACGGACCGCAAGGCCGTCGAGGAGTACAACCGCCAGGTCGACGCGTACAACGCGGAGGCCGCCGAGGCCGCCCGCGCCTGCCGGGTGCCCGGTCCCGCCCCGACCAAGCCGGGCACGCCCGGCGCGGCGGACCGCAAGGAGGCCGAGCGCATCCTGGCCGAGGCGCGCAAGCAGCGGAACGCGGCGGCGGGCGAGGCGCGGACGAAGGTCGACGCGGCGGTGTCCAATGCCCCGAAGAAACCTTCCTTCAGCAGCCGTCTCGCCGCCACCTCGGCCGACCTCGCCGACGGCGGCAAGGTCGAGCTCCTCCACGCCGGCGGCGGAGTGGTCCGCTCCGTGACGGACGTGGCCAAGGCGGCCCGCAGCGTCAGCCCCTTCGACGTCTACAACATGACGCACCCCGCGGAATACCTGGGCTCCGTCAACGCCACCGTCACGGGCATGCTCTCCCTCGCCTCCCACCCGGAACGCGTCCCGGCCGCCCTGGTCGGTACCGGCTGGGGCTCCGACCCCTCCGAGGCGGGCGGCCGCCTGGCCGGCAACCTCGCCATGGCCGTCCTGACCGGCGGCGGCAGCGCGGGCGCCGCGAGCGGCGAACGCGCGGCCCTCGCGGCCGCCCGCCGCGAGACGGTCCGGGGCGCCGAGGGCGCGTCCGCGAAGGGCGCCGCCAAGGAGACGCCGCGCCCCGCCCGGGAAGCCGTCCGCGAGAACCCGGACGACCCCGCGCGCACCACCGCCGACAAGGCGTGCCGGCAGGACCCCGTCGACATGGCGACCGGCCGCGTGCTGCTGCCACAGACGGACGTCACCCTCCCGGGCTCGCTCCCCCTGGTCTTCTCGCGCCACTTCGAGTCGTCGTACCGGGCGGGCGTCTGGTTCGGCCCGGGCTGGGCGAGCACCGCCGACCAGCGCCTGGAGATCGACTCCGAGGGCGTCGTCCTGGTCCGCGAGGACGGCGTCCTGCTGTCCTATCCCCACCCCGTCCCCGGCGTCCCCACCCTGCCCGTCGCGGGCCGGCGCCGGCCGCTGACCGTCGACGCCGACGGCACGTACACGGTGAGCGACCCGGCCGACGGCCGGACCTGGCGCTTCCGCCCGTACGCCCACAGTGCCAACGGTGCCGACGGTGCCGACGTGGACGGGATCGCGCTGCTCGACGAGATCACCGACCGCAACGGCCGCGGCATCGTCTTCCACTACGCGGAGGACGGGGCGCCGACCGACATCGTCCACGACGGCGGCTACCACCTGCGCGTCACGACCGACGCCGGACGCGTCACGGCCCTGCACCTCGCCGACGCCGGGCCCGACGGCTCGGACCTGGAGCTGGTCCGCTACGGCTACACCGACGGCCACCTCACCGAGATCGTCAACTCGTCGGGGCAGCCCTTGCGTTTCGGATACGACGAGCGCGGACGCGTCACGTCGTGGACCGATCGCAACGGCAGCCGCTTCGACTACGTCTACGACGAGCGCGACCGCTGCGTGGAGCAGTCGGGCGCCGCGGGCCACATGCGGTCGGTCTTCGACTACGACCTCACCGACCCGGAGACCGGCCTCCGGATGACGGCCGTCACCAACTCGCTCGGCCACACCGAGCGCTTCGTGATCGACGACGCGCTGCGTGTGGTGGCCGACGTGCTGCCGGACGGAGCGACGATCCGTTCGACCTGGGGCAGGGGCAACCGGCTGCTCTCGCGCACCGACCCCCTCGGCCGCACCACCCGTTTCCGCTACGACGAGGACGACCGGCTGGTCGCGCTCACCCGCCCGGACGGGCGGGAGGCCACCGCCACGTACGGCGACGGCGACGGCGACGGCGACGACAGCGGCGGCCCGGACGGGGCGCACCTGCCGGAGACAGTCATCGAGCCGGACGGTTCGGTGTGGCGCCAGACGTACGACGCCGCGGGCAACCGGACCTCCCTGACCGATCCCACCGGGGCCGTCACCCGCTTCACGTACGACGCGCTCGGGCACCCCGCCTCCGTCACCGACGCGCTGGGCGGCACGACGCGCGTCCGCTGCGACGCGGCGGGCCTGGTCACCGAGGTGACCGACCCGCTGGGCGGGATCACCACGTACCGGCGCGACGCGTTCGGCCGCGTCAAGGCCGTCGTCGACCCGATGGGCGGGGTGACGCGCCTGTGGTGGTCGGTGGAGGGGCACCTCCTCCGCCGCGTCGCCCCGGACGGCGCCGAGGAGTCGTGGACGTACGACGGCGAGGGCAACCGCCTCACGCACACCGACGCGGTGGGCGGCGTGACGACGTACGAGTACACGCACTTCGACCTGCTCGCCGCGCGGACCGGACCGGACGGCGTACGGCACGAGTTCACGCACGACACCGATCTGCGGCTGACGCGCGTCACGAACCCGCAAGGGCTGACGTGGGACTACACCTACGACTCCGTGGGCCGGCTCACCGCGGAGTCCGACTTCGACGGCCGGCCGGCGGCGTACGCGCACGACGCGGCGGGCCGGCTGACCGCCCGGACGAACGCCCTCGGCCAGATGGTCACCTACGAGCACGACGTCCTCGACCGGATGGTCGCCAAGGAGGCGGCGGGCGAGATCACGACGTACTCGTACGACGCGGCGGGCCGGCTGGTGGCGGCGGCCGGGCCCGACGCGACGGTGGTCTACAGCCGGGACCGGCTCGGCCGGGTCAAGTCGGAGACGACGAACGGCCGGACGCTGACGTTCCGATACGACGAACTCGGGCGCAGGGTGCGGCGCACGACGCCCGTGGGGGCGACGAGCACCTGGACGTACGACGCGGCGGGCCGCCGCACGAGCCTGACGGCGTCGGGCCACACGTTCGGGATCGAACACGACGCGGCGGGCCGCGAGATCGCGCGCCACTTCGGTGACGGGCTGTCCCTGCTGCACACCTGGGACGCGGCGGGGCGCGTGACCGGCCAGGAACTGACCGCCGACGGGCGGCGGCTCCAGAACCGGTCGTTCACCTACCGCCGTGACGGCTACCTGACGGCCGTCAACGACCGCACCTTCGAACTGGACGCGGTCGGCAGAGTCACGGCGGTCAACGCGCCCGGCTGGCAGGAACGCTACGCCTACGACGAGGCCGGCAACCAGACGAACGCCACCTGGCCCACCACCCACCCCGGCCGCGAGGCCCAGGGCTCCCGCGACTACACGGGCACGCGCATCACCCGCGCCGGCAACATCCGCTACGAGCACGACGCGCAGGGGCGCGTCGTGCTCCGCCAGAAGACCCGCCTGTCGCGCAAACCCGACACCTGGCGGTACGAATGGGACGCGGAGGACCGCCTGAAGGCGGTCACCACGCCGGACGGGACGCGGTGGCGGTACCTGTACGACCCGCTGGGCCGCCGCACGGCGAAGCAGCGGCTGACGGCCACGGGCGAGGTCGCCGAACAGACCGACTTCACGTGGGACGGCCCGACCCTCACCGAACAGACGACGACCTCGGCCGATCTCCCCCACCCCGTCACCCTCACCTGGGACCACGACGGGCTCCGCCCGGTCGCCCAGACGGAACGCATATCGGCGGCGGACGCCACGCAGCGCGAGATAGACAGCCGCTTCTTCGCGATCGTGACGGACCTGGTCGGCACCCCGACGGAACTGGTCGACGAATCGGGCACGATCGCGTGGCGCACCCGCACCACACTCTGGGGCACGACGGCCTGGCCCAAACGCAGCACGGCGTACACCCCCCTCCGCTTCCCGGGCCAGTACTTCGACCCGGAAACGGGCCTGCACTACAACGTCCACCGCCACTACGACCCGGAAACGGCGAGATACACCACCCCGGACCCCCTGGGCCTGACCCCGGCCCCGAACCCGGCGACGTACGTCCACAATCCCCACACGTGGGCCGACCCGCTGGGGCTGGCCGCGTGTCCGCCCGAGAAGATCGCCATTTACCGGGGGACTGAAATGGGTACAGAGAACTACATCGCGCGGGAAACCGGGATGCTCATGAGTGAAGCTGCACAACGAGGATTCATGGAAGGCGGCTTCTCTACCGAAGCCGGCCTTCAGGCATCACAGAAGGCCCATGCGGCAGCACTATTGGAATGGGGCGGCGAAGAGAATCTCATGCACGCCCACGCTCTATTCGGAACGGACATGGGCAAATTTGGACTACGGTCAACCATGTCCTTTACCACCGACCCCGACACCGCTATATTCTTCGCCCGGGGCGGACCTGTCTATAAGTCGTTGATCCACCCGAGCGAAGGCCTATGGCAAACTTTGGAGACATCAACCGAAAGCGAAATCCTCATACCCCATATGATCAAGGTGACGCCATGGCTGGAATAGAAATCACGCTCGGTTACGCATTGCCGATCACCCTTACTTACTTTCCGGCCGGCGAGCCGCTGACCCCGAAGGGAGAGGTTGTTAATTTCAATGAGCAGGACGACCGCACGCTGGCAGATCACCGCAGCGTGCGACGCGTGCTGATGCGCCTGTCCCCCCAGTGGCCGCTAACTCTCTACTACCTGCACTGGAGCGACGCCACTGATCTGGCTCAACTGGACACCAAGATGGTTGAGCGGACCGCCACCGAGCAAGACTTCGAAGGAGCTCATCTGGGCGAGGCCCAGTGGTTCTCGTGCCCTCACTGCCAGGCGACTTTCCGAGTCATTAAGCCCGACTTCGTCATCCCCCTGTTCAAGGACCAGACGCGGAGAGCACAAGACCATCTGTTCAAAAGGGAGTGCCCTGCCTGCGGTGGGCATCTGATCCACACCCCGCTCGAGTTCATCGGAAAATACTGAACCTGAACCATATCGATCAATGTGGCGACCTCGAGGATCCCAAAAATGCGGGCAGAAGTAGTAAGAGTGATCGGCTCGGAGGGCGACAATGTCACCTTCACGTCCGCCCTCGGCAACGCTTCCGGGGTCTGGAGAGGAGAAGAGCGTCCGGAGCCCGGCGTCTATCACGTGGAGCTGGAGGTACCCGACGAGATCCGCACGTGGGTCGTCCATCCTCGTGGAGAGCGCGGCGCACAGCTTCGGTCGCTCGATGGCGGCCAAGGCGTATCCATCACCGCCCTGGTCGAACGCGTCGACGACGACTCCGTCGTCGCGCTGAGGGTGGATACCGACATCCTCCTGGTCGAGGTCTCGCCCGCGGCTCCCGCCGTCGCGCGCGGTGACTTCGTGACGTTCGTTGCGCCTGTGCTGGAGCTCTACCCGTACACGGTCTAGGAGGAAATCCGGTGGCCAGTCGGCGTCCGGCTCCGACAGACTCCCCGCGTGCGTGAAGAACTCGAAGCCCCGGGCCTCCTGTTGCGGCCGTGGGCACCGGAAGACGTGCCCGCCGTCCTGCGGGCCTTCGCCGAGCCGCTTATGCGGTGGCAGGCGCCCAGCCCCGTCGAGCACCTCGGCGATGCCCGGCAGTGGGTCCTGGCACGCGCGGCTCAGTGGGCGAGTGGCGACGGGTTCTCCTTCGCCGTCGTCTCGGCCGACGGTGACGTCCTCGGGAACGTCGCCGTCACCGCCGTCGATCCCCGGCACTCCACCGGATGGGTCTCGTACTGGACCACCGCCGCCGCCCGGCGGCGTCGTGTCGCCACGCGGGCCTGCCGGGCCGTCGCGCGGTGGGCCTTCGACGATCTCGGGTTGTTCCGGCTCGAGCTCGGGCACCGGGTCAATAATCCCGCCTCCTGCCGCGTCGCCCACGCCGCCGGCTTCGCCGTCGAGGGCGTCCAGCGGCAGAGGCTGCTCTACGACGGCGTCCGCTACGACGTCGAGACCCACGCCCGCCTCGCCACCGACCCCGAGCCGCGCGGCTGAGTCAGCCGCGGCGCTTCGGCGGGGCTATGCGCACCCGCTGGTCGGTCGGGGCGTTCTCGAGGTCGTCGAGCTGCGCCACGATCGTCTCGCGCAGGTCGTCGTAGTCCTCGAAGCGGTGGTCGTTGAACAGCGTGTAGCCCGTCCACATCAGGTTCGCGCACACCCGTGCCGGTACCCGGCCGGTCCGGGCGCCCATGCCGACGAGGGCCACCGACCCGATGCTGCCCGGCTTCTCCCCGTTCTGCCGGTGGATCGCCTGGAACGCGGCGGCGCAGGCCAGGGCCACGTTCAGGGTCTCGCTCACGTTCTGCGCGGAGTGCTCCATCGTCGGCGTCGAGATGAGGAACCTCGGGTTCGTCGCCCCGGACGGGACGCACACCGCGCTTCCCACCGGCAGTCGGCCTTCGAAGCGGTCGCGGATCGCCCGCTGTACGCGCAGTTGGATGCCCGCGCCGAGGTGTCGCTTGATGACCGCGTCGACCCCGCCGTCCATCCGGCCGCGGGAGTTGGTGGGCGTGACCCAGGCGTCGACGTTCTCGTCGAGGATCGAGCCCTTGCGGATCTCGATCCCCGGGGTGTCGGCGAACGCCGCCCGCCACGCCTCCACCACGCTCGCGTTGACGTCGGTCAACACCACCCTGAGTGACGGCTGCACGTGGTTCTCGGTCATGGTCCACTCCCATCGGAACGCGGTTCTTCCAGCACGAACGACGCTACAGCCACCCACTGACAACGCCCCCTCGCCCCCGCTTCGGTGACTGGCCGTCACGATTGCCCGCTCCTCCGACCGGTGCTAGCCTGCCGCCAGATTTCCGCGAGCCGAGCCTCTCCGCGATCCGGCGCTGTCCGCTTTCGCGCGCTTCAGGCCCCTCGTCACCCGATGCCGTCCGATCAGGCATTCGCGCGGAGATCGACTACTTCACTCACTCACCTCGGAGTTCCTCCATGAGCGATGCCCACTCCCCCTCCGACCCGCTCGCCCTCGCCGACCTCTTCAAGGGCGGCGGCGAACCGTGGCTCCCGCTGCTGAAGCCGGTCATCGAGGCGCAGCCGGGCGCGGACGCGTTCATCGGGGCGAGCCGCGGCCAGGACGTCGTTCCCGTTCGCGAACTCACCTTCCAGGCGCTCAAGCCCAACCCTCCGCACAAGTGGAAGGTCGTCGCCTTCGGCCAGAACCCGTACCCGCGGCCGGAGAGCGCCACCGGCATCGCCATGTTCGACAACACCTTCCACGACTGGAAGGACAGCCAGTTCGGCAGGGTCGTCAGCATCCGCTGCATCATCAAGGCCGCGGCGATGTGGAAGTACGGCATACCCAAGAAGACCCCGATCGCCGACATCCGCGCGCTGTTGAAGGAGCGGGACACCGTCCAGCCGCCGGAGTGGTTCCAGGCGATGCTCACACAGGGTGTGCTGCTGCTGAACACGGCGCTCACCGCCAGCAGCAACGCGGGACGGGGCGCCGACGCCGACCGGCACGCCACCTTCTGGCGTCCGGTGGCCGAGCGGATCGTCGAGGAGATCCTCAAGGCCAAGCAGGACGCCGACGAGGAGGACCGCGGCGTCGTCTTCGCCTGGTGGGGCGCCCACGCGCGCAGCCTGAAGAAGGTCGTCCTCCGGCTTCAGGAGAAGTACCCCGACGTCGACGTCCGGCACATCGACCACCCGAACCCCGCGGCCCAGGGCGACATCTTCTGCGACGGCGACCACTTCGCGGTCGTGAACGACGCCCTCGCGTCGCTGGGCGCCGAGACGATCGACTGGCTGCCCAGCAAGGGCTGGGACAAGGCCGCGGCGGAAGCCGGCGGCGGAACCGGCGACAGCGACGTCGCCGAGCGCATGGGCGCCTTCATCACGTCCACCATGGAGCTCCACCAGCTCTATCTGGAGCGTCTCGCCAGCGTCAAGGACGAGGGCCTCGCCCTCCCCGCGATCACCGGCGTGTCCGACACCCCGCTCATGGACTTCCGCGAGGCCGTCGCCCCGGTGGCCGAGCTGTTGAACGGTCTCGACCGGCACGTCGGCCAGTCGCACGACTTCGGCACGAGCCGGGCGGCCGAGCCGGACGCGGCCGGCGGCCTGTCCGCCGACGCGATCGCGGCCCTCTACCTCTACACCTGCGAGTCCGCGTTCTACCGGGAGATCAACGCCATCCTGCGCTCCCCGGACCGCTCCAAGGTCGTCCCGTACCTGCCGTATCTGCGGCTGCTGTTCTCGGCCGTGTCGGGCCTTCCGGCCCGTACGGAGCCGCTGTGGCGCGGCGTGTCGCTGGACCTGCGCGCGCAGTACCCGGTGGGCCGGACCGTCACCTGGTGGGGCGTGTCGTCCTGCACGCCCAAGCTCGGCGTGGCGCGGGCGTTCCTCGGCAGCCGCGGCAAGCGGACGCTGTTCGAGGTGCGTCCCTCCAGGGCCGTGGGCATCCAGCGGTTCTCGGCGTTCACCGGCGAGGAGGAGTACATCCTCCTGCCCGGTACGCAGCTCAAGGTGGAGGACGTGAAGGTCGAGCGCGGCGGTCTGTGCACCGTACGGCTGGCCGAGCTGGACGAGCAGCCGCTCGTCTCCTGAACCGAATCCTGAACCGAATCCTGAACCGAACGGATCTCAGGGGTGGGCGCGGCCCGGACCCAGGCGCCCCGGCCGCGCCCACCGCTTTCGCATCACCGGTGACCGCGACAGTCCACCCGTGATGCGGCTACATCGGCACTCGTCGTATGGCGGCTCCTCCGGTGATTACCCCCCGGACATCTGTTGTCAAGAGGACTTGCCGGAGAGAGCTGAACATAAGCCTCTATGTCGACATATTCACACCTTTGGGGCAGCCGGCCGGTGGCTGGCCGGCAGCCGGCCGGCGTTCGATCACCCCTCCAGACCCGACAGGTCCAGCCGCTCCAGCCGCTCCGGGTCCGCCAGTACATCGATGGCGGCGACCTTCCCGTCCACCACCGTGAACGCCATGACGGACCACCGCAGCGCCCCGTCCGCCACCACGACGCCCGCGACACCGTTGACGAGCGCCGGGCGGATGAACGGCGCGAACTGCCCGAAGCTGACCGCCTGTCCGGCCACCGTCCGCGCACCGCGCAGCACCATCGACAGGCCGGCGCGCGCCGTACCGCCGTCGGCCCGCAGGACGACGTCGGGGTCGAGGACGCCGACCAGCGCGTCGAAGTCGCCGTCGTGCGCCGCCGCGAAGAACGCGTCGACGGCCGCGCGCTGGCGGGCCAGGTCGGCGTCCGGGGCCGGGGCCCGGCCCTGGACGCGGCGGCGGGCCCGGCTGGCGAGCTGCCGCGTCGCGGCCGGGGTCCGTTCGAGCAGCGGCGCGATCTCGTCGAAGGGGACGCCGAACATGTCATGGAGGACGAACGCCAGCCGCTCGGCGGGCGCCAGCGTCTCCATCACCACCATCATCGCCAGGCCGACCGAGTCGGCCATGAGCATCTCCCGCTCGGGGTCGACCACCCCGGACGCGGAGCCGATGAGCGGGTCCGGGACCCGTACCCACGACGGCTCCCCGAAGGGCTCCCCGGACGGCTCACCGAGCGCCCCCTCGATGGGCTCCTCGCGGCGCAGGCTCCGCGACCGCAGCATGTTCAGGCAGACGCGCCCCGCGACGGTGGTCAGCCAGCCGCCGAGGTTCTCGATCCCGCTCGCGTCGCTACGGCCGAGGCGCAGCCAGGTCTCCTGGACCGCGTCGTCGGCCTCGCTCAGCGAGCCGAGCATCCGGTAGGCCACGGCCCGCAGGTGGGAGCGGTGTTCCTCGAACCGCTCCGCCAGGCCGGCGAACTCGTCCACCGTCACGTGTCACATTCCTTCGTCGCCGCGAGTCATAGGAGTAGAGCCACGAAAACTAACCGATACGAACGGGAGTTCAACTCCCGGGCCGAAGGAACTCGGAGTAACACCATGACGTCGTCCCTCATCCTGGTCACCGGCGGTACGGGCACCCTCGGCCGGCTCGTGGTTCCGCTTCTGCGTGCCGAGGGCCGCCGGGTGCGGGTGCTCAGCCGGAACCCCCGCCCCGCCGAGGACGGCGTCGAGTACGTGGGCGTCGACCTGATCGACGGCACGGGGCTCGACGCCGCGCTCGACGGCGTCGGAACGGTCCTCCACCTCGCCGGCGGCCCCAAGGGCGACGACGAGGCCACCCGCAACCTCGTCGCCGCCGCCCAACGCGCCGACGTACGGCACCTCGTGTACATCTCGGTCGTCGGCGCCGACCGGGTCCCGCTGGCCTGGCTCCGGTCCAAGCTCGCCGCCGAGGAGGCCGTGGCCGGCTCCGGGCTGCCGTGGACGACGCTGCGTGCCGCGCAGTTCCACGACCTCGCCCTGACCGTCGTCGAGAAGATGTCGAAGCTGCCGGTCGTACCCGTCCCCGGCGGCCTCCGCTTCCAGCCGGTCGACGTCCGCGAGGTGGCGGACCGCATCGTCGAGCTCACGCTCGGGGAGCCGGCCGGCCTGGTGCCGGACCTGACGGGCCCCCGCGTGTACGGACTCGACGAGCTGGTCCGCGGCTACCTGCTGGCCCAGGGCCGGAACCGCCGCCTGATGATGCCCGTCCGGATGCCCGGGAAGGCCGGCCGCGCCTACCGCGCCGGCGCGAACCTCACCCTGGAGGGCGCCGCGGTCGGCCACCGCACCTGGGAGGACTTCCTGGCGGAGCGCGTCGCCGCCTGAGGCCACGCGCCGGGTCGGGACCCGGGGGCCGTTCGGCGGCACGGGCTTGCGTTGGAGTCGGCTCCAACTCCTACGTTTCTCCCGTGGCGCCGGCCAGGCCCACCCCGCACCACCACGCACCACCACGCACCACCCCGCACCACGAACGAACGGAGCACGCCATGACCACCGCCGAGAACCGTCCCGAGACCCGTCAGGACCGCTTCGAGCGCGGCATGCGCGTCCTCAGCGACATCGACGGGGAGGCCGGCGAGCGGGTCGTGTCCTCCCTCGCCGACATCTCGCCCGAGCTCGCCCACCAGGTCGCGGCCTGGGGCTTCGGCGACATCTACAGCCGTCCCGAGCTCGCTCCCCGCGACCGGCAGCTCGTCACCCTCGGCATGCTCACGGCCCTGGGCGGCTGCGAGCCGCAGCTGGACGTGCACATCAACGCCTCCCTCAACGTCGGGCTCACTCCCGAGGAGATCGTCGAGGCCTTCCTCCACTCCGCCGTCTACTGCGGCTTCCCGAAGGCGCTCAACGCGACGTTCGTCGCGAAGAAGGTGTTCGCCGAGCGCGGCCTCCTGCCGGTCGGGACCCCGTAGCGCTCCCCCTGCTCAGGCCGGCTCGGGCCGGGGACAGGCCGAACACGGCTTGTCCTTGTACCGGTCGTGGATCGCGTCCAGCCGGCCCACCTCCCGCCGCGCCACGGCCGCGTGGCCCAGGTCGAGGGCCATCGCGAGGCGGCCGCAGATGTAGTGGAGGTCCTCGCGGTCCCGGGGGGTCAGGTCGCAGCGCCTGAGGATCTGCGAGCGCCGGACGTCGAGGGACAGTTTGATCCCCTTCAGTTCGTCGAGCTTCTCCACCGGCATGAGGTCCCGCGTGAGGTCCTTCGCGTAGTCGCGGACCTGGGCGTCGGACTCGTAGCGGCTCGTGGTGGCCGGGAAATGGGGGTGGTCGGCCCAGGACTCCGCCGCGAACTCCAGATCATCGACGAAGCGCCATGCCG
Source organism: Streptomyces sp. NPDC044063 (assembly GCF_056434285.1). Taxonomy (NCBI): domain Bacteria; kingdom Bacillati; phylum Actinomycetota; class Actinomycetes; order Kitasatosporales; family Streptomycetaceae; genus Streptomyces; species Streptomyces sp. NPDC044063. The sequence goes on from NZ_JBWKFM010000003.1 coordinate 67,818, forward strand.
CCTCGAAGTCGTCGGCCGCCAGGGCCACCTGTACGGCCGCCGTCGTGCCGGCCAGCCTCCGGCGGGCCGCGACCGCGTCGTCGTCGACGCCGAGGTGTCGTGAGGCGAGGAAGCCGACCAGCACGTCGACGCGCTTGAGCACCTCGCTCCTCCGCCACGCGTCGTCCATCCCGGCGCACAGCAGCTCCGCCACAGCCTTCTCCTCTTCGGGCCCCCGCTTCGAACCAGGTGATTATCAGCCTCCCCCGAGATCCACCCTGGGGGTACCCCCACCCCACCTGGGTGGAACTCCTGATGTTCCCGCGCGTCCCGCTCAACGACCATGGTCCGCATGGCACTTACCTCCGCGGTCCACGGCCGCCGCAAGGCCCTCCTCCTGACCCTCGCCACCGCGGCCGTCGCCGGCGCCCTCGCCTCGCCCCCGGCCGCCGCCGGCACGTCCCGGTCCGACTCCCTCGCCTGGCACCCCTGCCAGGCGGGCTCCCCCACCGAGTGCGCCACCCTCACCGTCCCCCTCGACTACCGCGAGCCCACCCGCCGTACCGTCGACATCGCCGTCTCCCGCCTGCGTTCCGACCGGCCCGCGGCCAGACGCGGCACGCTGCTCCTCATACCGGGCGGGCCGGGCAGCTCGGGCCTGGAGAAGCTGAACAGGACGGGCGAGCGGCTGCGCACGGAGACGCGCGGGGTCTACGACATCGTCGCCTTCGACCCGCGCGGCACCGGCGGCAGTGTCAAGGCCGACTGCGGGCTCGGCGCCGACGATCTCGACCTCACCCGCCTGCGGCCCTGGCCCGGGCCGGGCGGGGACATCGGCGAGAGCGTCGTCCGCGCGCGCCGCATCGCCGAGGCCTGCACCCGCAACGGCGGTGAGGTGATCAAGTCGTTCTCCACCGCCAACGAGGTACGCGACATCGAGCGCCTCCGCCAGGCGCTCGGCGAGGACAAGCTGTCCGCGTGGGGCACCTCGTACGGTACGTACGTGGGCGCCGTGTACGCGCAGAAGTACCCGAAGCGCACCGACCGTTGGGTGCTCGACAGCAGCGGCGACCCCGATCCCCGCCGCGTCGCGCGCGGCTGGCTGGCGAACATGTCGGGCGCCGCCGACGACCGCTTCCCCGACTTCGCCGCGTGGGCCGCCGACCCCGCCCGCGACCGCGCGCACCGGGTGGCCGAGCGGGCCGGGGACGTCCGGCCGCTGTTCCTCTCCCTCGCGGAGAAGCTGGACCGCGTGCCCGAGCGGTCGGCCGACGGGAAGGAGCGGCTCACCGGCAACCGCCTGCGGATGCTCATGCAGAGCGCGCTGTACGACACGGGCTCCTTCGAGCGGCTCGCCGCGCTGATCGTCACCGCCCGCGACGCCGGGGACGCCCCCGTCCCCTTCGAACCCCTCCGCGCGACGTCCACCGAGGCCGCCGTCAGCGTCGGCGTCATCTGCAACGACGTGCGCTTCCCGCGCTCGCTGCCCGGCTACGCCCGGGACGTCGCGGCCGACCGCGTCGCCCACCCGCTCACCGCCGGCATGCCCGTCGGCGTCATGCCGTGCGCGTTCTGGCCGTACGACCCCACCGACAAGCCCACCCGCATCACGTCCGACGGGCCCTCCAACGTCCTCATGGTGAACAACCTGCGCGATCCCTCGACCCCCCACCGCGGCGCGCTGAAGATGCGCGAGGCCCTCGGCGACCGGGCCCGCCTCGTCTCCGTCGACTCCGGCGGCCACGGCGCGTACCTCCGCAACGGCAACGCCTGCGGCGACCGGACCGTCACCACGTTCCTCACCACCGGACGGCGGCCCGCCCACGACATCCTCTGCCCGGCCGGAATGGACCACAGCTGATCGCAGTTGTTGAAGCCATGACCAATCTCGATCAGCCCGTGCAGCCCGTACAGCCCGAACAGTCCACCAACAAGCGGAAGTTCCTCTTCCTGGTCGGCAGCTCCCGTACCGACGGCAACACCGAGGCACTCGCCCGCGCGGCCGCCGCCCAGCTCCCCTCCGACGTGGAGCAGCGGTGGCTGCGGCTGCGCGATCTGCCGCTGCCCGCGTTCGAGGACCTGCGGCACACCGGCGACGGCACCCGCCCCCTCCCGGCCGGCAACGAGAAGGCCCTGTTCGACGCCACCCTCGACGCCACCGACCTGGTGATCGCCTCTCCGCTCTACTGGTACACCGTGTCCGCCGACACCAAGCTCTACCTGGACTACTGGGCGGGCTGGCTGCACCTGCGCGACGAGCTCCGCTTCAAGGCCCGGATGCGCGGCAAGACCCTCTGGGGGATCACCGCCATCAGCGAGGAGGACGCCTCCCAGGCCGACCCGCTGCTCGGCGCCCTCCGCCGCTCCGCGGAGTACATGGGCATGGAGTGGGGCGGCGGACTGGTGGGACACGGCGACCGGCCCGGCGACATCGAGGCGGACACGGACGCGCTCACGGCCGCCAAGACCTTCTTCGCGACGGCTCCGAATAACGGCTGACGCCTCAGAACAGCTGCTGCTGCCCGTCCATCGGCGGCTCCTCCGGGTCGAACAGCCGCGGTTCCGTCGCCAGCAGGGGCGCGGAACGGCGCGAGCCGGGGCAGGAGACCAGCTCGTACGAGAACGTGGGACGCCGGCCCGGCGGGTCGTGGCGGGCGAAGCGGCCGCCGACGACGGCGATCTCTCGGGTGCATACGGGGCAGTGCCGGCGGGGTGAGGACATACCTCCCAGTGTCCCTCACCCCACGGGCCGTCCCACAAGCCGGCCGGTACGCCGGCGTGCGTCAGCGTGCGTCAGAACGCCTCCGTCGGCACGTACGACCCCCACACCTCACGCAGCGCCCCGCACACCTCGCCCACCGTGGCCCGGGCGCGGAGGGCGTCCTTCATTGGGTACAGGACGTTGTCCGTCGTCCCCTCGGCGGCCTCCCGCAGGGCGGCCAGGGCGGTCCCGACCGCCCGCCCGTCACGCTCGGCGCGCAGCCGGGCCAGCCGCTCGCGCTGCCGCGCCTCGATCTCCGGGTCCACGCGCAGCGGCTCGTACGGCTCCTCCTCCGCCAGCTGGAAGCGGTTGACGCCGACCACGACCCGTTCGCCGCTCTCCGTCTCCTTCGCGATCCGGTACGCGTTGCGCTCGATCTCGGCCTTCTGGAAGCCCCGCTCGATCGCGGCGACCGCGCCGCCGAGGTCCTCGATCCGCCGCATCAGATCGGTGACGGCCTCCTCGACGGCGTCCGTCAGCGACTCGACGGCGTACGAGCCGGCGAACGGGTCGACGGTCGCCGTGACGTCCGTCTCGTACGCCAGCACCTGCTGGGTGCGCAGCGCCAGCCGGGCCGCCTTGTCGGTGGGCAGGGCGATGGCCTCGTCGAACGAATTGGTGTGGAGCGACTGCGTGCCGCCCAGCACCGCCGCCAGGCCCTGCACGGCGACGCGCACCAGGTTCACCTCCGGCTGCTGGGCGGTGAGCTGCACGCCCGCCGTCTGGGTGTGGAAGCGCAGCATCAGCGACTTCGGGTCGCGCGCGCCGAACTCCTCGCGCATCACCCGCGCCCAGATCCGCCGGGCCGCCCGGAACTTGGCGACCTCCTCCAGCAGGGTCGTGCGCGCCACGAAGAAGAACGAGAGCCGGGGCGCGAGGTCGTCCACCTCCATGCCGGCGGCCACGGCCGTACGGACGTACTCGATGCCGTCGGCGAGCGTGAAGGCGATCTCCTGCGCGGGCGAGGCCCCCGCCTCGGCCATGTGGTAGCCGGAGATGGAGATGGTGTTCCAGCGGGGCATCTCGGCGCGGCAGTAGCGGAAGATGTCGGCGGTCAGCCGCAACGAGGGCTTGGGCGGGAAGATGTACGTGCCGCGCGCGACGTACTCCTTGAGCACGTCGTTCTGGACCGTGCCCGTCAGCCGGCCGGCCGGTACGCCCTGCTCCTCCGCCACCAGCTGGTACAGCAACAGCAACAGCGCGGCCGGGGCGTTGATGGTCATGGAGGTGGAGACCTCGCCCAGCGGGATGCCGTCGAACAGCACCCGCATGTCCTCGATCGAGTCGATCGCGACCCCGACCTTGCCGACCTCGCCGCTCGCGATCGGCGCGTCGGAGTCGTGGCCCATCTGGGTGGGCAGGTCGAAGGCCACGGACAGGCCATGGCTGCCGTGGGCGATGAGCTGCCGGTAGCGGGCGTTGGACTCGGCGGCGGTGCCGAAGCCCGCGTACTGCCGCATGGTCCAGGGGCGTCCGGTGTACATGGAGGCGTACACGCCACGGGTGTAGGGATACGCGCCGGGCTCGCCGAGCCGCTCGGCCGGATCCCAGCCGGCCAGGTCGGCGGGGCCGTAGACCGGCTCGATGGGCGTCCCGGACTCGGTCGACCGGATCGACGGGGACTCGGTCATGGGGTGCCTCCCACGCGCTCCTCGGCGGAACCTCCGCTTGGGACTGTAGCGGTGCGCGGGCGCGAGACGTGGGGGGCGCGGGCAGAGCCGGGGGAAGAGCCCCGCCCGCGCCGATGCGAGGAGCCGACTGTATGGGGGGAACTCCGGCTCCTGCGCAGCCGATGACCAGTCGGCTTCATTACGTACAGCGCCGTGGCGCCGAAAAGTGTCACACCGGGTGCGGCACGGGGTGCCGCGGCCGGCGTCAGCCGGTCGTCAGGCCCCGCGTCAGGTCCGTCGCCGCAGACACCGGTACGGCCGATACGGCCGATACGGCCGACACGGTCGAGGTCACCGTTCCCGTCACGCCCTGGGTGAGGGCCGACGCACTGCGGGAGCGCGGCTTGCTCGGGATGACCGGGTCGCGGTCGTCCCCCGAGGACCCCGAGGAGTCGTCGCCGGACTCACCGCCGTCGACGGCGTTCAGCAGCCGCTCGCAGTACGCGCGGATGGCCGCGGCGCCGCTGCCGGCGCTGCGCTCCAGGGTGCGGACCCCGTCCTCGTCGACGCCCGCTCCCCCGCCGTTCCGCTTGCCGTTCACCAGGAACTCGCGGCACAGCCGGGCCGCCCAGGTCTGGCCGTTCCCGCTGGTCGCGTCGTCGTCCCCCTTCTTCCCGTCGCCCTTGCCGCCGGTGCTTCCGCCGTCGCGGCGCGGGGTGGCCGAGGGGGTGCGGCCGGGTCCGGTCCCGCCGGTGCCGGGCAAGGAGGGCGTGGCGCCGCCGGGCTTCCCGGAGGAGTACGGCTCGGGGCTGCCGCCCGGGTGCCCGCTCGCGGATCTGCCGGGGGCCGGGGTGACGCCGGGCGCGGCGGCGCCGGGACCGGAGGTCTCCCTGCCGGATCCCTCGGCGGCGGTCACGCTCCGGGCGGAGTCCGGGGACTTGGAGCCGCGACCGAACGGGCTGGGCAGCACGCCCGTGCCCGCGGCCACCGCGACGCCGCCGACGGCGCAGCCGGCCAGGGTCATGGCGACGACGACCTTCAGCGGACGGTCGAGGTACGCGCGGAGGGCCGCGAGGGGCCCGGTGCGGGGCCGGCCCGCGACGGGGTCCGTGGTGGCCGCCGGCGCCGGGGCGGCCCGTGCCGCGCGGAACGCCGCGACCGCCGCCTCCTCCCCGGGCAGCGGTGCGTCGCCGGGCGCGGCGGCGGGGACGGCGAGGGACCGGAGCACCGCGTCGAGCCGCGCGGCCACGGCCTCGGCGTCCGTACGGTCGTCCGCGGCACCGTCGGCAGACGCGTCGCCGGTGTCGTCGTCCCTGCCCGTGGCGCCCTTCCCCATGGGGCCGGATTCGTCACGACCGGCGACGAGGGCGCCGCGCAGCAGCCGCTCCACGGCGTCGTCATCCAGCCAGTCGTACCGGTGGTCGTCCGCCATCACATGTCCTTCTGCGTCCGCGCGCGCAATTGCGTCACACCGGCAGAAGCGTTCGGTCCGCTCGCGCCGGTCGGTGACTGCCGCTGTCCGGGAGTGGTGTCGCCGCCGACCAGTTCGGCCAGTCGGCGCAGGCCGCGGTGGGCGGCGGTGCGCACCGCGCCGGGGCGTTTGCCCAGGACCCCGGCGGCGCTCTTGGCGTCGAGGCCGACCACGACCCGCAGCACGACGGCTTCGGCCTGGTCCTGCGGGAGCTGGGCGATGAGGGCGAGGGTCCGCCCGGTGCCGAGGGCCTCCAGGGCCTCTCCTGCGGTGTCGGCGTCGGCGGCCCGGCCGGCGAGCTCGCTCTCGTCGCCGCCGATGGCCGGGCGCCTGCCGCGCATGCGTATGTGGTCGAGCGCGCGGTTGCGGGCGATGCGGGCCGCCCAGCCGCGGAACCGGTCGGCGTCGCCGGTGAACCGTTCGAGGTCGCGGGCTATCTGGAGCCACGCTTCCGAGGTCACGTCCTCCGCGTCGGCCTCGCCGACCAGCGTGCGCACGTACCCGAGCAGACGGGGGTGCACGGTCCGGTAGACCGTACGGAATGCCGTCTCGTCCCCGCCCTGCGCCGCGCGCACCGCGTCGGTCAGCTCAGCGTCGTCCCCCTGCACGCTCTCATCCTGCACCACGTACCGTGCCCGCGGTTCAGGTGCCCGTGGGACCACTGCCGAAAGGATTCTGCGGGGGCTGGTAGGTGTGCGGTGGACCGTACGGGGCTCCGTACGGGGCGCCGGGCTGGGCGCCGGGCTGGGCGCCGGGCTGGGCCGGCGGCATCGCCGGGCCCCAGGGCTGGGCCGGCGCCGGTGCCATCGCACCGTAGGGCATGCCCGTCGCGGCGCGCTGCTCCTGCATCCGCGTCAGCTGGCGCACCACCAGAATGGCGAGGACTCCGGCCACCGCCGTCAGCAGCGCCCCCAGGCCGCTGACCGCGAGGGCGTTCTGCAGCCCGGAGGCCGCGTCCTCCCAGCCGGAACGGTCCAGCGTCCCGTCCCTGAACTTCTGCTTGGCGTCCGTCTTGGTCGCCGCCTCCATCACGAGACCGGCGAAGCCGACCGTGAACGAGCCGACCCACACCGTCCACCAGGCGTTGAGCAGGCCCTTGGGCGCGCTCTGCGGTCCCGCCGGGGCACTGGCGCGGTAGATGTCGTTCGCCATCTGCTTGGGGAACCAGAGGCTGACGACCGGGGTGATCCACGAGCCCACCGCCCAGCCGCTGCCGAAGCGGTGCGTGCCGGGCGCGAAGACCTCGGCGTTGAGCCGCGCCCGGCGGAACCAGATGACCCACAGCACGCCGGTGGCCAGGTTGGTCAGGCCTGTCAGGATCGTCATCGCCGCGTCGAACGTGTCGGCGTCGTCGGCCTTGTCGAGGGCGGCCTGCGTGATGCCGTCGTCGAGCATCATCTGAATGGCGCTGCGCTGCTGCCCGAGCGCCGCGACGCTCAGCAGCGCCATCAGCACCGCCACGCCCAGCAACACCATGACCCCGATGGGCACCCCGCGCCGCAGGTCCACCCCGCCGACCGGCATCGGCGCGGGCATGCCCGCCGGTGCGGCCGAGGGGTAGCCGTACACCGGCGCGGCCGACGGGTAGCCGTACGCCGGTGCGGCGGCCGTCGCCGGCGCTCCGGCCGGCTGCTGGTACGCGCCGCAGGCGGCACAGCGCCCGTCCGGGCCGACGGCGGTGGCGCGGCAATGACCGCACGGATACATGTCTGCTGACCCCCAGGGTGGTGGCCTGTGTCCCGGCCACCGGGAAAACGTCTACGAGCGGGTGATACTACGCGTCTTCGTGCCCGCGCCTGAGCGCTCCCGGCCATATGTGCGCCGACCTGTGCGTACCCCGGTGTGACGAATTTTCGATTCGTGGCGCTGTAGGAAGTGCGTACCTCACCAGGGTTCGCAACGGGCGGGCGGCCGGGGCCTCTCCTGTGGGGGGTGGCGGCCCCGGCCGTCCTCCGTCCGTCTCGTTCCGGGCCGTCAGGCCTCCGTGCCCTCCGTGGCGCCCGCCGCGTCCTTCACCGTGACCGTGAGGTCGTTCGTGACCGTGAAGTACGGGCGCAGCCGCACCGCGCCCCGCACCGCGCCGGGGAAGGTGTCGATGCCCTTGCGGTCGGCGAAGTCGCCCGTGAGCCGGCCGAGTCGCACCAGCGCGGCGCCCGCCTTCGGACGCACGTAGAGGTCCCACAGGTCCTGCTCCTCGTCGGGGCGGACGCGCCGGGCCATCGGCTCGTGGGGCAGGAAGGCGGTGCCGTTCTCGACGTCGGCCCGGACGTCGGCGGTCGAACCGTCGGCGCCGCGCAGCCGGGCGATGAGCTCGGCGCCCTCGCCCAGCACGGCCTCCCCGTACGCCTGGAGGGTGACCGTCGTCCCCTCCTCGTCCACCCGCACCTCGACGGCCTCGACGTGGTGGGTGCGCAGCCAGGTGCGGACGGCGAGGAACCCGTCGGCGGTCTCGTAGGGCACCCAGGCGGCGACGCCCTTGGCAGTCCGCTGGAGGGGCAGGCCCAGCAGGGCCTTCTGCTCGACGAGCACGGCCGCGAGCCGGCGCCGGGACTTGTCGCCGGAGCGCTCGACGTAGGTGTCCCAGCGGCCCTCGGTCAGGGTGTGGGCGTCGCGTCCGAGGCGGGCCTCGACCCACTGGCCGGGCTCGGGGCGCCGCTCGGGCAGGGCCGCGCGCACCGACTCCTTGCCCTTGCTGCCGCGGTGGCGGAGCAGGACGTGGGTGTCGGCGGCGGTCAGCTGCTCGGCGCGCAGCCGGACGAGGAGGGAGCCGTCGGTGTCGACCGCGCAGCGGGCCTCGGGGTGCGGCGCGTCGCCCTGCGGGGCGGCCGCGGGGGTGGCGGGCCGGCGGTCCTTGCGGCCGCCGCCGAAGAGGCCGCGCAGCAGGCCGCCCTTCTTCTGCGGCTGGGCGGTGCTGCCAGGGCGGAGCTCCTCGAAGAGCTCCTCGTAGCGCCGGGCGATGGCGTCGGGCTCGTAGCGGTGGGCCGCGGTGCGGGCGGCGGCGCCGAGGCGGGCGCGCAGGGCGGCGTCGCCGGTGAGCTTCAGCAGGGCGTCGGCGTAGGCGTCGACGGCGTCGGAGTCGTCGAGCGGGACGAGGACGCCGTCGGTGCCGTCGGTGAGGATCTCGCGCGGGCCGTAGGGGCAGTCGGTGGCGATGACCGGCAGGCCGGCGTGCATGGCCTCGACGATGGTCATACCGAAGGACTCGGCGTCGGAGGCGACCGCGGCGACGGCTCCCTTGGACCACTCGGTCTCGATGGGCGAACGGGCGCCCATGAGCGTGACGCGCTCGTAGAGGCCGAGCTCCTCGATCTGCTTGCGCAGCTTGGCCTTGGCGGGCCCGCGGCCGTAGATGCGCAGGTCCCAGTCGGGGCGGTCGGCGGCGACCTTGGCGAAGGCGGCGATGAGGCGGTCGTAGCGCTTGACGCCGACGAGGCGGCCCGCGGACACGATGGTCCTCGACGTGCCGTCGGAGGGCGCGGCGGCGGGGGACGGGACGGCGTTGGGGATCGCGAGGATGCGGGCCTTCGCGTCGGGCAGGGCCTCGCGGTAGTGGCCGGCGTCGGCCTCGGAGACGGTGGCGAAGGCGTCGAGGGCGGCGATCGCCGGGTCCATCACGGCGTGGAGCTCGGCGACGTGCGCCTCGTGGGTGAGGTGCTCCTGGCCGAGGCGCAGGTAGGGGCGGTCGGCGCCGTACTTCGCGAGGTAGCCGATGAGCTTGGGGCGGGTGGCGATGACGACGTCGGCGTCGGTGGCGGCGAGGTGGGCGGCGACGCGCTGGTCGGTGAGGGCGGTGGCGGCCATGCGGCCGTTGTCGATGCGCTCGTCGCGGAAGATCTCGCTGGGCTGCTGGTTGAGGGGGGCCGCGTACTCGTCGCTCTCGGTCCCCTCGCGCAGATCGACGAGGGGGACCAGGCGGACCCGGGGGTCGAGGGTGAGCTCCGGCTCGTCGACGGGCCGGTTGACGCTGATGATGCTCACTTCGTGCCGGTCGGCGAGGGCGGCGGCGAGGTTGACGGTCGAGCGGATGGTGCCGCCGATGCCATACGCGTTGTGCAGCAGGAATTCGATCTTCATCGGGCCCTCGTTCAAATGCGCGTTCTGGGCGCGGCGCGCGGGCGCGCACACCGCCGGGGGTCAGCTGGACGGGCGACGCGCGCTCCGCAAGCTTCACCCCCGGAGGTTAGGCCCTTCGGCTCAACGTCGCACGCGACCGGCCAAAGCGGAGAAATCAGCCCATGTCCGCTGCGGGGTGGCGGGGTCCCAGAGGCGCTGGGCCACGGCGGCCAGCGGGAGCCGGATGCCGGCGGCGACCTGCTCGGGGGTCTGGGCCTGGGGCCGGTCGCACCACACGGCGAGCCGGCCGCCGGGGACGCGGTCGGCCCCGGTGGGTCCGGTGGGGACGGACACGGTGCCGCGCAGGACGGCGGGCGACCACTGGTGGTAGATGCGCTCGCCGGTCGGGTAGCGGAAGGCGTTGGGCTGGCCGAGCACGTAGTAGAGGTACTCGTCGTTGAGGTTCATCACCACGCGTCCCTCGTTCAGGTACTCCTGCGGGGGGCGCGCGCCGAGTTCCTTGCCCGTCCAGTACTCGACTTCGATGGATTTGTCCGGAGTGACCACTCCGCCGCGGAAGAATCCGTCGTTCCAGGCCCGGGGGGTCTTGCCCAGGCCGCGCACCACGGCGGCCCGGTCGTTGAGCCAGCCCGTCGCCAGGTCCTGGACCCGGCCCGCGTTCCCGTACCGCTGCCGGGCCAGCTCGGCCAGGCGCGGGTAGGAGGCCTGCGGGTCCTTCGCCATCAGCGCGCGGTACTCGTCGCCGCCGAGGTGGAAGTACGGCCCGGGGAAGAGGGGGGCGTACTCGCGCAGCAGGTCGTCGACGATCCGGCCGGCCTCGGGGTTGGCGACGTCGACGGCGCCCCGGGCCACGCCCCCGGACGCGTCGCGCAGCTGGAGGCCGGGGTGGGCGCCCAGGACGGCGCCGAGGTGGCCGGGCGAGTCGATCTCGGGGACGACGGTGATGTGGAGGGCGGAGGCGAGGGCCACGACGCGCCGGACCTCGGCCTTGGTCAGGTGCTCGGGCGAGACGACCTCGGGATGGGTGGCGGACTCGATGCGGAAGCCCTGGTCGTCGGAGAAGTGGAGGCCGAGCTGGTTGAGCTTGAGGTCGGCCATCTCGCGCAGCCGGGCCTCGATCCAGCCGGCGGTGAAGGACTTGCGGGCGATGTCGAGGTTGAGGCCGCGCTGGGGCCGGTCGGGCCCGTCCCGCAGGACCCCCTCGGGCAGGCCGCCGCCGCTGCGGACGGCCTGGACGAGGGTGCGGGTGCCGTAGAAGAGACCCGCCTCGTCGGGCGCTGTGATCATGACCTTGCGGCCCTGGACGACCAGCTCGTAGGACTCGGGGCCGCCGCCCTGGCCGGCCCGCAGGCCCAGCTCGACGTCGCCGGCCCGCGCCGGCCCGGCGACGGAGGTCAGCCGGAGGTCCTCGGCGAGCCGGCGGGCCTCGTCGGCCAGCGGTCCCTTGGGGTCGGCGACCACGCGGGCGCCGGGCGCGGGCCGCCACCCGGGGCCGGAGCGCGGGTTGTACGTCCGTACGGAGGGGACGGTCCCGGGCTTCGCCGCGGGCACCGGCACGGGGGCGGCCGGCGCGGCGGCGGAGGGGGACGACGAGGAGGAGGACTCCGCGGCCCCGGCCGAGCGGGAGTCGTCGCTCCCGGGCCGGTCGGCCGAACCGTCACGCGGACAGCCCATGAGGGACATGGTCACCACCAGCGCGCAGGTGGCCACGGTGCCCCGAATGGCGGCAGGGCGGGAGATCCTTGCGGGCCGTTCGGTACGTCCCATGGAGCAAACCTCCTCATGAACCCCTTACCGGGGCTAACCGGGCGAAGATATTGCTATTCATCACCATTACCCCAAGTCTCATTCAGACACGCCGGGAGGATTCCGACAAGGTTCCCGCAGGTGGCCCGAGGTCCTAGGCCGTACGTGCCTGTTTGATCACACCTGCCCACCCCGGGAGACCGAACCGAGAAGGCGTCGCTACGATGGCCAGGGCCGGTGGACCGTACCCGGCCGGGCCCGACCGACAGTGCAGTCCTTATGGGTAGAAGACTGGCGGCCAGCCCCAATCCCCGCTCCCGGAGGGTTTTCCGTGCCGGCTGGAACGCTGTACCGCGGCCGGGAAGGTATGTGGTCCTGGGTGGCTCACCGAGTCACCGGCGTCCTCATTTTCTTCTTCCTGTTCGTACACGTCCTCGACACCGCTCTCGTCCGCGTCTCTCCCGAGGCCTACGACGACGTCGTCGCGACGTACAAGACGCCCATCGTCAATCTGATGGAGTACGGCCTCGTGGCCGCCATCCTCTTCCACGCGCTGAACGGCCTCCGGGTCATCGCGGTGGACTTCTGGTCCAAGGGACCGCGCTACCAGAAGCAGATGCTCTGGACGGTCGTCGGTGTCTGGATCGTCCTGATGGCAGGCGCCTTCTACCCCGTGCTCCAGCACACGCTGCGCACGCTGTTCGGGAGCTGAGACGCGACATGTCCGCTGAAACCACCCCCGCCGTGAGCGACGCGTCCGACGTGTCCCTGTACGACGTCGACAACCCCGCCCCCGTCATCGAGGCGCCGCGCAAGCGGACCAAGAAGACCCCCAAGGCCACCCGCACGAACTTCGAGCTGTACGGCTGGCTGTTCATGCGGCTGTCCGGCATCCTGCTCGTCGTCCTGGTCCTGGGCCACCTGCTGATCCAGCTGGTCCTCGACGGCGGCGTGAGCAAGATCGGCTTCGCCTTCGTGGCCGGCCGCTGGGCCTCGCCGTTCTGGCAGGCCTGGGACCTGATCATGCTGTGGCTGGCGATGCTGCACGGCGCCAACGGCCTGCGTACGGTCATCAACGACTACGCCGAGCGGGACACCACCCGCTTCTGGCTGAAGATGCTGCTGTACACCGCCACGGTGTTCACCGTCCTGCTGGGCACGCTGGTGATCTTCACCTTCGACCCGAACATCCGCTAGGCCACGGGCTGAGGGACTGAGGTAACCCACTCATGAAGATTCACAAGTACGACACCGTCATCGTCGGCGCCGGCGGCGCCGGCATGCGCGCGGCCATCGAGTCGACCAAGCGCAGCCGCACCGCGGTGCTCACCAAGCTCTACCCGACCCGCTCCCACACCGGCGCCGCCCAGGGCGGCATGGCCGCGGCCCTCGCGAACGTCGAGGAGGACAACTGGGAGTGGCACACCTTCGACACGATCAAGGGTGGCGACTACCTGGTCGACCAGGACGCCGCCGAGATCCTGGCGAAGGAGGCCATCGACGCGGTCCTCGACCTCGAGAAGATGGGCCTGCCGTTCAACCGCACCCCGGACGGCACCATCGACCAGCGCCGCTTCGGCGGTCACAGCCGTAACCACGGCGAGGCCCCGGTCCGCCGGTCCTGCTACGCCGCGGACCGCACCGGCCACATGATCCTCCAGACGCTGTACCAGAACTGCGTCAAGGAGGGCGTGGAGTTCTTCAACGAGTTCTACGTCCTGGACCAGCTGATCACCGAGGTCGACGGCGTCAAGAAGTCCGCCGGTGTGGTCGCCTACGAGCTGGCCACCGGCGAGATCCACGTCTTCCAGGCCAAGTCGGTCATCTACGCCTCCGGCGGCACCGGCAAGTTCTTCAAGGTGACCTCCAACGCCCACACCCTGACGGGCGACGGCCAGGCGGCCTGCTACCGCCGCGGCCTGCCCCTGGAGGACATGGAGTTCTTCCAGTTCCACCCGACGGGCATCTGGCGCATGGGCATCCTGCTGACGGAGGGCGCCCGCGGTGAGGGCGGCATCCTCCGCAACAAGGACGGCGAGCGCTTCATGGAGAAGTACGCGCCGGTCATGAAGGACCTCGCGTCCCGTGACGTCGTCTCGCGCTCCATCTACACGGAGATCCGCGAGGGCCGCGGCTGCGGTCCCGAGGGCGACCACGTCTACCTGGACCTCACCCACCTGCCGCCGGAGCAGCTGGACGCCAAGCTCCCGGACATCACCGAGTTCGCCCGGACCTACCTCGGCATCGAGCCCTACACGGACCCGATCCCGATCCAGCCCACCGCGCACTACGCCATGGGCGGCATCCCGACCAACGTCGAGGGCGAGGTGCTGGCCGACAACGACACCGTCGTCCCCGGCCTCTACGCCGCCGGCGAGGTCGCCTGCGTGTCCGTCCACGGCGCCAACCGCCTGGGCACCAACTCGCTGCTCGACATCAACGTCTTCGGTCGTCGCGCGGGCATCGCCGCCGCGGACTACTCCCAGAAGGCCGACTTCGTCGAGCTCCCCGAGAACCCGGCGCAGCTCGTCGTCGACCAGGTCGAGCGGCTGCGCGCCTCCACCGGCACCGAGCGGGTCGCCGAGCTCCGCAAGGAGCTGCAGGAGACCATGGACGCCAACGTCATGGTCTTCCGCACCGAGCAGACGATCAAGACGGCCGTCGAGAAGATCGCCGAGCTGCGCGAGCGCTACAAGAACGTGTCCGTCCAGGACAAGGGCAAGCGCTTCAACACCGACCTCCTGGAGGCCATCGAGCTGGGCAACCTGCTCGACCTGGCCGAGGTCATGGCCGTCTCCGCGCTCGCGCGCAAGGAGTCCCGCGGCGGTCACTACCGCGAGGACTACCCCAACCGCGACGACGTCAACTTCATGCGCCACACGATGGCGTACCGCGAGGTCGACGCGGACGGCAAGGACTCGATCCGCCTCGACTACAAGCCGGTCGTCCAGACCCGGTACCAGCCGATGGAGCGTAAGTACTGATGGCTACCCCGACTCTCGAGAAGGTGGAGGCCGAGGCGCAGGCCTCGCCCTACATCACGGTCACCTTCCGCATCCGCCGGTTCAACCCGGAGGTCTCCGCCGAGGCCACCTGGGAGGACTTCGATGTCGAGATCGACCCGAAGGAGCGCGTCCTCGACGGTCTCCACAAGATCAAGTGGGACATGGACGGGTCGCTGACCTTCCGCCGCTCCTGCGCCCACGGCATCTGCGGCTCCGACGCCATGCGGATCAACGGCAAGAACCGCCTCGCGTGCAAGACGCTGATCAAGGACATCAACCCCGCCAAGCCGATCACGGTCGAGCCCATCAAGGGCCTGACGGTCCTGAAGGACCTCGTGGTCGACATGGAGCCGTTCTTCCAGGCGTACCGCGACGTCATGCCGTTCCTGATCACCAAGGGCAACGAGCCGACGCGCGAGCGCCTGCAGTCCGCCGAGGACCGCGAGCGCTTCGACGACACCACCAAGTGCATCCTGTGCGCCGCGTGCACCTCCTCGTGCCCGGTGTTCTGGAACGACGGCCAGTACTTCGGCCCGGCGGCGATCGTCAACGCGCACCGCTTCATCTTCGACTCGCGTGACGAGGCGGGCGAGCAGCGCCTGGAGATCCTGAACGACAAGGACGGCGTGTGGCGCTGCCGCACGACCTTCAACTGCACCGACGCGTGCCCGCGTGGCATCGAGGTCACGAAGGCGATCCAGGAGGTGAAGCGAGCGCTCATCACGCGCCGCTTCTGACCTCCGGTTCCTCCGGATCGTCGGCGAGGGCCCGTCCCCACCCCCGGGTGGAGGCGGGCCCTCGCCCGTTCACGGCTGAGCGGCGCGGGCAGTGAGCGCGGTGGCTATCTGCTTGAGGGTGCCCTTGTAGGTGACGTGGCCGGCCAGCCGGGTCAGCTCGGCGAGGGCGTCCGGGCCGTCGACGCGGGAGAGCGCGACGACGCCGGCGTTGGCGACCTTGGGGTTGCGGGGGCCTGTGGAGGGCACCGTGCCCAGCGCGTCCTCCACGAGGGCGCCCAGCGCGCGGACGGTGTCGGGGTGGGCCGGCAGCAGCGCGAGCAGCCAGGCGAGACCGCGCAGGGCGTCGGCGTTGTACACGTCGTAGGTGTTGTCCGCCCAGTGGGAGCCGTCGTCGCTGTACGGCACGGTGCGGGGCCGGCCGACGAGGGCGAGCCAGGACAGCAGGCGCGCCCGTATCGCGTCGGGCTCCTCGTCCAGGTCGTCCAGGAGCGCACGTCCGGTCTTCTCCCAGGCGCGGGTGGGCCGGGCGCTGCGGGCGGTCAGGATGTGCGCCAGCAGGCGCGGCCAGGGGCCGCCGAGGGCGGCGGCGTCGGCCAGGGCCCGGTCGGTCCACGCCTCACCGGGGTTGAGCACCGGTTCCTGGAGAGCGGCGACGGGGTCCAGGTATGCGCGGGGCCAGTTCTGGTTGAAGAGACACGTGCGGCGCAACGTGGCGACGGCGTGGTCCGGCAGCCGCTGCCCGGCGTCGAGGGCGGCGGTCACCCTTTGCCACACGGGATGGTGGAAGCTGTGGGTGACGTGCTCCCGCCCGAGCTCCTCGGCCCAGGCTTCACGGCACTCCCCCGATGTCGTCTTTGCCATGTGACAGACAGTAGGGGAGCCCACTGACAACGGGCGGTGGAGCGGGCGTACGCGCAGGTCAGGCGGACCGCAGGGCCGTCATCGCCAGTGCCTCGTCCTCGCGACGGCGCACCTCCATGGCCTCGGTCACCCCGCGCAGGGCCTCCTTCCGGCGCAGCAGCTCGGCCATCTGCTCCTCGACGCGGGCGAGTTGATCGTCGATCACCTGGACGGAGTGGGAGCAGGAGACGAGCCCGGGGCCGCCCTGGGCGCAGGGCAGCAGGGTGGCGATGACCTCGGTGGTCATACCGGCGTCGAGGAGCTCGCGGATGCGGGTGACGCGTTCGGCGGCGTCGGGGTGGTAGCGGCGGTAGCCGTTGGTGTCGCGCTCGGACCGGAGCAGGCCCTGCTGCTCGTAGTAGCGCAGGAGCCGGGGACTCACTCCGGTACGACGTGACAGCTCACCGATGCGCATGCGCGACTCCCCATCGCAGGACTTGACCTTGACACTGATGTCATACGGCAACCTCTGGGGCATGACGCAGATTCCCGCACCGATCTCCGCACCGGTCTCCGCACCGATTTCCGCACCGCTTCCCGCGCTGTCCACGACCGTCACCGGCTCCGGCCCCGGTCTGCTCCTGGCGCACGGCGCGGGCGGCAGCATCCAGGGCAACTACGCGCCCGTCCTCCCGGCCCTGGCCGCCTCCCACACCGTCGTCGCCCCCGACTACCCGGGCTCGGGCGCCACGCCGCGCGCCACGGGCGAACTCACCGTCGACCTGCTGGCCGACGCGATCGTCGCCGAGGCCGACCGGGCGGGCCTGGAGACCTTCACGCTGATCGGCTACTCGCTGGGCACGCTGGTGTCCGTACGGGCCGCGGCCCGCCACCCGGAGCGCGTACGCGGCCTGGTGCTGACGGCGGGCCTGGCCCGCCCCGACAACCGGACGCGGGCCTCCCTCGACCTCTGGCAGAAGCTGCTGGCCGAGGGCGACATGCAGGCGTTCGCACGCTTCATCGCCCTGTCGGGCTTCGGCGAGGACTTCTACAACGCCCTGCCGGAGGACCAGGTCGGCGCGTTCCTCGACGTGATCGCCACGACCGTCCCGCCGGGCGCCTCCGAGCAGGCCGGTGCCGTCCGCACCGCGGACACCAGGGCCGACCTGGCGGGCATCACGGTGCCGACGCTGGTCATCGCCCCCACCCAGGACACTCTGGTCTCCCCCGTCCATTCCCGCTACCTGGCGGACCACATCCCGGGCGCCGAGTACGCCGAGATCGACGCGGGCCACGTCCCGATGGCCGAACGGCCGGAGGAGTGGCAGAAGCTGATCACGGAATTCCTGGACCGGAAGGGTCTGTAGGGACCGGATGCTACGTGGCGAGGGCGGCACGGACGGCGGCGATGCCGCGGAGGGTGGCGGAGACGGCACCGGAGACGTCGGCGGCGGGCACGGCCGTGGCCTGCTCGTAGCGGCAGTCCCGGCAGGCGGCCTCCCCTGCGACGGGCCGGATGACGCGGCCGCAGCCACCCGCGCAGGGCCGGAGGGCGGGCTGCCGCTCGGGCGCGGCGGCGGCCGGGCCGAGGGGCGGCGCCTCGGGCATCTTGCGCAGCAGGCGGTTGCGCAGGAGCCCGCGTGGGGAGCGGATCTCCTCGGGCAACCCGGCGGTGAGCGCCTCCCGCATCTCCCCGAGCCCGGCCCCGCGCAGCAACCACTGGTCGGCGAGGGGCGCGAGGGCGGCGACGTCGTGCCGGGTGAGGCGGAGGCGGCGCTCGTGGCGGGTGACGAGGGAGAGGGCCTGGGCGCCGCGTTCGGTGGCGGCGCCGGGGTGGTGGGGAGGGTGGGAAGTCTTCTCCCCCGTGGTGTTGTCCTGGGGGGTTTGACGGCCGACGTCCTGGGGGTCCGGGTGACCGACGGCCGGGGGTAGGGCAGTCGGTGGCGTGTCGTCATCCCGGTCGGTGTCGACCCGTGCGGCGGAGGCCTCTTCGGGCGACAGGGGGACGTTCGAGATGAGCTGGACGGTATGCCAGCGACCACCGGGCCCTTGCTCACGCCACTCGTGGAAGTACCGCTCGGCGATCAACTCTCTTTTGGCGCGCGTGAAGGCGGCCTTCTTGATACCGACGCGCAGGCCCACTTCAGAGAGGGAGATGTCGACGCCGGGAGGGAGGGAGAGCGAGTAGATGAGGAGTCGAATGGCCGCTGAGGACAGCCGGGGGTGCCGGATGATCTCGTGGGGAACCCGTGTGTAGGAGCTCATGGGACCGCTACCCTGCTTCTGCATGCGCGTGGAGGCCCTTCCGCGTGGGTGTAGACCCCCGAAGCCGGTTGCCGCCGGCCAGGGGGTCGCTTCATGCGCAAACGTAATGCGCTCGCAAGCCTGAACGACCCATTCCGGGCACAACAACTCCTTTACGGCTAATCATCGTTCAGGAGTGCGACCGCCGCTGATGCTTCCCCATGCTCCACGCGAGCGCGGCGGAGCCCTCACGATCACCGGCCCGCCGGGCGGCGGCCCAGTCCCGCTTGATGACGCGGCACTCCTCACAGCCCCGACTGCGCGTCTCCGCCGCCGGATACGCGCGGAGCGCCTGCGCGATCAGCCGAGCCTCGTCCTCCCGCAGCGCACTCAGGAAGGTCACATACGGTTCCCCGTGCACCGGCGGCTCCGGCACGACCTGCACGGCGTACCCGTGCGCACGCATCGCGTCATGCAGCTCGACGGCCACGCGCGCGGCGGCCAGCCGGATGGTCTCTGAGTTCATGGGCGGGTTACCTCGTCGGTTCTGTCTGGTCCGGTTCCGGTTCCCAGCTTCGAGTCGCGGAGCTACGCTCACCAGGGGGAACGGCTTTCGGCCTTCCGAAGCGAAAACGGGTGACAACGGTGCCGCCACCGAAAGAACTTGACCCGTCAGCGTCTCTGGCGGCCCTGTACGGGGCGAAGTTGCGCAAGCTGCGCGTGCGCGCCGGGTGGACGCAGCGGGAGCTCGGCGAACGGATGTACATCGCCCACAGCCGGATCGCCCAGTTCGAGCTGGGCAAGGAGACGCCACCGAAGAACGTCTCGGACCGCCTGGACAAGCTGCTGGAGGCGGACGGCGACCTGTCGGATCTGTGGACTCACGCACGCCGGACGCCCTTCCCGAACTGGGCGCAAAAGTTCGTGGAATATGAGGCCAAGGCGACCTCCATGCACAAGTACATGGCGCACGTCTTCCCAGGACTGCTGCAAACCGAGGCGTACGCCCGGGAAGTGCTGCGTCTCGGGCAGCCCTGGCGTAGTGCGGACGAGATCGAAGAGCAGGTCGCGGCCCGACTGAATCGGCAGTCCATTTTGTCCGGGGAGACACCACCACTGCTGTGGGCGGTGCTCGACGAAGCAGTGCTGCGACGCCCTGTCGGCGGAACGGCGGCCATGCGCGAACAGCTGGCGCGCGTGCTCGAGGCGATCCAGGCCCCGAACATCGAGGTGCAGATCATGCCATTCACAGTCGGCGGCCACTCAGCTCTCGGCGGTTCGCTGACCGTGCTCTCCTTCCACAACGCACCGGACGTGGTCTACCTCGAAGGTGACCACCACAGCGAGCTCGTGGAAGACGGCGCAGCGGTTGCGAGGCACTCACATCGATACGATCTTCTGCACGCCTCGGCGCTCCCCCCGATCGCGTCAACCGTTTGGCTCGAAAGGGCGATGGAGGACTTCAGCACATGCAGACCAGCGCCGAACTGAGGAACGCCGTCTGGCGGAAATCCACGTACAGCAATGGCGGGGGCGGCGACTGCCTGGAGGTGGCCGACAACATACCCGGCGAGGCGATACCCGTCCGCGACAGCAAACGCCCCGCCGGTCCCTACCTCGCCTTCCCCGCAGCCGCCTGGCACACGTTCGTGACGTCCGTCAGCCGGCCTGCTTGACGCAGGCCTGGTCCTCGGCGGGCAGTCGCCCTGTGGCCAGGCAGGTGTTGGCCTTGCCGTCCACGCAGTCGTTGCCCTAGAGGACGTGCCGGGTCGGCGCCCTTGAGGACGAGCAGCTTAGAGCTCGACAGTTGGCCGTGGAGGGTGAGGCTGCTCCGGTAGCCCGACGGGGTCGCACGCGCCGAACCGGACGCGACCTCTTGGCGTGAGTCGACCTGCAGAGCCGGGCGAAAGAGGCACGCGACGAGCGACACGTTGGATTGAGGCGCCACAGCAAAAGACCGATCAAGAAAAAGCCCTCCAGCCCCAAAGGGGCCGGAGGGCTTTACGCATGAGGTGAACTATGATAATCACCTCACACAAAACTGCTTCACTCGCTACGCGCTAGCGACAAACTTTTCACGAAATGAATCCAGAATCGATTCCCGCCGATTCAACGTCTTCGCGAACAGATGCAACGAAGCGCTCAATCTCCTCGCAAATTGCACTCCAGGCGACTGGACGACTCCACGAGTCGGGCTCGAAAATAGAACCCACCGACCACCCTCCATCTCGCTTCACGACACGAACGGAACCAATCTCCTCGAAGGAAATTGATTTGAACTGAAAATCTCCACCCTCCCCCATGGACGGAAGCCACGAAGCCAGCTCCATAGCCAACTCCGCAACCGGGAACAGCGCCTCCGCATAGAGTACCCGGCTTCCGTCACTTACCGTCAGATCCCCTTCAATGTGAACCAAAAGCTCGCCGAGAGAACGTCCACAAAGATCCCTCGTCGTAAAATTCTCGTACGAGATGCGCACGCCTCTTCTCCTTCGAGCTACGGATTAAACGGGAAGGCATTGAATACACGCCCTTCATCATTGACCATGATCCTAATACCTCTCTGCCCCTTGGTACCCACCGACCTACCCATGTCCACCTCGACCTTGAAGGACGCGTCAGCGGTATTCGGCTTAAACACTGCCCTGTTCGATTTCAGCCCCTCCGCCACCCACTGTTGAATTTCAATTTTGCTCGTTGAGTTGAACTTGGCAAACCTCCCATTGAAGTCAGCCATATGCTTATCCTTGATAAAGATCTTCGAGGGATCCCCTGCGGCACGGTGCGCAATCTCCGAAACTCTCGAAATCTCACCGATTCGCGTGGATTCCGCGAATTTTTCGACATTCTTGAGCTTTGAGAGCTTGGCCTCTGGAAGGAATCCCATAGCGGCCATCAGGCAAGCTTGATTTAAGTCGGGACCCTTCGCGCAGTCGATTACGTCATCCACAAACATCGTCTTCACGATGATGTACATGTCGTCGCAGCGCAGGTCCCACCACTTTGCGTTCATGCACCGGCGTTCAAGGTCGGTGAGAGGCTCGTCGTCAGCCTGCTCCTCGACTTCCCGGGCCTTCTTCCGTGCGGCCTCCTCTCGCTTTCTGGCGTCGGCCTCTTCCTTCTTCGTATCCTCGGCGATCTGCTTGTCGAGTGCCTTCTGGCGTTCCTCGAACTCGAGCGTCGCGACGCGTGCCTTGACCTTGGCATACGCGACCTTCGCCGCCTCGGCGTCCTCACCTGCCTGCACCGCGAGGGCGTATGCGGCAGAGGCCGAGGCATAGGCGTCGTCCGCGGACTGCCGCGCCCACGCGGCTGAGGCGTCCGCCTGTGCCGCCGAAGATTCCGCCGCCTGGGCGTCCACCTCGGCTGATGCCGCCGCCTGGGTGGCCGTTTGCGCCGACTGGGCAGCGTCCGCTGCCGATGCCTCGGCCCGCTTGGCGTGGCCGCGCGCCTCCTCGGCATACCCCTTCGCCACGCCGGCCGAGTCTTTGGCATCCTGTGCGGCCTTGACCGCCTCATCCTTGGCGGCGTTGGCATTTGCCGCCACTACCGCGGCTTCGGCGGCATCCTTCTTCGCTGAGGCCGCGGCCAGTGCAGCCTCAGCGATCGTCTTCTTGACGATGGCGATGTGCGTCGCTGTCAGGTGGTCCTGTCGAGCGGTCATGTACTGACCGACCGTGATGAACTGATGCAGGAGCTGACGCGGGCTCTCCAGGGCGACCTTCGCGGCAGCCTTCGTCTCGGGACCACCGCTGTCGAACAGTTGAGCGGCACGCAAGCGCTCGTCGGCCTCCCGGGCGACATGCTGGCCCTCGCTGAGGAACCCTCGGAGCTTGCCTGCCGTGCCGTCCTTCAGGGCAGCGACCGCAGCACGTTTGACCTCCGGGCCCGCCTTGTCGGAGATCTGCGCCGTCCGCAGGCGGTAGTCGGTCAGTGCGGCCTGATGCTGTCCATTGCGGAGGAACTCCGAGATCTGCTTCGAATCTCCCTTGAGCGCTTCCTTGGCCGCAGATCGAACCCCTTCCAAGCGGCTCTCCGCCGCCAGCTTCTGAACGTTCGCTCGCTCGTCCTCCTGAACAGCCGCCTTCCAGCCGGTCTTCAGGTACTCACGCACAGCGTCGTCGGACCCCGCGAGAGCAGTCTTGGCCGCAGCACGGCTCCAGGGCCCGCGAGACTTCGCCGTCGCGACGGCGAACTTGCGGCCCGTCGCCGCGAGATCCTTGGTCTCCGTCTCCGGCTTGGCCGCTTCGACGGCCAGTCTTACCGCCTCTTCGTCGAGCTCCTTGCTCTCCTTGGCCACGCGGGAGGCTTCGGCCTTGCGTTGTTCGTCGGCCTGCCTGAGCGACCGAGCCTGCTCGACCCTCGCTTCGGTCCGGGTCTTGAGCTCAGCGGACTCGACGTCGCGTGCAACCGCCTGGACCTTACCCGCGGTGGTCACTGCGTCGGCCGCCACATTGGCAGCCTTCTTGGCCTCGGTGGCGTGCTCCGTGGACTGTTTGGCCGCTGTCGCCGATTCGCCGGCGTGCTTCGCAGCCTCTTCGGCGGCCTTCCCCGCGTTACGGGCGTGCACGGCCGCCTTGTCGGCCGCCTCTGCCGCCTCGCTTGCGGCATCCGCAGCGGCGTTGGCCAACTGCTGTGCCTGCTGGGCCGCTCGGGCCGCCTGTCCGGCCCGGCTGCGAGCCGTGGCGGCCCATGCCCGGGCTCGGGCTGCCTCGGAACTTGCCTCGTCGGCCAATCCGCCGGCCTCGTCGGCCGCATCAGCCGCCTCTCCAGCATTGGACGCGGCACTCGCTGCCGCACCAGCCGCCGCGGCAGCCGCACGAGCGGCCACCTCGACCTGCTTGGCCGCTATCTTCGAACTCTCCACCGCCTCCGCGGCAGTGAAAGCGTCCTCCGCTGCCTGACGCGCGGCCGCAGCACCGCTGGCGTCATTCGCCGCCGCACCGGCCGCACTGCGAGCTCGTGCGGCGGCTTCCGCCGCTCCAGCAGCTGCCGCGGCAGCATTTGCCGCCGCGGTCGATGCCATCCGCGCCGCATAGTTGGCGGCCTGGGCAGCGCCGATGGCCTCCTGCGCCGCGTCCGCGGCTCCCTGCGCGGCACGGGCAGCGCGGCCGGCGGCGCCAGCCGCCCGGCCCGCCTCCTTGCCCGCTTCCCTGGTCTCCTCCGCGGCCTTCTTCGCCTGTTCCTTGGCCAACTTCGAGGCCTTTACGGCTCGTTCCGAAGCCGTCTTCGCCGCCTCGGTCTGACTCTTGGCGATCTTCGCGGCGTCCGTGGCCTGCTTCGCGAGCTGCGTGACGGTCGCCCGCTCCTGGTCGCGGTTACGGGCGATGTGCTGACCAACGTTCAGGAACTCGCGTACGTCCTGGATGGATCCGTTGAGCGCGACCCTGCCGGCTTCCTTGGTCGCGGGTCCTCCCGCACTCATGATCTGTACGAGCTGGAGCCGGTCGTCGGCTTCCTTGGCCGGGTACTGGGTGTCTTCGAGGAACTTTCCGACATCCTCGGCTGATCCCTTGAGCGCCTTCTCGCCGGCTTCCTTGACTGCCGGGCCACCGCTGTCGATGACTTGAGCCGCTTGAAGCCGCTGGTCCCGCTCATACGGCGCTTTCCAGCCGTCCTTCAGGAACGTGCGCAGCTCCTCCGTGGAGCCGATGAGCGCTTTGTGGGCGGCCTCGCGTACTTCGGGCCCTCCGACTGCGAAAATGCGACTCGCGTCGACGCGGTCGTCACTGAGCTCGGCGACGTCCTTCTCGCTGTCCAGGAACTTTCGAACATCGGCGTCCGTGCCCACGAGCGCAGCCTCGGCGGCTGCCTTGGTGGCGGGCCCGCCCCGGACCCACAGCTCGACGATGCGACCGCGATCCGTGACCGGATTCAGGTCAGGTAAGTCGTCGTCGTCAGGCGATTCCCCCGCCGCGGCAGAGGGGGCTCCTATTAAGGACACCAGAAGCGCTAAAGGCAGGAGGATTAGACGCAGCAATCGGATGAGCAGCGTCTGATGTCTTCCGCCTCTCGCCAAGTAGAGGTTTTCTCTCACTGTTCAGGTAACTCCGGTCAGTTGAGGTTCTGCGCCATTCGGCGCGGCGAGCATAGCCGCCCCGAGCTCCCGCACCGACCGGCCATGGCCGAAAACTTCGCAGCTCAGAGGCTTGATTTCGTTTCATCGCGAGCGAGAGACCTTGACAACTAGTCATGCCCACGCCATGAGTGCACCGCAAGTAACATCTCAACAATCTCGCACTATAACTCTGAGTCACCGTCAATAACTGGCAAAGTCCGCAGGAATGGTAGGTTCGCGGCCGACCGTCTTTATTTCACTATTACGGAATGGTCTCTTCCGTTGCGGAACCACGTAAGGATTCTCTGGTGATATCTCACGTGCGCAGAACCCTGTTCGCAGCCGCCGGCGGGGCAGTCTCCCTGCTCATGGCAGGCTCCGCCCTCAGCAACGCCTCAGCCACTCCGGCCCCTGCGGACGACCCCGCCCTGCCGTCGGCCGTGGAGACGTTCGACTACCCCAACGCCGCCAAGATCCTCAAGGAGCGGGGCATAGCCCTCCGCAAGGGCGACGGACACATTCTTCTGGCCAACTGCGCCACTACCACCGACATCGTCGTCGTGTCACTGCAGGCGGATCTGCCGGATCAGGGCCGGTTCTGCTTCAGGGTCACCGGCACCGGCAAGACCGGGTACCTCTCCCTGGAGGTGCCGAAGGTCTTCCACATCGCCACGGGCGACTACGCCGTGCGCGCCAGCCTCACCGCCGACGGCAAGACCACGAGCGTCAACATCGCCAAGAACGACGGTGAGTCCGTCGGCCAGGGCACCAACCCGCCGGGCAGCCCCGCCGTGCTGGTCGAGCTCCGCGTCACGGCCTGACACAGCCTCGGCCATCCCAGCCCTCACCGACACGTATCGCTCGGCACCACTCGTGCGCTGAGTACTCACTCCGAAGGAAGAACCACATGCCTGCCATACGTCCGCGCACCGCGTGGATGACCGGGATCCTCGCCTCCGCCGTCACGGCGGGCCTGCTGACCGCCGCCCCGGCGAACGCGGTCGTCGGTGAGACGGCCAAGGACGGTACGTACGCGTTCACCGCGAAGCTCGACATCGGCGGTGGTCAGCGGAGCTGCTCGGCAGCGCTGGTCGAGCAGCAGTGGCTGGTCACCGCCGCCAGTTGCTTCGCCGACAATCCGGCCCAGGACTTAAAGGTCCCCGCGGGCGCACCGAAGCTGAAGACCACGGCCACCGTCGGCCGTACCGACCTCACCCGTGACAACGGCAGTGTGGTGGACGTCGTGGAGCTCGTGCCGCGCGAGGACCGCGACCTGGTGCTGGCGAGGCTGGCCACGCCGGTCACCGGCGTCACGCCTGCCGGGCTCGGCTTCAGCGCGCCTCTGCCGGGCGAGGACCTGTGGGTCGCCGGCTACGGCCGCACCAAGGACGAGTGGGTGCCGGACCGCCTGCACTACGCGAAGTTCACGCTCGACTCGGTCAAGAACACCACCCTTGGCCTCACCGGCAAGTCCGGCGACGCGGTGGTGTGTCAGGGCGACACCGGTGGTCCCGCGTTCCGCGACATCGGCGGCCGGTACGAGCTCGTCGGCGTGCACAGCACTTCCGGGCAGGGCGGCTGCTTCGGTACCGACGAGGCCGAGACCCGTAAGAACGCCGTCGACACGCGCGTCGACGACCTCGCCGCCTGGATCCAGACCGTCACCTCCCGCGACGTCCTTCCCCGCGCCAACTGGAAGAACGCCGCCCACATGGCGTCCGGCTACTTCACCGGCCAGTCGGCCGGCAACAAGCGCCGCATGGACCTCTTCGTGGTCTGGAACGACGGCTCCGCGAGCCTCTACCAGGGCGCCGACCACAACGATCCCAAGTACCCGTACTCCGCCGAGTACAAGGTCGCCCCTGCCGGCAGCTACTGGAAGGACGCCCGCGCCATCACCGGTGGCAGCTTCACCGACACCGGTTCAGACGGGATCACAGTGCGCTGGGCGAACGGCAAGCTCTCGACCTACACGCACGTGGACCAGAACGGCTTCCACGACGAGAAGACGCTCGCCTACAGCGACACCTGGAAGCGTGCCCGTCTGATCACGGCCGGCCGCTACACCGCCAACGCTCTGCGTGACGACCTGCTCGTCCTGTGGGACAACGGCTCGACGTCGATGTACTCCGACACCGACGTCAACGGTGTCGGCAAGGAGTCTCAGCTGACCAACGCGGACAAGGGCTGGACCGAGGCCGCACAGATCAGCTCGGGCGAGTTCACCGGTGGCAAGACCGCCGACCTCGTGATCCGCTGGAACGACGGGAACACCAGCCTCTTCCCCGGCGTGGACACCGCCGGGTACCACGGCCGCATCCGTATCCGCCCCGACCAGTCGGCCTGGAAGAACGCCCAGATCCTCACGGTCGGCTCCTTCACCGCCGCCTCGAACCGCCCCAACGACATTCTCATCCGTTGGAGCAACGGCAACCTGAGCTACTACCCCGGCGTGGACGCGAACGGAACGCACAACGAAGTGCAGCTCGTCGGCTGACCCGCCCTCAGAGCACAGAACGAGCCCTGCCGCCCCAGGAACGGACGGCAGGGCTTCTCATCGTCGATCGAGGCAGAGGTTCATCCACTGTGATCCCGTTGTCCCCGATACCAGCCCTTCGGCGATCCCTTTCTTCTTCGTCCTCTCCGGCTTCGTGCTCGCTTGGTGGGCACAGCCGAGTGCTGCTTCGCCACAGCAGCGGCCGGTCACAGCGCGGCCGCGCGCCCTCGGACCAGGAGGTTCTGGGTCAGCAGGCCGACCGCCACGTACGCGTAGAGGGACGTGGTGCCCAGAAGGCCGGTGCCGTTCTCGTGGTCGATCCACAGGCCCAGGCCGAGGTGGACGGCCAGCGAGGCCAGCCACAGGGCGGTGGTGGCCGCCGTGCCCTTGCGGAGGACCGTGCCTTCGGGGTCGCGCCAGACCCGTACCGTCCGGGACCTGATCGCGCCGAAGCCGGCGGCGATGGCGAGGCTGGCGGCCAGGAGGAGGACGGGCAGCGTGGTCAGGGGGTGTTCCTTGACGACCGAGGCGATACCGAAGGCGATCCCGAGGACGCCCAGGACGCCCAGGAACGCCGGAACGACCAGCGAACCGTTTCGCCGCACCGGCCTGGTCCGCAGCTGGCGACGTATCACCACGGCGCCGACGACCACCACGGCCGCGCCGAGAACCTCACCGTTGGTGTTCTGCATTCCGATCCCCCGTCGCGGTCCCACACCCCGGGCGGCACGGCCGCACCGCCCCCGCCCCATTGTGCGGGGCGGCTCGGGGCGCGGTCGCGGAGGGTCGAGCCCGCCTAGATCCTCCCCAGCTCCCAAAGCCGCCAGATGCCCGTGCCGTCCGACAAATACTGGACGCCCGAGACGGACTTCGTGCTGAGGGCGTAGTCCTTTTTCTGCCAGAGGGGGACCAGGGGGACGTCCTCGGCGACCAGGCGTTGGATGCCGCGGAAGTCCGTGGCCACGCGGGCGCGTTCGGGGTTGCGTTGGGTGGCGCGGATGAGGGTGTCGATGCGGGGGCTGGAGTAGCCCGTGTGGAGGGCGTTGCCTGCGCCTACCAGGGGGGTCGTGAACGTGTCGGGGTCGGGGAAGTCGGCCACCCAGCTGATGGTGTACGCGTCGTAGGCACCCTTGGCGTAGCCCTTCTGGAACTCGGTCCAGCCCACGTACCGCGTATCCACCTGGAACAGGCCCGTCGCCTCGAGCTGCTTCTTCAGCAGGGTCGCCTCCTTGTCCGTGGCGACGCCCTGCGAGTAGGCGAGGGTGAAGCGGACCGGGGTGGCCACGCCGGCGCGGGACAGGAGGCGGGTGGCCAGGGACGTGTCGGGCTGGGGGTAGGTGTCGTAGAAGGAGGTCGTGTGGCCGGTGATGCCCTGGGGGATGAGGGAGTACAGGGGTTCGACGGTGCGCAGATGGACGTCCCGGGCGAGGCCGTCGCGGTCGGTGACCGCCGCGATCGCCTGCCGTACGGCCTGGTTCTTCATGGGGCTGCCGTCGCGGAGGTTGAAGACGAGGGCGCGCACGTTGGCCGCCGTGGTCTCGCTGACGCGGAAGGACGTCTCGGACGGCGAGAGCTTGGCGAGGTCGGCGGGCGGCAGCTGGCGGCCGACGACGTCGAGGGAGCGGCGCTCCCAGGCCTCGCCCAGCCGGGCGGGGTCGGTGAAGTAGCGGACGGTGACGTCTTCGCCGGGCTTCTTCATCGCCCCGCGGTAGTACTTGTTGGGCTTGAGTCCGGCGGTCGCGCCCGCCGTGTAGGAGTCGAGGGCGTACGGGCCGGAGCCGTCGGCGGCGTTGCCGGTGCGCAGCCGGTCGGCCGGGTAGACCCGGCTGTCGACGATCGAGCCACCACCCGTGGCGATCTTGAAGGGGAAGGTGGCGTCCGGCACCTTCAGCCGGAACGTCACCGTGTCCCCGGACGCCGACGCGTCCACCGACCTCAGGGTCTCGACCAGCGACTCCGGCCCCTGCGGGGACTTGATCCGGACGATGCGGTCGAAGGTGAACTTCACGTCGGCCGCCGTCAGCGGATGCCCGTTGCCGAACTTCAGACCGGGCCGCAGCTCACAGACGTACGTGCGTAAGTCGTCACCCGTGAAGCCGCAGCGCCGCGCGGCGTCCGGCACCGGGGTGCTGGAGCCCGGCTCGTACGTCAGCAGCGACTGGTAGATGTTGCTGTACAGCGCCCACGAGCCCGCGTCGTACGCGCCCGCCGGGTCGAGCGTGCTCACCCGGTCGGTCGTCCCGACGCTGATCGGTCTTTGGCCGGATCCACCCCCCTGAGTGATCTCGCAGCCGCCGACGGCAGCCACCAGCAACGCCGCCACACCGATCGAACCCACCCGAATTCGGACACCGCGCATCGCCTGCGCCCCCTCCCGCCCAGTGATGCGCATCACGGTAAACACACGAACGCGCGTACGTCCTGGGAATCGGCCAAGTGATCGCCGACTTGGGTGAGGGGGCCTCGCCGAGCGGGCGGGCGACGTCCCTTATGGGCGTTCCTATGAGCTGCGCCGCAACGCCCTCACGCCACGCAACCCGATGATCCCGACAGCCGTCCCCAGAAGAAACGAGGTGATCGCGAGCAGCAGATGCACCCAGAAGTACGCGGTCGGATCACCGGCGTCGTCGAAGGCGAGCCCGCTGCCGTCCTTCCAGAGGTTCTTGACGAAGGTGATCCAGATGAACCAGCTCCACACCCCGAACGCGAGCAGGAACCAGGACACGGGACGAGAGAGGGTCGCGGGGGTTCGGGGGGCCGCTTCCCCGGAAGACTTCACCATGGGTTTCAGTATGCGTTTCGCCTCGCGCACTGGTCCTATCGGGTCCTCGACGCGGGCCCGCCGTGAGGCGCCGTCACCCGTCACAGGGCGTGGAGGTACGTTCACCAGCGTGCCGACGAAGACCTCACCCCCGCCGCGTCCCGCCGCGCGGTACTCCGCGACGAGCCGCCGACGCCCCGGCGCCGTCATCGCCGCCACCGCGCTGGCGACCGGCGCCTCGCTGCTGCTTCCGCTGGCGGCCGCCAGCCCGGCCCCGGCCACCCCCGGGCCGAACCCCAGCTCCGGCCCGAGCGCCGGTCAGAGCACCGGCCCGAGCACCGGCGCGACCCCGGCCGACGGCAAGGCCAAGCCGCCCAAGCAGCCGCCGAAGCAGCCGCCCGCCAAGATGTCCACCGTCGGCGGCGAGCTGCTCGGCAGGCCCGGCACCCAGGTCCGGCTCGAGCCCGGGGCACCCGCGCTGCCGGACGAGCTCAGCGGTGACTCCTGGCTGGTCGCCGACGCCGAGTCGGGCGAGATCCTGGCCGCCCGCAACGCCCACTGGCGGCTCCCCCCGGCCTCCACCCTGAAGATGCTCTTCGCCGACACGGTGCTCCCCAAGCTGCCCAAGAACGAGAAGCACCGGGTGAAGCCCTCCGAGCTGGAGGGCATGGGCGAGGGCAGCAGCGCGGTCGGGATCAAGGAGGACTCCTCGTACTCCGTCCACGACATGTGGCTGGGGGTGTTCCTCCGTTCGGGCAACGACGCGGTGCACGTGCTGTCCGCGATGAACGGCGGCATCGACCGGACCGTCAAGGACATGCAGGCCCACGCCGACGACCTCCAGGCCTTCGACACCCACGTCGTCACGCCCGACGGCTACGACGCCGACGGGCAGGTCTCCAGCGCCTACGACCTGACGCTCTTCGCGCGCTCGGGGCTGCAGAAGGCGGACTTCCGGGAGTACTGCTCGACGGCCAGCGCGCAGTTCCCGGGCGAGGAGAAGCCGGGCAAGACGCGCGAGACGTTCCCCATCACCAACACCAACCGGCTGCTGACCGGCCAGGGCATTCCCGCGTACAAGGGCATGGCGGGCGTGAAGAACGGGTCCACCACCAACGCCGGCAACACCTTCACCGGCGTCGCCCAGCACGACGGCCGCAAGCTCCTGGTGACCGTCATGAACCCGGACATCAAGGAGCCCAACCAGGTCTACAAGGAGACCGCGCGGCTGCTGGACTGGGGCTTCGAGGCGGCCGGGCACGTGAAGCCGGTCGGCGTGCTGGTGACGCCCAAGGGCGCGGCCGGCGCGTCGGGCGGGAACGGCGACGGGCGCAACGGCCAGAGCGGCCAGGCCTCGGTCACCGGGGGCGGCGACGGCATGTGGACGGCGGTCGGCCTCACCGGCGCGGCGCTGGCGCTGCTGGCGGCCGCCGGGTACGTGGTCAACCGGCGGCACCCGCTGCCGGCCCGCGCCCGGCACCGCTCGCCGGCCGCGACCGAGCCCCCGGCGAAGCCGGACACCCTCCCCAGCAAGCCCGAGGGTCCGCCGCCCGGCACGCCCGACGGCACGCCCTGACTCCCTAGTCACGACGGCGGCGGCCGGGGTCCTCGACCCCGTCCGCCGCCGGCGCGTCCGTCGCCCGCGCGTCCGTCGCCGTCCACGCCGCGCAGAAGAGCGTCAGCTTCGCCGTGAAGTTGATCCACAGCAGCAGCGCGACCGGCGTGCCGAACGCCCCGTACATGCTCCTGCCCGCCACCCCTTGCAGATAGCCGCTCAGCACCAGCTTGAGCAGCTCGAAGCCGAACGCCCCGATCAGCGCGCCCACCACGAGGCGGCGCCGTCCCGGGTGGACGTCGGGCAGGCGGGACAGCACGAACATCATCATGAGGAAGTCGGCGAAGACGGCGGCGCAGAAGCCCGCCACTGTCAGCAGGGCCCCGACGCCGCCCAGGCCGGCCTTGTCGACCGCCCAGCCCGCGGCCGCCGACGCGAACGCCGAGCAGGCCGCCGACAGCAGGAAGACCCCGCCCAGGCCCACCAGGAGCACCGCGTCCTTGGCCTTGAGCAGCAGGGGGTTGCCGGGGGCCTCGTCGAGCTCCCACACCGCCCTGAGGCACTCCCGCAGCGCGCTCACCCAGCTGATGCCGGTGAACAGCAGCAGGGTCGCCGCGACGAGCCCGACGGTGCCGGCGTTGTCGACGAGGCCCTGGATGTCGAGGCTCCCGGAGATGCCGGGCACCTGCTCGGTGAGGCGCTGTTCGAGGTCGCGCGTCTGGTCGTCGGTCAGTATGACCGCCGCGACGGCCGCGCCCAGGGTGAGCAGCGGGAAGAGGGCGATGAAGCTGGTGAACGTGATCGCGGCGGCGAGCCGGGTCCACTTCACCCGGTCGAGGGTCTCGTACGAGCGCCAGGCGTGCGTACGCGTCGCCTTCCCGGCCAGTGGGCCGATCAGGGGAAGCCGAGTGAGCCAGTCCATGATCAACCACTACCATCCGGCGGGCCCACCTACGCCTCACCCGGACGGGTGAAATGGGGCGATGGCGCGGTCCCGGGGAGCGCGGTCAGGCGGTGGGCGCCGCCGGGCGCGCGGCGCCCGTCTGCTGCGGGACGGCTGCGGGGGCGGTCTCCTGCGGGACGGCGGTGGCGGTCGGTGGCGGGGGCTCCCCGTCAGTCCGTCCGAAAGGGAAATCCCGCTCCAGCCGCCACACGCCGTCGGCGCCCTGCTCGTACAGCGCGAAGCCGTCGATCGTCCAGGCCGCCTCGTAGTCCGCGAGCTCCGCGTAGGCCCGGTCCATGGCCTCCTCGGGGATGCCGTGGGCGATCGTGACGTGCGGGTGGTACGGGAACTGCAGCTCGCGGGCCACCGGCCCGGAGGCGTCCCGCACCCGCTTCTGCAGCCAGGCGCAGGACGCGGCGCCCTCGACCACGTTGACGAAGACGACCGGCGACAGCGGCCGGAACGTGCCCGTCCCGGACAGCCGCATCCGGAAGGGCCGGCCCTCGGCCGCCACCTCGGCGAGGTGGGCCTCGATCGCGGGCAGCGACGAGGCGTCCACCTCGGTGGGCGGCAGCAGGGTGACGTGCGTGGGAATGCCGTGGGCGTGCGGGTCGCCGAAGCCCTCGCGGCGCTTCTGGAGGAAGCTTCCGTACGGCTCCGGGACCGCGATCGAAACGCCGAGCGTTACGGTCCCCACTGCGTTCTCCCTCCTGTGCGCCTGTACGTCCCCGTGGTCAGTGTGACGGCTGGGCCGCTCCCACTGCCAGGTCACCTCTCCGGATGGCTCAGTGCTTCGCGGGCAGGAAGCCCAGCCGGTCGTAGACCTGGGCCAGCGTCTCGGCCGCGACGGCGCGGGCCTTCTCGGCGCCCTTGGCCAGGACCGCGTCCAGGGTCTCCGGGTCGTCGAGGTACTCCTGCGTCCGGGCGCGGAACGGGGTGACCCACTCCACCATGACCTCGGCGAGGTCGGTCTTCAGCGCGCCGTAGCCCTTGCCCTCGTACTTCTGCTCGAGCTCGGCGACGGTGGTGCCGGTGAGCGTGGAGTAGATGGTGAGGAGGTTGCTGACGCCCGGCTTGTTCTCGGCGTCGAAGCGGATGACGGTGTCGGTGTCGGTGACCGCGCTCTTGATCTTCTTCGCGGAGACCTTGGGCTCGTCGAGGAGGTTGATCAGGCCCTTGGCCGTGGCCGCCGACTTGCTCATCTTGGCGGTCGGGTCCTGCAGGTCGTAGATCTTCGCGGTCTCGCGGACGATGTGCGCGGCCGGGATGTTGAAGGTCTCGCCGAAGCGGCCGTTGAAGCGCTCGGCGATGTCGCGGGTCAGCTCGATGTGCTGACGCTGGTCCTCGCCCACCGGCACGGCGTCGGCCTGGTAGAGGAGGATGTCGGCCACCTGGAGGATCGGGTAGGTGAACAGGCCGACGGTGGTGCCCTCGGCGCCCTGCTTGGCGGACTTGTCCTTGAACTGGGTCATGCGCGAGGCCTCGCCGAAGCCGGTGAGGCAGTTCATCACCCAGGCGAGCTGGGCGTGCTCGGGCACGTGGCTCTGGATGAAGAGGGTGCAGCGCTCCGGGTCGAGACCCGCGGCCAGCAGCTGGGCGGCGGCGATACGGGTGTTGGCCCGCAGCTCCGCGGGGTCCTGCGGGACCGTGATCGCGTGCAGGTCGACGACCATGTAGAAGGCGTCGTGGGACTCCTGCAGGGCCACGTACTGACGGACGGCACCGAGGTAGTTCCCGAGGTGGAACGAGCCTGCGGTGGGCTGGATACCGGAGAGCGCGCGCGGACGATCAAGAGCCATGCGCACATTCTCTCAGGTACCGCACCGGACTCGGTTCAGCGGTGCGGGAGCGGGTGTAGAAAGACGTCAGCAGCATGCCCCGAACCCCCTACAGCAGGAACGGAGCACACGTTGACAGCCACGGAACGCAGCATCGCCGCCGCCGGGAAGTACAGCGCGCACAACTACCACCCGCTCCCGGTCGTGGTCGCGACCGCCGAGGGGGCGTGGATGACCGACGTCGAGGGGCGCCGCTACCTCGACATGCTCGCCGGATACTCGGCGCTGAACTTCGGCCACGGCAACCGCCGGCTGATCAACGCGGCCAAACAGCAGCTCGACCGGGTGACACTGACGTCGCGCGCCTTCCACCACGACCGGTTCGCGGAGTTCTGCTCGGCGCTCGCGGACCTGTGCGGCATGGAGATGGTGCTGCCGATGAACACCGGCGCGGAGGCCGTCGAGACGGCGGTGAAGACCGCCCGCAAGTGGGGCTACCGCGTCAAGGGCGTGCCGGACGGGCGCGCGAGGATCGTGGTGGCCGAGAACAACTTCCACGGCCGGACGACGACCATCGTCAGCTTCTCCACCGACCCCGAGGCGCGGGCGGACTTCGGCCCGTACACCCCCGGCTTCGAGATCGTCCCCTACGGCGACCTGGCCGCGCTGGAGGCGGCGGTCGACGAGGACACCGTGGCGGTGCTGCTGGAGCCCATCCAGGGCGAGGCGGGGGTGCTGGTGCCGCCGCCCGGCTACCTCGCGGGCGTACGCCGGCTGACGGCCGAACGGAACGTCCTCTTCATCGCCGACGAGATCCAGTCGGGGCTGGGGCGCACCGGCCGGACCTTCGCCTGCGAGCACGAGGGCGTGGTCCCGGACATGTACGTGCTCGGCAAGGCGCTGGGCGGCGGCGTGGTCCCGGTGTCGGCGGTGGTCTCCTCCCGCGAGGTCCTCGGCGTGTACCGCCCCGGCGAGCACGGCTCCACCTTCGGCGGCAACCCGCTCGCCTGCGCGGTGGCCCTGGAGGTCGTCGCCATCCTGCGCTCGGGCGAGTACCAGGAGCGGGCGACCGAGCTGGGCGACCACCTCCACCGCGAGCTGGGCCTCATGGCGGGCGGCGGCGCGGTGACCGCCGTCCGGGGCCGGGGCCTGTGGGCGGGCGTGGACATCGCGCCGGAGCTCGGCACGGGCCGCGAGATCTCGGAGCGCCTGATGGCGCGCGGCGTGCTGGTGAAGGACACCCACGGCTCGACGATCCGCATCGCCCCTCCGCTGGTGATCGCCAAGGAGGACCTCAACTGGGGGCTGGAGCAGCTCCGCGCGGTCCTGGAGGGCGCCGGGGCGTGACGACCGTGCCGCCCCGCTTGACGTGCCGGGTGACGAGCGTGGTCTCGGCACCCAGCACGCCGGGCAGCGCGCCGACGCGGGTGGCGAGGTAGTCGTAGAGCGCGTCGGCGTCCGGGACGACGACGATCGCCATCATGTTGCTCGGCCCGGTGACGGCAGCGGCGAACGCGACCTCGGGGTGCCCGGCGAGGGCCTCGGCCACGGTGCGCAGCTGGGCGGGGGCGACGGTCAGCCACAGCATCGCCTCGTACGGGTAGCCGTACAGGGCCGGGTCGATCTCGACGTCGAAGTACAGCACGCCGGCGGAACGGAGTTCGTCGATCCGGCGACGGACGGTGGACTCCGACCATCCGGTGGCGGCGGCCAGCTCGGGGACCCCGGCGCGGCCGTCCTTGGCGAGGACGGCGAAGAGGCGCTCGTCGGCGGCGCCGGGCCGCACGTCGCGCGAGGGCGGGGCGGGCACGGCGGGGCGTGACAGCTCCCCGGCCTGCCGTGCGTCGAGCGCTTCGGTACGGCCCGGCCAGCCGGCCAGGCCGGCCACCGGGCGCAGGATGCAGTGGGCGGTCACGCCGGTGATCCGCGGCGTCCTGGGCAGCTTGGACAGCAGCATGCTGCCCTGCGCCGAACCGCCCTGGGCCCGCGTGATGCAGGTGATCTCGGTGCCGCCGGAGGCGAGGCCCACCCAGGAGGTGTCCGCCCGCTCGGCGAGCGCGGCGGCGATCGCCACGGACGCGTCGGGGGTGCACTGGATGCGGACGCCCCAGTCGACGAGGCCGAGGCTACGGGCCTCCGGCAGCCCGACGACGCGGAGCACCCCGTCCGCCCGGAGCCGGTGGTAGCGGCGGGCGACCGTACGGTCCGAGGTGCCGATCACGGCCGCGATCCTGCTGAACGGGACGCGCCCGTCGATCTGCAACGCGTGGGCCAACTGCCGGTCGAGGAGGTCGAGGTGACGTAAGCCGGGGGTGCTCATGGGGTCGCGCATGACGGAATCCATCACGGGAAGCTATCCGATGCCGGATTCCGTCAGGGAGGGGCCTGCCGGGGACGGGAGGCGCCCGGCCCGGCGAGGGTCGTCGGCATGACGAACCTCAACACATTCGACCCCGTCGCCGGCACCTCCCTCATCACCGCGGCCCAGCGCGCGCGGGAATCGGCGCGGGACGACGCCCTCTTCCACGACCCCCTGGCCGCCGCCCTGGCGGGGCCCTCGGGCACGGCCCGGCTGGACGCGTTCGGCGACGTACCGGCCATCCCGGTGCGGACGCGCTTCTACGACGACGTGATCGCGGGGGTGGTGGGGGACGGGGGTCCTCGCCAGCTCGTGATCGTCGCGGCGGGGATGGACACGCGCGCGTACCGGCTGCGGCTGCCGGCCGACGTGACGCTCTACGAGCTGGACCGGCCGGAGCTGCTGGCGCACAAGGAGCGGCTGCTGGGCGGCGTCGCGCCGACCTGCCGCCGGACCGCGGTGGGCGCCGACCTCGCGGCCGCCGGCTGGGAGGAGGCCCTGACCGGCGCGGGGTTCAGGCCGGACCGGCCCACGTGCTGGCTGGTGGAGGGGCTCACCCAGTACCTGGAGGAGACCGACGTCCACACCCTCCTCGACCGGATCTCGGCCCTCTCCGCGCCGGGCAGCCGCCTGCTGGCCGACTTCGTCGCCGGGGCGCTGCTCACCGCTCCCGAGGCCCGGCCGGTGCTCGACCTGATGGTGGAGTGGGGCTCGCCGTGGCGCTACGGGACGGACGACCCCGCGGCGCTGCTCGGGGAGCGGGGCTGGCGGACGGAGGTGCGGACGTTCGCGAGCGTGGGAGAGGCGCTGGGCCGGCCGATGGCGGGCGGGCCCGGGCTGTCGGGGTGGCTGGTGGAGGGGGTGCGGTAGGGCGGACGGGCCCGGACGGCCGCCGGGCCCGCCTCACCGCCGGGCCCGCCCTAGAGGATCACGTGGGGGACGAACCGGGCGTACTCGTCCGTGATCAGGCCCGAGGACTCGCGGATGCCGAGGCCTGCCGGTTCGTCCTCGACGACCCAGGCGCCCAGGACGACATGGTTGCCGTCGAAGTCGGGGAGCGGGGACAACTGCTGGTAGCAGCAGGGTTCGTCGCGGACGACGGGGTCGGCGGGGGCGGCGCCGGCCGGGTGGATCGTGACGCCGGCGCCCTCGCGGCCGAGCAGCGGCTTGGCCACGTAGCCGCCGGTGGCGGCCAGCTCGCGCGGGCCGTCGAGGTAGGCGGGCAGCAGGTTGGGGTGGCCCGGGAAGAGCTCCCACAGGACGGCCAGCAGGGCCTTGTTGGAGAGCAGCATCTTCCAGGCGGGCTCGATCCAGAGGGTCGAACCCGTGCCGCCGCCGTTGTCGAGGGTGTCCAGGGCCTGGGGACCGAAGTCGTCCGTGGCCAGCCACTCCCAGGGGTAGAGCTTGAAGCAGGCGCGGATGAACCGGAGCCGTTTGTCGACGAAGCGTCCCGAGAGGCGGTCCCAGCCGATGTCCTCCATCGAGATGGCCTCGGTCGCGATGCCGGCCTGCTCGGCGGTCTCCTGGAGGTAGGCGACCGTCATCAGGTCCTCGCCCAGCTCGTCGCCGGCGGAGTGGGCGAAGTGCACGGGGGCGCCGGGCGGCAGGAGGGCGGCCTGGCGCTTCCAGGCCGCGACGAGCCGCTCGTGGAGGGAGTTCCACTGGTCGGCGTGCGGCACTCCGGAGAAACGTTCCTCCATCCAGAACCACTGCGGTCCGGCCGCCTCCACCAGGGAGGTGGGGGTGTCGGCGTTGTACTCCAGCATCTTCGCCGGACCGCCGCCGGGACGGCCGTCGTAGCGCAGGTCGAAGCGACCGTAGAGGGAGGGGAGCTCGGCGCGGCGGTGCCAGGCCTCGGCGACCAGGGACGCCAGGCGCGGGTCGGTGATGCCCAGGTCGGCGAAGCGCTCGCGCTCGACGATGTGCGCGGCGGCCTCCAGGCACATGCCGTGGAGCTCCTCGACGACCTCCTCCAGCGCCTCGATCTCAGGAAGATCGAAGGAGTAGTACGCGCTCTCGTCCCAATAGGGGCGCAGCGAGCCGTCGGGGTGACGGGCGAGCGGATAGATGAGCCCCTGCTCCTCGACGGTGGCCTGCCAGCCGGGGCGCGGGGATATGCGGTGACGCTGCATCGCTCGTCGCTCAGCCGCCGCTCGAACCGTGGTGGGAGGAGGACGACGTACAGCCGAAGCCCCCGCGGTCGACGGCCTGGCTCTTGCTGAACGTGCCGCGGTCGGCGTAGCTCCCGCCGTTCGAACGGGAGGAGCTGTAGTACCAGCGGGCCGAGGAGCCGCCGCCCGAGCCGGAGGAGGACGACGAGGAGGAGGACGAGCCCTTGCTGGAGCAGGCCTTGGAGTCGAGGACCTTGTACCCCCGGCTGACGTCGTAGCTGTTCGGGTCGACACAGCGCTTGTCCGGCTCGGAACCGCACGCGGTCAGCGTGGCCGCGAGCGCGCCCATGCCGCCGAGTATCACCGTGCTCGAACGCAGCCGCCTGCGTGTCTTCTCTGCCATGTGCGTGACGCCCCCGTCGCGAATCAAAGTCCACACACACTAAACCCCGACCTTCCGCGTACGGTTTCACGACGGTCCCGGCTCGGTCACGGGATTGTCAGGGAACCGTCAGGGGTCGGTCGGAGAATCGAGACGGGGCGGCTCCCTCGTCCGGCGCTGTCAGTGGCGGGGTGCATGATCCTCCGCATGAACCAGAGCACCGCCTCCTCGCCGAGCACCGCCTCCTCGCCGCTCCACGACCTCGCCCGCGCGCACCTGCCCGCCGACCTCGCCGAGCGGTGGATCGCCCTGCTGCGGCCCGGCGCCCGCCTGATACCCATGACCGAGCCCGGGCCGGACGACGTCGTGGTGGGCCGGCTCGGCGGGCTGCCCGAGCTGCCGGACGACATGGCGTGGCCGGAGTGGGAGGGGCACGGCCCGCTGTCCTTCATCGCGTCCGTGGACTGCGCCGCGCTGCCCGCCGGCGCGCTGGACATCGACCTGCCCGCGGACGGCACACTGGCCTTCTTCTACTGGGACGGCCAGATCGACGACTGCGACGCCATGGTCTTCTCCGACGATCCGGAGACGTGGGCGGGCACCCGCGTGCTCCACATCCCCGCCGGGGTCCCGGTCTCCGAGCGCCCCCTGCCCGTCATCGACGGTGGGGACGGCGGAGACGGCGGAGACGACGATGAGGACGAGGACGACGACATCGAGTTCGACGCCTACCCGATGGTGCCGCTCACGGCCCGGGTGGAGTGGACCGCCCCCAGCGTCTGGCACCCGCTCGCACGCGAGGCGATGTGGCCCGGCGGCGTGCCGGCGGACGACCGGGACGCCCACCCCGAGGAGGCCGAGAAGTTCTTCGACAAGCTGTACGACCTCCAGGGGGCCGGCGACCACCTCGTCGGCGGCCACGCCAACCCCGTCCAGAACCCCGTCGAGTTCGAGGTCGCCCACGGCTACCTGCGCAGGGGCGGCGAACAGATCGCCTGGAACGACCCCCGCGTCGCCGAGGAGGCCGGGAACTGGACGCTCCTCGCCCAGATCGACTCCGACGGCGACGCCGACATGATGTGGGGCGACTGCGGCGCCCTCTACTGGCTCATCCGCCCGGAGGACCTCGCCGCCCGCCGCTTCGACCGGGTCATGTTCACGATGCAGTGCTGCTGACCGGAACCGACCCGGCAACCCCTCACCCCGCCGCCGGGGCCAGCGCCCTCGCCAGCGCGTCCAGTACGCCGGAGAAGGCGTGGTCCGGCGGGGTGCCGTACGCCGCGATCAGCCCGTCCGGCGCCGCGGGGCCCGGCGCCGACGGGTGGCGGTAGCGGCTCACGCCGTCCAGGGCCAGGCCCTGCCAGGCCGCCGCCTTGAGCGCCTCGCGCTCGGTGCCGGACGGCAGTTCCAGCACCGCGTGGAGGCCCGCGGCGATGCCCGTGACCCGCACGTGCGGCGCCCGCTCGGCCAGGACGGAGACGAGCTCGTCGCGCCGGCGGCGGTACCGCAGGCGCATGGAGCGCAGATGGCGGTCGTACGCGCCGGATTCGATGAACTCCGCCAGCGTCAGCTGCTCCAGGACCCCCACCCCGTACTCCCCCGTGCCCTTCACCTTGAGCACCTCCTCGACGAGCTGCTCGGGCACCACCATCCACGCCAGCCGCAGCGCGGGCGCCAGGCTCTTGCTCGCCGTGCCGAAGTACACGACGTGCTCGGGCGCCAGCCCCTGCAACGCGCCCACCTGCTGCCCGTCGAAGCGGAATTCGCCGTCGTAGTCGTCCTCCAGGACCAGCCCGCCGGTGCGCGCGGCCCAGTCGGTCACGTCCGCGCGCCGGTCCGGGTGCAGCGGCATGCCCAGCGGGAACTGGTGCGCCGGCGTCAGCAGCACGGTCCGCGCCTGCCGGTGGGCCGCCAGCTCCTCGGTGCGCGTGCCCCGCTCGTCCAGGGGCAGCGGCGTCGTCCGGATCCCGGCCCGGTCGACGACCTCGCGGTGGAACCACAGCCCGTACGACTCCACGCCCATCTCGCGCACGCCCCGCGCCCGCAGCACCCGGCTCAGCACCGCCAGCCCCTGCATGAAGCCCGCGCACACCACCACCTGCCCCGGAGTGGCCCGCACGCCCCGGGCCCGCGCCAGATAGCCGGCCAGCACCGTCCGCAGCTCGGGGGCACCGGCCGGATCGGTGTAGCCGAAGGCCGCGTTGGGCGCGGCGGTCAGGGCCCGCCGGGCGGCGGAGAGCCAGGCGGCGCGCGGGAAGGCGGCGACGTCGGCGGTGCCGGGCGTCAGGTCGTAGGCCGGCTTGGCCGTACGGGCCGGGCGCGGCGTACGGACGGGGGCGGCCGGACGCGCCGGCCGGGCGCGCTGCGCCACCCGCGTGCCCGAACCCTGCCGGGCGGTGAGCCAGCCCTCGGCGACGAGGTCGCCGTAGGCCTCGGCCACGGTGTTGCGGGCGATGCCGAGGTCGGTGGCGAGGCCGCGCGAGGAGGGCAGCCGGGTGCCCGGGGCCAGCCGGCCCGTCCGTACGGCCTCCCTCAGGGCGCGGGTCAGACAGGCGCGCACGCCGCCGGGACCGGTGAGGTCGAGGTGCAGGTCAGTGCCGAAAGTGGCCCGGTTTTTCACACCGGAATTGGACCATATGAGCGGGCTACCCGGCCCGTAGTGTCGTAGCCATGACGACGAACGAGAACACGCGCGACAACGACCGCTACTGCCCCGAGCACACCCCCCGCCTGGCGCTTCCCAAGCTGCTCCCCGACTTCTACAAGGCCATGATCAAGCTGGACTCGTCGGCCAACAAGGACGTGGACCCGGTCCTGCTGGAGCTGGTGAAGATCCGCGCCTCGCAGATCAACCACTGCGCGTTCTGCCTGGACATGCACACCAAGGACGCCCTGGCCGCCGGTGAGAGCGTCGAGCGCATCATCCAGCTGAGCGCGTGGGAGGAGTCCAAGCACTTCTACACGGCGAAGGAGATCGCCGCGATCGAACTGACCGAGGCCGTCACGGTCCTGACGGACGGCTTCGTGCCGGACGACGTCTACGAGCGCGCCGCCGCCCAGTTCGAGGAGAAGGAGCTCGCGGCGATCATCGCGGCGATCATCGTGATCAACGCCTGGAACCGCATCGCCGTGACGACGCGCGGCGTCCCGGGCCACTACAAGCCGGGCTCGCTCAAGGGCTGACGCCCGGTACGCGCGGGCGCGGCCCCGACGAGCCGGAGTCCACAGGGGAGCCTCCGGCTCGCGGGGCCGCGCCCGCGCGTCCTAGCGCAGCCAGGCCTTCCAGACGTCCGGGTGCCGCCGCACCCACCGCTTCGCGGCCTCCTCGGCCGGGAGCTTGTCCTCGGCGATCATCTGGGCGACCTCGTTCTGGTCCGCCTTCGTCCACGAGAAGTTCTTCAGGAAGCGGGCGGCCTTGCCGCCCTTCTTCGTGAACTCGGTGTTCAGATACTTCTTCAGAGACGTCGTCGGGTAGGCGCAGTCGACCGTCGACGGGTCCTCGGTGCCCTTCGTCGCACAGGCCTCGGTGTACTCCGGGAGTTTCACCTCGACCATCGGGACCTCGTTGAAGAGCCACTGCGGCTCGTACCAGTACGTCAGGAACGGCTTCCTGTCCTTGGCGTACTGCCGGATCTGGGTGATCTGGGCGGCCTCCGAACCGGCGAAGACGACCTGGTAGTCCAGGTCGAGGTTCTTCACCAGCGCCTTGTCGTTGGTGACGTACGACGGGGAGCCGTCCAGCAGCTGGCCCTTGCCGCCGCTCTCCGGGCCGCGCAGCCGGCTCGCGTACCGGTTGAGGTTCCGCCAGTCCAGGACGTCCGGGTGGGCGTCGGCGAAGTACTTGGGGACCCACCAGCCGATGTGGCCGGTGACCCCCAGGTCACCGCCGTCCGTCACGGTGCCCTTCTGGGCGACGTAACGCTTCTCCTGGTCCGGGTGGCCCCAGTCCTCCATGATCGCGTCCACGCGGCCCTGGCTGAGCGCGTCCCAGGCGGGGACCTCGTCGACCTGGACGGTGTCCACGCGGTAGTCCAGTTCGTGCTCCAGCAGGTACTGGGCGACCGCCGCGTTCGCGCGGGCGCCCACCCACGACTGCACCGACAGGGTGACCGTCCTCGCGCCCGCCGCGTTCGCGTACGGCGAGGACTGCCGGGTCATGTCCGCCGCGCCGCAGCCCGTGACCGTGGCGGCGGTGACGGCCGCCAGGCCCGCCGCCAGGGCGGTGATCAGTGGTTTCCTCATGTCCGTTCAGCCCTCCTTCGGCTTCGCCGGCTGGGTGACGCGGTCGAGCGTCAGACCCAGGCAGGCGATCGCCGTACCGGCCGCGAGCCCGGTCGCCAGGTCGCCCTGGGCCAGGCCGAACACGACCTCGTATCCGAGCGCGCCACCGCCGACCAGGCCGCCGATGATGACGACCGACAGCACCAGCACGACCGCCTGGTTCACCGCGAGCAGCAACTCCGCGCGCGCCAGCGGGAACTGCACCTGCCGCAGCTGCTGCCCGCCCGTCGCGCCCAGCGAGCGCGCCGACTCCAGCGCCGCCGGGTCGGCCTGGCGCAGGCCCTGGCTCACGATGCGGACCACGGCCGGCAGGGCGTAGACGATCGCGGCCGCGGCGGCCGGGGCCCGGCCGATGCCGAACAGCGCGACGACCGGGATCAGGTACACGAACTGCGGCATGGTCTGGCAGACGTCCAGGACCGGGCGCAGCAGCCGCTCGACGCGGGGGCTGCGGGCCGCCGCGACGGCGATCGCGAAGCCCAGGACGAGCGTGACGGCGACCGCCGCCAGCACCTGGGACAGGGTGTCCATGGCGACGTTCCAGCGACCCAGCACGCCGATCGCGGCCAGGGCGAGGACGGCGGTCAGGGTCGTACGCCACGTGCCGATCGCCCAGGCCAGGGCGGCGACGACGGCCAGGGCGCCCCACCAGGGGAGGCCCTGGAGGCCGGCGCGCAGGGGGTCGAGGACCCAGGCGGTGTAGTGGGCGGCGGCGTCGGCGGTGCCGCCGATTCCGGGGATGCCGGTGTAGAGGTGGTCGACCATCCAGTCCTTGGCGCGGTTGACCGGGGCGGCGATGGCGACGGTCCAGGTGGACGGCCAGGACGTGCCGGCGAGGTGGCCGAGGGTGGCGACCGCCGCCGCGGCGAGCGCCCATGTGGTGGCCGTTCGGGTGCGGGTCCGTGGGCCAGACCGGCTCGGCGAAGCCGAGCCCGACGTCGTGCGGTCCAGCACGATCGCCAGCAGCACGATCGGGATGCCCGCTGCCAGGGCGCTGCCCACGTCCACCGTGGACAGG
Source organism: Streptomyces sp. NPDC044063 (assembly GCF_056434285.1). NCBI lineage: Bacteria > Bacillati > Actinomycetota > Actinomycetes > Kitasatosporales > Streptomycetaceae > Streptomyces > Streptomyces sp. NPDC044063. The sequence continues at coordinate 112,028 of NZ_JBWKFM010000003.1, forward strand.
GCCTGGTAGACGCGGTCGCCCAGGCCGTCGGCGCCGATGACGGAGGCGATGACGGCCATGGAGAGGGCCATCATGATCGTCTGGTTGACGCCCAGCAGCAGTTCGCGGCGGGCCAGCGGGAGGCGGGCCGTCAGCAGGCGCTGGCGGCCGGTGGCGCCGAGGGACGCGACGGCCTCCAGCACGCCCTGGTCCGTGCCGCGCAGGCCCAGGGCCGTCAGGCGGGCCATCGGCGGGGCCGCGTAGACGACCGTCGCCAGGACGGCGGGGGCCACGCCGATGCCGAAGACCAGGACGACGGGGAGGAGGTAGGCGAACGCCGGCAGGGCCTGCATGGTGTCCAGGACCGGGCGCAGGGCCCGGAAGACCCGGTCCGACAGCCCGGCGGCCAGGCCCAGCAGCGCGCCGACCGCGACGGACGCCGCGACGGCGACGGCCATCAGCGCGAGGGTGCGCATCGTCGGCACCCACATGCCGAGCAGGCCGCACACGGCGAAGGACGCGAGCGCGGTCGCGGCGGCCCGTACGCCGGCCAGGCGCCAGGCGAGCAGCGAGGCGCCCGCGGTCACCCCCGCCCAGCCGAGGGCGAGCAGGACGACGTAGACGGCGTGCACCGCCGTGATGACGGCGTTGCTGATGTGGCCGAAGAAGTAGAGGAAGAGCCAGTGGCTGTCGCGGTTGTCGATGATCCAGTCGTTGGCCCGGCCCAGGGGGCCGGTCAGGTCGACGGTCAGCGGGTCGGGCCAGGCGCCGCTGCCCCAGCGGGCCGCCGCGAAGGGGGCCAGGACGGCGGTCGCGGCGCCGAGCAGCAGCAGCTTGCGGACGGCGGGCCGGGCCAGGGCCGTACGGAACGGGCCCGGCGGCGCGACGGCCCGGGGCGGCACGGAGGTGGTGGCGGCGCTCATGCGGCGGCCTTCTTGAGGGAGTGCAGCCGGCCCGGTGCCGTGTCGAGTCCCGCGACCACGCTCAGCAGGGACTTGAAGTCCACGATCCCCAGACAGCGTCCGGCCTCGACCACCCGGGCCGGACCGCCGGTGCGGGCCACGGCCTCGATGGCGTCGGACACCGTGGTGCCCGGGTTCAGCGCCGGACCGTGCTCGGCCTCGGCTGCGCCGCGTACGGGGCGCATGGCGCGGCGGACGGTGATGACCTGCTCGCGCGGCACGTCCCGGACGAAGTCGCGGACGTAGTCGTCGGCCGGCGAGCCGACGATCTCCTCGGGCGTGCCGCACTGCACGACCCGGCCGTCGCGCATCAGGGCGATGCGGTGGCCGACCCGCAGCGCCTCGCCGAGGTCGTGGGTGATGAAGACCATCGTGCGGCCCTCGTCGTGGTTGAGGCGCACGACCTCGTCCTGCATGTCGCGCCGGATGAGCGGGTCGAGGGCGCTGAACGGCTCGTCGAACAGCAGCACTTCGGGGTCGGCCGCCAGCGCGCGGGCCAGGCCGACGCGCTGCTGCTGACCACCGGAGAGCTGGCCGGGGCGGCGGTCCTCCATGCCCGCGAGGCCGACCTTCTCCACCATCTCGGCGGCCTTGGCGCGGCGCTCGGCCCGGCCCACGCCCTGGATCTCCAGGCCGTAGGCGACGTTGTCGAGGACCGTGCGGTGCGGCAGCAGGCCGAAGTGCTGGAAGACCATGGCGGCGCGGTGGCGGCGCAGGGCGCGCAGGGCGCCCTTGTCCATGCCGAGCACGTCCTCGCCGTCGATGGCGACGGTGCCGGACGTCGGCTCGATGAGCCGGGTCAGGCAGCGTACGAGGGTGGACTTGCCGGAGCCGGAGAGGCCCATGACCACGAAGCACTCGCCGGGGAGGACGTCGAAGGAGACGTCGCGAACGGCGACAGTGCAACCGGTTCGCTCTCTGAGGGCCTGCGCGTCCAGCTCGGCCAGCGGGCCGCCGGGCACGCGCTCGGCCTTGGGGCCGAAGACCTTCCACAGGTTGCGGACGGAGAAGACGGGGGTGTCGGAAGAAGCGGGGGTGGTACTCGCGCCGGTGCCGGACATCAGGCCTCACCTCCCGCGGTCGTGGGCCGTACGAGCATTTCGGCGCACTTCTCCCCCACCATCAGCACGCCGATCATCGGGTTGACGGCCGTCATCGTCGGGAAGACGGACGCGTCGGCGACCCGGATGCCGTCGAGGCCCCGGATCCGCAACTGCGGGTCCACCACCGCGTTCTCGTCGGTCACGGCGCCCATGCGGCAGGTGCCGGCGGGGTGGTAGACGGTGTGCGCGACCTTGCGGGCGTACGCGCTGAGGTCCTCGTCCGAGGTGACCTCCGGGCCGGGGCAGACCTCGCGCTTGAGCCAGCCGGCGAGCGGCTCGGTCCGTGCGATCTCGCGGGCGAGGCGGATGCCGTCGACGAGGGTGCGGGCGTCGTAGTCCTCCTCGTCCGTGAAGTAGCGGAAGTCGAGGGCGGGCTTGACGGCCGGGTCGGCGCTGGTGAGGTAGAGCCGGCCGCGGCTGCGCGGCTTGGGGATGTTGGGCGTCATCGACACGCCGTGCTCGGGCTTCTCGTAGCCGAGCCGCTCGGGGTTGTCGGTGAACGGGATCTGGTAGAAGTGGAACATCAGGTCGGGGCCGTTCGACGCCGGGTCACGGCGGACGAAGAGGCCCGCGTCGGAGTCCATCGCCGAGTTCTCGGGTATCGGCCCGTGGGTCTCCCAGACGATGACCGACTCGGGGTGGTCGAGCAGGTTCTCGCCGACGCCCGGCAGGTCGTGGACCACGGGGATGCCCAGCGCCTCCAGGTCGGCCTTGGGGCCGATGCCGGACAGCATCAGCAGCCGCGGGGTGTCCACGGCGCCCGCGCACACCAGCACCTCGCGCCGCGCCTCGACGACGAGCTCCTCGCCGTCCTTGGTGCGCACGCGCACGCCGGTCGCCCGGGTGCCGTCCAGCTCCAGCCTGTACGCCCAGGTCTCCAGCATCAGGTGGAGGTTGGGGCGGTCGAGGAAGGGGTGGAGGTAGGCGACCGAGGCGGAGGACCGCTTGTTGTCCTCGGGGTGGTAAGCGAGGTCGAAGAAGCCGGCGCCCTCGTGGAACGGCCGCTTGTTGAAGCCCTCGACGCGGGGCACGTCGGCGGCCTCCCGGGCGGCCTCGACGAAGTCGCGGGCGATGGCGTTCCGGTCCTTCTCGTCGACCGGGACGATGTTGTTGCGCAGCCGGGCGAAGTACGGGTCCATCGACTCCGCGTCCCAGCCCTCGGCGCCGGCCTCGGCCCACTCGTCCCAGTCGCCGGGCAGCGGCTTGAACGAGATGAGGGTGTTGTGGGAGGAGCAGCCGCCGAGCACGCGTGCGCGGCTGTGGCGGATGTGGGAGTTGCCGCGCGGCTGTTCGGTGGTGGGGTAGTCGTAGTCCAGGTCGCCGCCGAGCAGGCCGAGCCAGCGGCGGAGGGTGAGGACGTCCTCGCGGTCGACGTCGGTGGGGCCGCCCTCGATGACGGCGACGGTCACGTCGGGGTCCTCGGTGAGGCGGGAGGCGATGACGGAACCGGCGGTGCCGCCGCCGACGACGACGTAGTCGTACGCCGCGCGGGCGGGGTTGGCGGGGTCGGCAGGGTCGGCAGGGTTGGTGGCAGGCATGGTGGGGGTGAACTCCTTCTGCGGCAGGAACGTTTCCGCGTGGGCGGGCGGGTGCCGCGGGCCTCAGCCCGCGAACCAGCGCACCGGCTCCGGCGCCAGGTTCTGGTAGACGTGCTTGGCCTCGCGGTACTCGGCCAGGCCCGAGGGGCCCAGCTCGCGGCCGATGCCCGACTTGCCGAAGCCGCCCCACTCCGCCTGCGGCAGATAGGGGTGGAAGTCGTTGATCCAGACCGTGCCGTGGCGCATCCGGCGGGCGACGCGCCGCGCGCGGCCCGCGTCCTTCGTCCAGACCGCCCCGGCCAGCCCGTACTCGGTGTCGTTGGCCAGCGCCACGGCCTCGTCCTCGGTGTGGAAGGTCTCCACGGTGAGGATCGGGCCGAAGGTCTCCTCGCGGACGACCCGCATGTCGCCGTGGCACAGGTCCAGGACGGTCGGCGCGTAGAAGTAGCCGGTCACGGGGCGGTCGGCGGAGGGCTCGGGACGCTTGCCGCCGCAACGCAGGGCCGCGCCCTCGGCGAGCGCGGAGGCGACGTACTCCTCGGTCCGGGCGAGCTGCCGCTCGGACACCAGCGGTCCGCACTCGACGCCCTTCGCGGTGCCGCGGCCGAGCCTGATCCGCTCGGCACGGCGGGCGAGTTCGGCGACGAAGCGGTCGCGGACGGACTCCTCGATGATCAGCCGGGAGCCGGCCGAGCAGACCTGGCCGCTGTGGATGAAGGCCGCGTTCAGGGCCTGGTCGACGGCGGTGTCGAAGTCCTCGTCGGTCGCGCAGGCGTCGGCGAAGACGACGTTGGGGTTCTTGCCGCCGAGTTCGAGGGCGACCTTCTTGACGCTCGGCGCGGCGGCCCGCATCACCGCGGTGCCGCTGGCCAGTCCACCGGTGAAGGAGACGAGGTCGACATCGGGATGCTCGGCGAACCGGGCGCCCACGGGGTCGCCGGCACCGGTGACCAGGCCCGCGACGCCGTCCGGCAGCCCGGCCTCCGCCAGCAGCCGCACCAGGTGGACGGTGGACAGCGGGGTGACCTCGCTGGGCTTGATCACGAAGGTGTTGCCGGCCGCCAGCGCGGGGGCGATCTTCCAGCTGGCCTGGAGCAGCGGGTAGTTCCAGGGGGTGATCAGCGCGCACACGCCGACCGGCTCGTGCACGACGACGCTGTGCACGGTGTCCGAACCGGTGTCGACGACACGCCCGGCGCCCTCGATCACCACCAGGTCGGCGAAGTAGCGGAACGCGTCGCGCACGCAGTCGACGTCGGTCCGGCCCTCCTCCAGGGTCTTGCCGGTGTCCCGGCTCTCGATCAGCGCGATCTCCTCGCGGTCGCGCTCCAGCAGCTCGGCCACGCGCCGCAGCAGGGCGGCCCGCTCGGCGACGGGCGTCCGCGGCCAGGGGCCCTCGCCCCCGTCGAACGCGCGCCGCGCGGCCGCCACGGCGGCGTCGGCATCCGCCACGCCGCCCTCGGAGACGGTCGCGAGGACCGTGGCGTCCGCGGGGTCGATGACCTCGCGCAGCGCCCCGGAGGCGGCGGCGCGCCACACCCCGTCGATGTGGATGGTCTCGACTGACGACATGCCTTCTGTCCTTGCCTTCCGGTGACGAAACGGTCGCGCCGCCGGTCCCGGCCGCCCCAGGAGGGGGCCGGGACCGACAACGGGACGCCCCTAACCGGTGGGGGAAAAGCTATGCATCCTTTTTCACGAAGAGTGACGCGAGTCACGCAGAGTCGCGTGGGATCAGTAGCCCGAGCCGTATGTGGACCCGTACGTGGACCCGTATCCGTACGTCGACCCGTATCCGTACGTCGGGAGGCCCGGGTAGCGGGGGTAGGTCGGGTAGCTCCGGGGGTACGTGGGGTAGCCCGGGTAGCGGGGGTACGTGGGGTAGCTGTTCGGATACGTGGGGTATCCGGGATACGTCGGGTACGTGGGGGCGTAGGTCGACCCGCCGGGGAGTCCCCCGGTCATGCCGGGGGTCGGGGTGGCGGTCGCCGCCGGGGTGAAGGGGCCACCGCCGGGGTCGTCGTCACGGACCAGGGCCCAGACGGCGGTCCCGATCGCGACGACCAGCACGACACTCGCGATCACTCCGGCGAGGATCGACGCGTGCGAGGGTCCGACGGGCACGTCGTCGTCGGGCGGGGACGTGAGGAGCACGTCGGACTCGCCCTCGGGAGGTGGCGCGCCGGATGCCGGCTCGTCCACCCATCGCTGCAGATCGGCGTCCCAGTAGCTCATGTTCCTCGCCGCCTCACGACAGTAACTGGCTGATCGCCTGGACGACGGCGGCCGCCGACGCCAGCGCCCCGGCGGCCGTCGCGCCGTCGGCCAGCAGCTCGCGCAGCCGGGTCAGCCGGCGGCCCCGGGTGCGGCCGTCCCGCCGGGCGTCCTCCTCCAGGCCCTCCAGCTCCGCCTCGAGCTCGGCCAGCGGGCCGGTGCGCGCGAAGCGGGGCAGGTCGAGCCTCAGCTCCCGTACGGCCGCGAGGAGTTCGGGCGGCACCGGGAGAGTCCGGCGCGAGGCGTCCACGGCCCGGGCGTCGCGGCCCGCCGCGGCCGCCCCGCCGCTCATCTCGCCGATCGCGATCCCGCCGTCGCCCGGCACGGGGACGGGGGCGGGTGCGCCGCCACCGGCGGCGGCCGGCCGCTCGGTCCGCTCCGAGCGGTCCTCGGCGCTCGCGCCGGGGCCGGCGGCCGCGGCGCCTCCGGTCATACGGCCGATGGAGATGCCACCGCCGTCGTGGTCGCGCTGTCCGTTCGTCGTCGTCACCGTCCCCCGCCTCCCGCGAGGTTCTTGGCCTCCGCGCCCGCGCCGGCGGCGACCGCGCCGCCGCTCATCGAGCCGATGAAGACGCCGCCCTCGCTGATCTGCACGATCTGCTGCTCGAACTGGTCGGTCTCGTAGCCCTGGGCGCGCAGCGCGTCCCGGACCCCGCTGGCGATCCGGTCCTGGACCGTCTTCACATAGCGGCTGATGTCCATCTCCTGGAACAGGGAGATCTCCTTCGCCGCGCCCATCTCCCGGACCGATCCGGCCGGGCCGTCCGGCGCCGCCCGCCGCGGGTCCGCGAGCCAGGTACGGAATCCGGACACGCCCGAGCGGATGGCGGACACCGCCGCGGCGAAGCCGGCGGCCGGCGCGGTGAGCAGCGCCCGCACCCCGTCGCGCACGACGTCGTCATCGCCGCGCGAGGCGATCACGTCGACCGCGCGGAACTCGGGCCGCACCGGCGGCAGGACGTGCGGGACGACCTCCAGGACCAGCATCCCGCCCTGGGTGTGCACCCTGACCAGCACGGACACGACGACCTGCTCGTCCCAGGCGCCGACCCGCACCCGCAGGAAGTACCGCCGCGCCTCGCCGCCCTCGTTGACCGACTCGGCCAGGTGCTGCCGGACGACGGGCTCGTCGTAGGCCACGCCGGAGCGCCGCGGCCCGACGGGGAGATAGACGAACTCCTCGATCTCCAGGTCCTTCAGGCGGTCCCTGCTGGTCGCGGCGGCCGCCTGGCGCAGCGCTTCGAGCCGGGGGCGGATCAGCTCGACGACCGTCCGGCCGGTGAAGGGCGCGAGGCCCGTCGCCGGCTCGGCGTCGGGGCGCTTCCTGAGCTCCAGCGCGAACGACCAGGGCTCGTACGGCACGCCCATGCCGATGAACGGCCGGAAGGGGTCGTAGATGGTCAGGCCCGCGTACTGCTCGCGGTCGATCGAGTGCGCGATGCGGAGGTGGTACGCGGTGGTGGGCAGCGCCCGCGGCCGCTCCCGGAACGCCTCCCGGCCCAGCTCGGTGCGCATCACGGCCGCCACGCGCTGGCGGTGCGCCAGCACGGGCAGGACGAGGAGCAGCGGGAAGATGATGCCGGCCCAGTTCTCCGCACCCTCGTACAGGGCGTAGAAGGCGAAGACCCAGTAGCCCAGGGTCAGGAGCGGGATGCCGACGGGCAGCAGGGCGCGCAGGGCGCCGGTGCCCTTCAGGGCCTGGCGGAGCGTGCGTCTGTCGACGACGTACGGGGCCGAGCCGCGGCCGGCGGCGCTGTGCGCGGCCCAGTGCGCGAAGCAGACCACCGCGTAGAGGCTGGACCAGAGCGGCAGCGGGAAGTCCAGCCCCTCGGGGGTGGACGCCGCGTCGGCGGCGATGAAGCCCACCCAGAGGGCGAGCAGGGCCAGGGCGGTCAGGGCGTCCTGACCGCGGGAGCGCAGTGCGTGGGCGAGCACCGGCACGGCGTCCACGCCCAGGGAGGGTGCTGTCGGTCGTTCCTCGTGTTCCACCAGCTCTTCGATGACCCGGCGGCGGAACTCGATGTCGAGGTAGGCCCCCGCGCAGAGTAACCGTGTGGCCTCTGTCGGGGACGCGTGGAAGGACTTGCTCATGAAGGTCCCCCGATCCGTCGAACTCACATGCGGATTACATGAGTTGACGTAATTTCGGAAGTACTCAGAGTAAGCCATTCGGCCCGCGCGCGCCCCCCTCTGCGAGCCGGTTCACGGGCCGGATGTCGCACGCCGGTCGTTGCGCGCCGGGCGCAGCACCGATGCGCCAGGGGCACCCCTCGGACGTCCGTCAGGCGAACTCCGTGTCGCCGAGCGAGACGAGGAGGCGACGGAGGAGCGCACCGAGCTCGGCGCACTCGGCGCGGTCGAAGTCCTCGAGGATGCGGGCCTCGTTGACGAGGTGCTCGGCCATGGCGGTCCGGATGACCTCGTGCCCCTTCTCCGTCAGCCTGATCTTCACGACGCGCCGGTCGGCCGCCTCGCGGACCCGCTCGACGAGGCCCTTCGTCTCCATGCGGTCGATGCGGTTGGTGATCGCGCCGGAGGTCACCATGGAGGCGCGCTTGAGGTCGCCGGCCGTCAGCTCGTACGGGGCCCCGCTGCGGCGGAGGGTGGTGAGCACGTCGAACTCGCCGAGCTCCAGGTCGCGCTCGGCGGTGAAGGCGCGCATCTCCCGCTCCAGGACGACGCCGAGCCGCTGGAGGCGGCCGAGCACCTGGACGGGCCAGAGCCGGTCGATCAGGTCGGGGCGCTCCTCGGCCCACTGTTCGACGATCTTGTCGACGACGTCGCCGCTCACCGCGTCACGCTCCCCAGGTCTCTGGACACTGAACATCTCAATCTTAAGACACTTGACGTTGAACGACCCTCGATGCTTTTATCTCAACGTTGAAATGATCAACCTTGAATGGATGTGACCGCAGCATGTCCACCACCGCGACCGCTTCTCCCGCGACGGCCTCTCGCACAGGCGGCACGGAGCCGCGCCCGATCGCCGCCGGCTGGCTGGCCCTCCTCTCCGCGCCCATCGCGGCGGGGGCCAACGCACCCGTGCTGATCATGGGAGACCTCGCCGACTCCCTGGGCGTCGCGACGACCACCGCGACCTGGCTGGTCACGAGCTTCGCCTGGGCGATGACCATCGGCACCCCGCTGTTCGGCGCCCTCATCCGGCACCGCGGGGCGCGTACGGCGCTGCTGACGGCCAGTGCGCTCACGGCGCTCGGCACCGCCCTGGTCGCCCTCGCGCCCTGGCTGCCGCTCGTCCTCGCCGGGCGGGCCGGGCAGGCCCTCGGCGGCGCCGGGCTGGTGGCGGTGGCGATGAACCTCGCCGGATCGACCCGGCGCATGGGCGTCATCACCGCGGGCTTCGGCATGTGCGGCGCGTCCGGCCCGCTGCTCGGGTCGCTGCTCGGCGACGCGGTCTCCTGGCGGCTCGCCCTCGCGCTGTCGGCGGTGGGCCTCCTCGCGGTGCCGGTGGTCCGGCGGTACGCGGGGCGCACCCCCGCCGCGCCCGGCGCGTCCTTCGACAGCAGGGGCGCCGGGCTCGTGGTGGCCCTGGTGTCGGCGCTGGTGCTGCTCCCCACCGTCCCGCTCGCGGGCGCCGGCGCGGCCGTCGTCGTCGCCGGCCTCCTGGCCCTCCACATCCGGCGCCGCCCGGAGGGCTTCGTACCGGCCGCCCTGCTGCGCTCCCGCGTCTTCATCGCGTCCGCGCTGTTCGCCTGCGCCGTCTCCACCTCGTACTTCGTGCTGCTCTTCAGCCTGCCGCGGCTGATCGCCCGGCGCACGGACTGGACGACGGGCGCCATTGGCACCGGCCAGCTCCTCGCCCTGCTCGCCGGCTCCGCCCTCTCCTGGCTGCTGGCCGCCTCCGCGAACCGCCTGGGTCAGCGCCGCACGGTCGCCGTCCTGGCCACCCTCGGCACCCTCGCCCCGCTCACCGCCGCCGTCGCCCCCTGGGCCCCGCTGCTCCTGCTCACCGCGACGGCCGCCGTCCTCGTCTCCACGGGCACCAACGCGGTCCTCTCGGTCCACGTGGCCAAGTCCGCCCCGACCGGCCAGAGCCCCACGGCCATCGGCCTCTTCGTCCTCTGCTACCAACTGGGCGGCGCCCTGGGCCCGGCCCTGGCGGCGCTCCTGGTACTGAACTGACGCCCGACCAGACACGCGGGCGCGCAGCCACACAACGCGAACGCCCCCGCCGGCCATGTGGCCGGCGGGGGCGTTCGCGTGTGTGATCAGCCGATCGGATCAGATGAGGCCCAGGGCGCGGACCGCGTCGCGCTCCTCCGTGAGCTCCTGGACCGAGGCGTCGATGCGGGCGCGGGAGAAGTCGTTGATCTCCAGGCCCTGGACGATCTCGTACTTGCCGTCCTTCACGGTGACCGGGAAGGAGGAGATGAGGCCCTCGGGCACGCCGTAGGAGCCGTCCGAGGGGATGCCCATGGAGGTCCAGTCGCCGGCGGCGGTGCCGTTGACCCAGGTGTGGACGTGGTCGATGGCGGCGTTGGCGGCCGAGGCGGCGGAGGACGCGCCACGGGCCTCGATGATCGCGGCGCCGCGCTTGGCGACGGTCGGGATGAAGGTGTCGGCCAGCCACGCCTCGTCGTTGACGACCTCGGCGGCGTTCTTGCCGGCGATCTCCGCGTGGAAGATGTCCGGGTACTGGGTGGCGGAGTGGTTGCCCCAGATCGTCAGACGCTTGATGTCGGAGACGGCCGAGCCGGTCTTCCGCGCCAGCTGCGAGATCGCGCGGTTGTGGTCCAGGCGGGTCATCGCGGTGAAGCGCTCGGCGGGCACGTCCGGGGCCGCGGCCTGGGCGATCAGGGCGTTGGTGTTGGCCGGGTTGCCGACGACCAGGACCTTGATGTCGTCCGCGGCGTTGTCGTTGATGGCCTTGCCCTGCGGCTTGAAGATGCCGCCGTTGGCCTCCAGCAGGTCGCCGCGCTCCATGCCCTTCGTGCGCGGGCGGGCGCCGACCAGCAGCGCGACGTTGGCGCCGTCGAACGCCACGTTCGGGTCATCGGTGATCTCGATGCCGCGCAGCAGCGGGAAGGCGCAGTCGTCGAGCTCCATGGCGGTGCCCTCGGCGGCCTTCAGCCCCTGCGGGATCTCCAGCAGCCGCAGCTTGACCGGCACGTCCGCGCCGAGGAGGTGACCGGAGGCGATGCGGAAGAGCAGCGCGTAGCCGATCTGACCGGCGGCGCCGGTGACGGTGACATTGACGGGAGTGCGGGTCATGGCGGTCTCCTGCTGCGAACTGAGGTGGGTGTCCCTGCCCAGGTGTGTCGATCTCTCTTGGTGTCAAGAGATCCGGCGTCAGGCTATCCGACCCGACCCGCCCCGCACCGCCGACCCGGTGTGGGACGCCTCACCGTTCGTCCGCGCGTTCCTCCACCACCCTCATCCCGTGGGGCCCGGCTGCACCGCTCCCGCCGGGCGGGGCAGCGTGCAGCCCTTGCGACCGGACATCAGCTGCGCGCAGGCCGAGGCCTGTCGCGCGTCGGCGACGGCGATCATCCGGGTGTGCCCGTCGGCTCCCCGGTCGACCGTGCCGCTCTCGGCGCGGGCCTGCCCACCCGTCGCGCTTATGCGCAGCGTGTCCCCCGGCGCGGCCTGGGTGATGCGGGCCCAGGCGGCGCCGCACACCTTGCTGTAGCGCACCTCCAGATACGAGGCGCCGACCGTCGCCGAACCGGCCGTCGTGGCGTGCCGGCCGCCGCAGCCCATCGTCTCCGGGTCCTTGCCCGCGCAGGTGTCGCCGGTGCACTTCACCCCGTCCGGCGCCGGGGCCGCCGCGGGGCTGCTCGCCGCGGGCGTGGTGGCCGGCCCGCCCGCCGACTCGTTCTTGTCGTTCGTGCCCAGCAGCAGCACGGCCGCCGCGATGACGAAGAGGGCGCCCACCGCCCCTACGGCGAAGAGCACGGCGTTGCGGCGGCGGCGACGATGCGGGGCCTGGGGACTCGCGGCTCCCTTGGGCCCCTTCGGTGCCTTGGGGCCCTGTAGCGGGATCGCCTTCGATCGTACGTCCGGTGACTCCGACGACCTGGGCAGGCCCGTGACCGACGCGCCCCCGCCCGCACCGCCGCCCGCACCGCCGCCCGTCCCCGGCACCGCGTCCTCCGGCGCCGCCTCGCCGCGCACCGCGGTACGCGTACGCCGTCCGTCCCGTCCGTCCCGTCCGTCCAGCCCGTCCCGGCCGTCCAGCCCGGCCTCCGCCACGGGCGACGGGCCGAACTCGCCCAGCGCCGCCCGCGCCTCGGCGACCCGGATCGCCTCCATCGTCACGTCGTGCCGCAGCTCCGAGCGGCTCCAGGCACGCTCGGCCAGCTCCCACAGCGTGCCCAGATGGCCGACGTCGGTGCCCGTGACCTCGGCCAGCGCCTCCGCCGCCCCGCGCGGCGGCAGCAGCCGGCCGTTGAGATAGCGCTCCCAGGACGTCTTGCTGTACCCGGTGCGGTCCGCGACGGCGGCGATGCTCAGGCCGCTGCGTTCGACGAGTCTGCGCAGCTGTTCGGCGAACTCGCGTACTTGTGGATCGAGTTCTTCCGGTAGCGCCCTCCAGCGAGGCATTGCTCCCCCTGTCCCCCGGTACGAACGGTTACGAACGGCGTCGTTGTCCCGTGTCGCCGCGCTCCCCCACCACAGACTCGAAAGACTCCACAGCGTTCACAGTCTTCACGGACTCATTCCCGAGTCTCGTTCTCGGCTACCCACGGGGATGCCCGAAACCAGCATGTCAGTTCCCAGGCGGGCGGCGCACGGTGGCATTTGGGGTTGATCAAGCCCATGGGGCGCACGCCCCTGGGGGTTCACACGAGGCGTCCGCCGTTGACGGTACGTCACCGTACGGTGACGCGCCCTGCCAAGCTGATACGGAAGGGCGACCTCGTATCGGAACAGTCACCTCCGCGCCACAGGGCTGCGGCGGACCTTGATCACGTCGCTCACGGTCATGATCCTCATGGGTGAGCGGTAACCCGTCCTCCCACGGGGGTGGAGGACGGGTCACCAGCTCTCCTCCACCCCGTTGCTACCCATTTGCACGGTTCCCTACGCCGACTTCTCCCCGGGACCGAAGCACTCCGGGTCACCCCCGGCCGCCACGTACAGGCAGACCCTGGCCCGGTACGGGTCCTTCGTCGCCGTCATCACCGTGACCAGGTACGCCTCGGTGTCCCGCTGGCTCGCGGCCTTGACCGTCTTCGTCGCGGCCCCCGGCACCGTGAGCTCCACCCGGTCCGACAGGTGCAGCCCGGTCCCCTTCCCCCACACCGCCCCGCACTTCTTGTTGTAACGGAGCTCCAGCGCCTGCCCGCCGGACGCCCTGCGCCTGAGCAGCGTGACCGCCTCCACGGCACACCCCATCTCCAGCGACTCGGCCGCCTCGCACGTCTCACCCCCGCAGGCGGGCTCCCAGTACTGCGGATAGCCGGTGGAGGTGGCGGCCAGGGCGTCACGACGGTCCCGCTCGGTGGAGGACTCCCCTCCGCCCGTGAACACCGTGAGCAGCAGCACCAGCGCGGTCACCGCCGCGAGGGCCGCGACCCCGGACACGGCCAGCACCCCCCGCGTCCGGCCGGAGCCCCACGGCCGGCCCGTGGGCCGCTCCGGGACGGCCGCGGGGACGGCCTCGGGAGCGGCCTCAGGAGCCTCCCCCGCGTCCGGGGTCCCCGACCGTCCGCTCCACGCTTGTTCCGCCAGCTCCCACAGCGCCACCAGCCGCCCCGCCGGCTCCTCCGCCAGCCGGCACAGCTCCTCGACCGCCTGCCGGGGCGGCAGCTTCTTGCCGTTGAGATAGCGCTCCCAGGACGACTTGCTGTACGGCGTCCGCCCGCCGAGCGCGGCGAGGCTGAGGCCCGTACGCTCCCTCAGCTCCCGCAGCCCGGCGGCCAGCCGGGCGCACTCCACCGGAAGGGGCCGTTCACCGTTCAGGGGACGTTCACCGCTCACCTGCGCAGCTCCCCCCAGGTGTCCGGCCCCACGATGCCGTCCACCACCAGGCCGCGGTCCTTCTGGAAGGCCTTGGCCGCGTTCTTCGACCGCTCGCCGTAGGAACCGTCGGGAATGCCGGGGTCGAATCCGTGGTGCTTGAGCAGACACTGGGCCTCGAGGACCTCCCAGCCGGAGGTCTTGAGGTCCATCAGGGTGCCGCGCGTCGTGCTGTACCCGGCCCGCAGCTCGCCGTCCTTGCGCTGGACGTCGCACGGGCGGGCGCGGCCCTGTACGAAGACGAACGGGCCCGGTGTGTCGCCCGCCGGGGGGCGCGCTGCCGGGGCGTGGTCGTCCTGCCAGGGCCGGGCGTACAGCAGCGTGGCGGCGAGCGCGGCGGCCAGGACGACCACCGCCACCGCGAGCACCCGGACCGTCCAGCGCCTCGGCTCCGGCACGGAGAGGTCCTCGTCCTCGTCCTCGCCGTCGTCCGGAGCGCCGGCGGCGGCCGCCTCGTCGGTCCACGCCTCGGCCGCGACCTCGTGGAGCACCAGCAGCCGGGTGGGGTCGGTGCCGCAGACCCGGGCCAGTTCCTCGACGGCGTCGCGAGGCGGCAGCTGCCTGCCGTTGAGATAACGCTCCCAGGAGGAGCGGCTGTACGACGTCTTGGCCGCCAGCGAGGCCAGGCTGAGGCCACTGCGGTCCTTGAGCCGTCTGAGCTGCACCACCAATTGCCGGACCCGCTGGTCCAGCGAAGTGGGTAATTCCTTCCAACGCGGCATGTTCCACCCCATACGCGTCACGGTGCCCGTGAGGCGACCAGCCTCCCCTGCCGCACATGATGTCGACGCCGATGCGGCGGTTCCGTAAGGGTCCGCGGACGGGCGCGACTTCCGGCCACGGGCACGGCGGCCCCGGCGTCCCAGGAACGTCTCGTGGGACGACACGTCCTCGCTGGTCAGCGCGTGGGACGTCCCACGATGACCCAACTGCCGGGAGATGCTTGGGCGTTACGGATGTGGCGCATCAGAGTCAGTACCGCAGGACGGCGGCGACACGGTCCACCCCGGAGTCGCCGCCGTCACCACCAAGGGGAGGAATCGACACCATGAACGTACGCAAGCGTCTCGCCCTCGCCACCGCCACGCTGGCCCTCGGCGGCGGCCTCGCCCTCGCCCCGGCGGCGGGCGCCTTCGCCGGCACGGCCGCCACCCCGGCGGCGCAGCAGACGAAGGCCGGCTGCGGCTACTACAACGGCGACGCGATCACCAAGGCCGGCCAGACCGGATCCGCCGCCCAGCAGCGGATCAAGGAAGTCCAGTGCCTGATCAACGGCAACACCAGCTACACGCCGCTGCTCGACGTGGACGGGAAGTTCGGCACCAAGACCTACAACGCCGTGGTGAAGGTCCAGCAGAAGGCTCACATCTCGGACGACGGCATCGTCGGCAAGAACACCTGGGCCAAGCTGCGCGCCGGCGTGTGGTGGTAGTGACAGACCTCCGGCGGCTCCCCTGACCGGGAGCCGCCGGAAAGACCGGCGGCCCGTCCTCTCACGGGGGAGAGGACGGGCCGCCGTCACACGTGTGCGCCCGCCGGGTCACTGCACCGTGAAGTGCAGCACGTCGTCCAGGAACGGGAGCTTCAGCCAGGCGTGCGGCTGCGCCATCAGGGCGAGGAGGACGATCGCCGCCCCCAGCCCGCCGTACGTGAACATGTCGGTGAAGCGCGAGCGCACCGCCAGCATGCCCACGTCCGGCAGTGCCCAGCGCAGCGCGGCGCCGCCGATCATGGCCAGCCCGACCAGCAGCGTCCCCACCCGGAAGGCGTCGAACGCGACGATCAGCAGGCCCAGCCCGGTGGCTCCCAGCACCGCCAGCAGCGGCCACTGGCGAGCGGGGGCCGGCGCGCCGCCCGGGGCGGCGCGGCCGCCGCCCTCGGGCCGGGCCGTGTCCCGCGTGACCTGCGGGGGACGGCGCGAGAAGCGGCCGGAGCCCGAGCCGGCGGACTCAGCCAGCATGGGTGATTCCGGCGGCGCGCTCGGCGGCCTCGACCACGTTCACCAGCAGCAGGGCGCGCGTCATGGGGCCCACGCCGCCGGGGTTCGGGGAGACCCAGCCCGCGACCTTGGAGACGGCCGGGTCCACATCGCCCATGATCTTGCCCTCGCCGTCGCGGCTGACGCCGACGTCCAGGACGGCCGCGCCCGGCTTGACGTACTCGGGCTTGATCAGGTGGCCGACGCCGGCGGCCGCGACGATGACGTCGGCCTGGCGCAGCTTCTCGGGCAGGTCACGGGTGCCGGTGTGGCAGAGGGTGACCGTGGCGTTCTCGGTGCGGCGGGTCAGCATCAGGCCGATCGAGCGGCCGACGGTGATGCCGCGGCCGACGACGACCACGTGCGCGCCGTTGAGCTCCACGTCGTGGCGGCGCAGCAGCTCGATGATGCCGTTGGGGGTGCAGGGCAGCGGACCGGGCTCGTTGAGCACCAGGCGGCCCAGGCTCATCGGGTGGAGGCCGTCGGCGTCCTTGGCCGGGTCCATCAGCTCCAGGACGCGGTTGGTGTCGATGCCCCGGGGAAGCGGGAGTTGGACGATGTAGCCGGTGCAGTCGGGGTTCTCGTTGAGCTCGCGGACGACCGCCTCGATCTCCTCCTGGGTGGCGGTGCCGGGCAGCTCGCGCTGGATCGAGCCGATGCCGACCTCGGCGCAGTCACGGTGCTTTCCGGCCACGTACCACTTGCTGCCGGGGTCGTCGCCGACGAGGACGGTACCGAGGCCCGGCGTGACGCCCTTGGCCTTCAGCGCCTCGACGCGGGTGGTGAGTTCGGACTTGATCGCGGCCGCGGTGGCCTTGCCATCGAGAATCTGGGCGGTCATGTCCCCATCCTCGCGGATGGGACGGCGTTGGTTCCACTCAGGTGGGCCCCGGAGCGGCCGTGTGCGACCGGAAACACCGTGGTGGCGGCGGCCGTCCGGGCAGGCGTGAGCACCGTCACGGCCGTACCGTACGACCGTCCGGCGGTATGCCTGGCAGACCCTCCCGGTCCCGTGACATCACGGGACCGCGACGGCCTGAATGCGCTCGTCATGATGTGTGCGAACGCGACGACGGTGGCGCGGCCCCGCTGACGGCGGCACCGGCGGTCGCGCCGGTGGAACCCGCCGTCAGCGAGGGCCCGTCATCAGTGGAAGAAGTGGCGCGTGCCCGTGAAGTACATCGTCACGCCCGCCGCCTTCGCCGCCTCCACGACCTGCTCGTCGCGGACCGAGCCGCCGGGCTGCACCACGGCCCGGATGCCGGCCTCGGTGAGCACCTCCAGCCCGTCCGGGAAGGGGAAGAAGGCGTCCGACGCGGCGTACGAGCCCCGGGCGCGCTCCTCGCCCGCCCGCTGGACGGCCAGCTTGGCGGAGTCCACGCGGTTGACCTGACCCATGCCGACGCCGACGGTGGCACCGTCCTTGGCCAGCAGGATGGCGTTGGACTTCACCGCGCGGCAGGCGCGCCAGGCGAAGGCCAGCTCGGCCAGCTCCGCCTCCGGCAGCGCCTCGCCCGTGGCGAGCGTCCAGTTCGCCGGGTCGTCGCCCTCGGCCTGGAGGCGGTCCTTGGCCTGCACCAGCAGACCGCCGTCGATCGCCCGGGACTCGCCGCCCGCCTCCGGGGCGTCCGCGCAGCGCAGCACCCGGATGTTCTTCTTCCGGGCCAGCACCTCGACCGCGCCGGCCTCGTAGTACGGCGCCACGATGACCTCGGTGAAGATCTCCGCGACCTGCTCGGCCATCTCCAGCGTCACCGGCCGGTTGACGGCGATGACGCCGCCGAAGGCCGACAGCGGGTCGCAGGCGTGGGCCTTGCGGTGGGCCTCGCCGACGTCCGCGCCGACCGCGATGCCGCAGGGGTTGGCGTGCTTGATGATCGCGACACAGGGGTCGGCGTGGTCGTACGCGGCGCGGCGGGCGGCGTCGGTGTCGACGAAGTTGTTGTACGACATCTCCTTGCCGTGCAGCTGCTCCGCGTTCGCGAGACCCGTGCCGGTGGGGTCGAGGTAGAGCGCGGCGGGCTGGTGCGGGTTCTCGCCGTAGCGCAGCACCTGCTTGCGGGCGTAGGAGATCCCGATGAAGTCGGGCCACGGGCCCTCGTCCGCGCCGTAGCCCTCCGCGAACCAGTTCGCGACCGCGACGTCGTAGGCGGCCGTGTGCTGGAACGCCTCGGCGGCCAGCCGCTTGCGGGCCGCGAGGTCGAAGCCGCCGTCGGCGACGGCCTTGAGCACGTCGTCGTAGCGCTCCGGGTTGACGATCACCGCGACGGAGGGGTGGTTCTTGGCGGCGGCGCGGACCATGGACGGGCCGCCGATGTCGATCTGCTCGACGCACTCGTCGGGCGAGGCGCCGGAGGCGACGGTCTCCCGGAACGGGTAGAGGTTGACGATCACCAGCTCGAAGGGGCGGACGCCCAGCTCGTCGAGCTGATCGCGGTGGGCCTCCAGGCGCTGGTCGGCGAGGATGCCGGCGTGGACGCGGGGGTGGAGGGTCTTGACCCGGCCGTCCAGGCACTCGGGGAAGCCGGTGAGCTCCTCGACCTTGGTGACGGGGACGCCGGCGGCGGCGATCCGGCCGGCCGTGGAACCGGTCGAGACCAGCTCGACGCCCGCGTCGTGCAGGCCCCGGGCCAGCTCCTCCAGCCCGGTCTTGTCGTAGACGCTGACCAGCGCCCGGCGGATGGGCCGCTTCATGCTCTCGGCGGTCACGGGATCCTTACCTTTCGTCCCTCTATGCGGTAGCCGTCGCGGGCCAGGCGCCCCACGACATCGACGAGCAGCGAACGCTCGACTTCCTTGATCCGCTCATGCAGCGCGGACTCGTCGTCCTCGTCCCGGATCTCCACCACGCCCTGGGCGATGATCGGGCCGGTGTCGACGCCTTCGTCGACGAAGTGGACGGTGCAACCGGTCACCTTCACGCCGTACGCGAGCGCGTCGCGCACCCCGTGGGCGCCGGGGAAGCTGGGGAGCAGGGCGGGGTGCGTATTGACGATCCGCCCCGCGTGGCGCGCGAGGAATTCCTTCCCCACGATCTTCATGAAGCCCGCCGAGATCACCAGGTCCGGCTCGTACGCCGCCGTGGCCTCGGTCAGCGCGTGGTCCCAGGCCGCGCGGTCCGGGTGGTCGGCCACCCGGCAGACGAACGTCGGCAGCCCGGCGCGCTCGGCGCGCTCCAGACCGGCGATGCCCGTGCGGTCGGCCCCCACGGCCACGACCCGGGCGCCGTACCCCTCCGGGTCGGCGTCGACGGCGTCGAGCAGGGCCTGCAGGTTCGTACCGGAACCCGAGACGAGCACGACGAGGCGGGCGGGGCGGCTCGAGACCGGCTCCACAGCTGGGCCCTTTCTCGCGGATGGCGCGGTTTGTATGGTCGTACGAGACAGAAGGGTCTCCGAATACGGGGGACTCTACGAAGCCGCCGACCGCCAGCAACGATACCGGCACACCCGACCGGCCCCACGGGACGGGGGCGCGCACGACGGGTAGCGTCGGGACCCGGCCGGACGGCGACGCGGGAAAAGCGGCGCGGCGCCGTACGCTCAAAGGTGCAGGACGACGCCACAAGGGGAAGACACACTCCACATGCCGGACCGACGCCGCCACGCGGCTCACCGCCCTCCGCTGCCCGCCGCCTCCGTCGCGTGGCGCGAGCGCCAGTCGCCCCCGTCCGCCGGGCCCGACGAGCGGGACAACCCCTTCGCGGCGCCGCCGGAGGGTCGGCCGGACCGGCCCTGGCAGCCCCGGACGCCCACGGGCGGCGGTGGCGACGGGGACGGCGACGGCGGTTCGGGTTCCGGTTCCGGTTCCGGTTCCGGTTCCGGTTCCGGTTCGGGTTCGGGTTCCGACCCGCAGCGGCCGGCGTGGGGCAGCCAGTGGAGCAGCCGGCAGCCCGGCCGCCAGGACGGCGGCTTCGGCGGCGGCCCGGGCGGCGGCCAGGGCCCGTCGGGCGGCCCCGGCGGCGGCCTGCGCTGGGACCCGACCGACCCGGCCCAGCGGCGCGCCCGCTACGCGCTGCTCGCGGGCATGTGGGGCTTCTTCTTCGCCCTCTTCAGCATTCCCCAGGTGGCCCTGCTGCTGGGCGCGCTCTCCCTCTACTGGGGCGTCAGCTCGCTGCGCGCCAAGCCGCGGCCCCGCGACCCCGACAGCCCGGCGCCGGCTCCCGGCCCGGTCCCCGGCGGCTTCCGCCCCCAGACCACGGCGGCGGTCAGCGGCCTGGTGACGGGCGGCCTGGCGCTGGCCATCGTGGCGGCGACGTTCGCGTTCCACGTCGTCTACCGCGACTACTACACGTGCGTCGACGACGCCCTGACCCAGACCTCCCGGGCGGCCTGCGAGAACCACCTGCCGAAGCAGCTGCGGCCGCTGCTGGGCAACCAGGACTGAGCGACTGGGCTGTTATGGGAAGGGGCGGTGCGGCGGTACGTCGGCCGTCCTGTCCTCCCGCGCCGGGAGCGTGAGGTCGCGTGGTGTGAAGTCCGTCATGAGCCCGCCCCCGGACTCCCGGAGCGCGGCCCACCGCCCCCGGCGGGAGGCGGCGTCGTGCCACGCCGGCACCGGGGGCGCGCACGCTGGGGCCGGGCGGCTCGCGGACCTCGGCTTGCGCCGCGTCCCCTTGCGCCGCCGCGGCTTCCACCAGTGCCGCCGCTCGACCCGGCGCGCGGCGGCGGACGCCTCCGGCAGCGCCTCGCTGTGCGGGGTGGGCATCACCGGCAGCGTCTCCGGCTCGTACGCCACGCTCTCCGGCGCCGGTACGGCCGCGTCGCCGACCGCGAACCCGTACCACGCGGCCACCGCCTGCCACCACGGCCGTGACGGGTCGCCGGGGGCCCCGGGACCGGCGGGCGGTACGGCGGGGACGGGCGGGATCGGCGGGACGGGCGGGGGCGCGTCGAGGGGGGCACCGAAGGCAGCCGCCGCGGGGGCGGTGGGGGCTGTGGGGGCTGCCGGGCGGGTGAAGCCTTCGGGCCACTCGGGGCCGGTGGGGGCTGTGGGAGGTGTGGGAACTGTGGGGCCCGGCGATTCTGTGCCGTCGTGGTGGGTGTTTCCCCAGGGGGCGTGGAGGCCTGTGGTGGAGTCGTCGACGAGGCCGGCCGGACGGTCGTCGAGTCCGGCGAAGTCGCCGATCTCGCCGATCTCGTCGATCTCGTCGATCTCGTCGATCTCGTCGATCTCGTCGAAGTCCGTGGCGCCCGGACCCGCGGTGCTGTCCGGCGTCGACGCCGGCGCCCGCGTCGCACCCGGCCCGGCAGAGCTCGCGGCGGCCCGGTCCTGAGGGGGCGTCTCCTCCGTCACCGCCAGCCCCAGCAGCTCCCCCACGCGCCGCCAGCCCGTCAGTCTCGTCGCCGTCTCCCGGCCGTCGCGTGCCGCGAGCCCCAGCCGCCAGCGCACGATCATCGCTCCCGGCAGCCCCACGGCCGCCGTGCAGGCGGCCGCCGACGCGCCCGTGCGCCACCAGCGCGGGCCGAAGCCGCCGAGCGCGGCGTTGCCGAGCGGGCCCGACGCCGCGTAGGCCAGGGCCGCCATCACCACGCCGCACAGCAGCGCGCCCAGTACGGCCGTCGCCGCCGAGTCCAGCCATCCCGGGAGGGGTGGGGCCGCCGCGCCGGGCGGGGGCTCCTCCCGGCGCCGGGGCACGGCCGCGAGCGCCACCGCGACACCCGCCGCGGCCGCGAGCGCCGCCGCGGCGGCCAGGACGAGCGGGCCCGCATCGCCGGGCGAGGGCAGCGCGGCGAGCAGGGGGAAGCGCGGCACCGCGGGCAGCTCGGGGGTGGCCGCCAGGGGGGCGACGACGCTGCCGGCGCCGACCGTGAAGCCGGGCCCGAGCCCGTACGCCACCGCCCAGATCATCGCGTTGGGCAGCAGGGCCGCGCTCAGCAGCCCGATGGCCACCCGGCCGGGCCAGCGCGGTGCCAGTTGGGTGAACGCGGCCTCGGCCAGGTCCGTGTGGAGGGCCAGCGACACCGCCACCAGCAGGGCGCCGCCGCCGAGGAGCACGGCGACGGCCGCCCCCGCGGCCCGGACGACCTCGGCCAGGTGGTCGTGGGTGAACCAGCGGCGGACGGCGCCCGGCACCGTGCGGCGCACGATGTCCGGGGCGGGCAGCCCCGGGCGGCCCGCCGCCGTCCACACCCCGGCCGCGATCAGTCCGCCCGCGACCAGCGGCAGGTCCAGCAGCGCGCTCAGCGGCGCGGGCCGTACCGGCGCCGACCAGGCGTAGACCACCGCCGCCAGGGCGACCGTCAGATAGCCGCCGAGCATGGCGGTGAACGCGGTGCGCGGTTCGGGGCCCGGCGCGTCCGGTGGGGCGTCCTCGGCGGGTTCGAGCGCGTGCCGGGCGGCGCGGTAGAGCAGGGTGCAGGGGATCAGCGCGAGCAGCAGCGGCGTCAGCCCGATGGGGACGGGGTCACCGGAGAGCGACGGGGTGCGAAGGAGGTCGACGCCGTGCGCCAGCAGCCAGAGGTCGGCGGCCACGCGCAGCGCGCTCGCCGGGCCGTCGTCGGGGTACGGGGAGATGATCCACAGCGCCAGCACGATCATGGCGAAGGCGCCCAGCCCCAGGCCCGCGGCGAGCACGCCGCCGAAGAACACCGTGCTCGTCGCGGACGGCCCGCTCACTGCGGGGCGCTGGCGCGACGGCGACGGCGACGACGGGCCGTGATCGACGTACTGGCTCACGGGGCCATGCTGCCAAGAACGCGGCGCCGGTTCGGGTAGCCGTCATATGCCCGTCGTGTCGCTTGCGCCGGATGTATTCGGCTGTGGGCTGTACGGGTGGTATGGGAGGGTACGGCCGGGCCGGAGACCCGACCGTACGGCCGTGGGCCCGCACCCCGGAGGGTGCGGGCCCACGTCGTGAACCGAGGTCGGTGACCGTCGCTCCGGTCGCGTCAGCCGGCGAGGGCGGCGCGGGCGAGGCGGGCGGTCTCGGACGGGGTCTTGCCGACCTTCACGCCCGCGGCCTCCAGGGCCTCCTTCTTGGCCTGGGCCGTGCCGGAGGAGCCGGACACGATGGCGCCGGCGTGGCCCATCGTCTTGCCCTCGGGCGCGGTGAAGCCGGCCACGTAGCCGACGACCGGCTTGGTGACGTTGGCCTTGATGAAGTCCGCGGCCCGCTCCTCGGCGTCGCCACCGATCTCGCCGATCATGACGATCAGGTCGGTCTCGGGGTCGGCCTCGAACGCGGCGAGGGCGTCGATGTGCGTGGTGCCGATGACCGGGTCGCCACCGATGCCGACGGCGGAGGAGAAGCCGATGTCACGGAGCTCGTACATCATCTGGTAGGTCAGCGTGCCCGACTTGGACACCAGACCGATGCGGCCGGGCTTGGTGATGTCGCCCGGGATGATGCCGGCGTTCGACTGGCCCGGGGTGATCAGACCGGGGCAGTTGGGGCCGATGATGCGGGTCTTGTTGCCCTTGGACGAGGCGTACGCCCAGAAGGCGGCCGAGTCGTGGACGGCGATGCCCTCGGTGATGACGACGGCCAGGCCGATGCCGGCGTCGATCGCCTCGACCACGGCGGCCTTGGCGAAGGCCGGCGGCACGAAGACGACGGTGACGTCGGCGCCGGTCTTCTCCATCGCCTCGGCGACGGAGCCGAAGACCGGGACGGCCGTGCCGTCGAAGTCGACCTCGGTACCGGCCTTGCGCGGGTTCACGCCGCCGACGATGTTGGTGCCGTCACCCAGCATGAGCTTGGTGTGCTTCATGCCCGTGGCACCGGTCATCCCCTGGACGATGACCTTGCTGTCCTTGGTGAGGAAGATAGCCATGGTTGTGGAGTCCTCGTCCCTTACTTAGCCGCAGCCAGCTCGGCGGCCTTGTCGGCCGCGCCGTCCATGGTGTCCACGCGCTGCACGAGCGGGTGGTTGGCGTCGGACAGGATCTTGCGACCCAGCTCCGCGTTGTTGCCGTCGAGGCGCACGACCAGCGGCTTGGTGACGTCCTCGCCCTTGTTCTTGAGCAGCTCCAGGGCCTGGACGATGCCCTTGGCGACCTCGTCGCACGCGGTGATGCCACCGAAGACGTTGACGAAGACGGACTTGACGTCCGGGTCGCCGAGGATGATCTCGAGACCGTTGGCCATGACCTCGGCGGAGGCGCCGCCACCGATGTCGAGGAAGTTGGCGGGCTTGACGCCGCCGTGGTTCTCACCGGCGTAGGCGACGACGTCGAGGGTCGACATGACCAGACCCGCGCCGTTGCCGATGATGCCGACCTGGCCGTCGAGCTTGACGTAGTTCAGGCCCTTGGCCTTGGCGGCCGCCTCGAGGGGGTTGGCCGAGGCCTTGTCCTCGAGCGCCTCGTGCTCCGGCTGGCGGAAGTCGGCGTTCTCGTCGAGCGAGACCTTGCCGTCGAGGGCGATGACCTCGCCGCTGGCGACCTTGGCGAGCGGGTTGACCTCGACGAGGAGCGCGTCCTCGGCGACGAAGGTCTTCCACAGGGTCACCATGACCTCGGCGACCTTGTCGGCCACCTCGGCCGGGAACTTCGCCTGGGCGACGATCTCGCGGGCCTTCTCGATGGTGACGCCCTCGTTGGCGTCGACCGGCACCTTGGCGAGCTTCTCGGGGGTCGTCGCGGCGACCTCCTCGATGTCCATGCCACCGGCGACCGAGGCCATGGCCAGGAAGGTGCGGTTGGTGCGGTCGAGGAGGTACGAGACGTAGTACTCCTCGAGGATCTCGGGAGCGGTCTCGGCGATCATCACCTTGTGGACCGTGTGGCCCTTGATGTCCATGCCGAGGATGTCCGTCGCGCGGGCGACGGCCTCGTCCGGGGTCGCGGCCAGCTTCACGCCGCCGGCCTTGCCACGGCCACCGACCTTGACCTGGGCCTTGACGACCGACTTGCCGCCGAGACGCTCGGTCGCGGCGCGCGCCCCCTCAGGCGTGTCGATGACTTCACCGGCCAGCACCGGTACACCGTGCTTGGCGAAGAGGTCCCTCGCCTGGTACTCGAACAGGTCCACGCGCGTCCGTCCCTTTTCCATGGATATCGCGGTTCGTTGTCTGCGCGGGCGTGCCGCGAGGCAGCCGTGAGGGCGCGATCTCCGCAAAGATCCGAGGGGTCTTGCCCCCCGGGGTAGCACGGGCGAGGGCGGCACACGATCACCGTTGACGCGGCATGTCCGTCTCGCAGGTTATCCCCGAGGGAGGGAGGACCCTAAATCGCAGGTCACACTCCGGCCGTGATTACGCTCACAGACAGCAACGGATTCCGCACACGTCCGGCGCGCCGGAGCCCCTCAGACGGCCGCGTCGGGTATCGGGAGCGGGCGCTTCTCCAGGGCGGCCGCCATGACCTCCGGGAAGAGGTCCGGCGTGCAGGCGAAGGCGGGCGCGCCCAGCGCGGCCAGGGCCGCCGCGTGGTCGTGGTCGTAGGCGGGGGCGCCCTCGTCGGAGAGGGCCAGCAAGGTGACGAACTGAACCCCGGAGGCCTTCATCGCGGCGACCCGCTTGAGCATCTCGTCCCGGATCCCGCCCTCGTAGAGATCACTGATGAGGACCACGACCGTCTCGGCCGGCCGGGTGATCCGCGACTGGCAGTAGGCGAGCGCGCGGTTGATGTCCGTGCCGCCGCCGAGCTGGGTGCCGAAGAGCACGTCCACCGGGTCCGAGAGCTGGTCGGTCAGGTCGACGACCGAGGTGTCGAAGACGACCAGCCGGGTGTCGAGGGAGCGCATGGAGGCGAGCACCGCGCCGAAGACGGAGGCGTGGACGACGGACGCCGCCATCGAGCCGGACTGGTCGATGCAGAGGATCACCTCCTTCTTCACCGCCCGCGACGCCCGCCCGTAGCCGACGAGGCGCTCGGGGACGACCGTGCGGTACTCGGGCAGGTAGTTCTTGAGGTTCGCCCGGATGGTGCGGTTCCAGTCGATGTCGTGGTGCCGGGGGCGGCTGACGCGCGCCGAACGGTCCAGGGCGCCGGTGAGCGTGGCGCGGGTGCGCTGCGTCAGGCGCTTCTCCAGGTCCTCGACGACCTTGCGGACGACGGCCCGCGCGGTCTCCTTCGTCGTACCGGGCATCGCCTTGTTGAGCGAGAGCAGCGTGCCGACGAGGTGGACGTCGGCCTCCACGGCCTCCAGCATCTCCGGCTCCAGCAGCAGGCCGGACAGCCCGAGCCGGTCGATCGCGTCGCGCTGCATCACCTGAACGACGGATGCCGGAAAGTACGTCCGGATGTCCCCCAGCCAGCGGGCGACGCGCGGCGCCGAGCCGCCGAGCCCGGCCCCGCGAGGGCCTGAGCGGGCAGCGCCGTCGCCCGGGCCGGAGCCGTAGAGGGCCTCCAGGGTGCGGTCCATGGCGGCGTCGGTGCCGGCCAGGGCGTGGCCCGTGCCGTCGCCGCCGTCCCCGCCGAGCACCAGCCGCCAGCGGCGGAGCCGCTCGGCGGCGGGGTCGAGGCAGCCTGTCCGTTGGGTGTGCGTCGTCATCGTCGTGTCCTCATCCCCCTGTGGGTGCCTGTGCCATGCCCAGCAGCAGGCGCATGGTCGGCAGTACGGCCGCCGCGCGCTCCTCGTCGAAGGCCGGGCCGAACCCGCGTACGGTCCCGTCGCCCGGTGCTGCCGCTCCGGCGCCGCCGCCCGCCCCGGCCCGGCGGACCCGCTCGCCCAGGGTGCGGCGCACCCCCGGCTCGAACGCGGAGAAGGTGCGGCGCAGCAGCGGCAGGACGTCGGTGAAGGCGTCGGCCGGTACGGCGGTGAGCCAGGCGTCGACGAGGGCGAGCAGCCGCTCGTCGTGGACGAGCAGCATGCCGCCGGAGCCGCCGCTGCCGACGAACCCCTCGATCCAGGCGGCCGCGTCGGCGGGCGCCGTACCGACCGAGAGCACGAGCCCCATCAGCCGGGCGGCCCGCTCGTGCGTCATGCGCCCGTCGTCGAGCGACAACCGCGTGGCCCGGCCCCGGATGCCACCGGGCAGCCCGTCCCGCTCGGCGATGACGGTGAGGACGGCGGCCCAGCGGTCGCGCAGGGCGGGGGCGGCGGGTGATGCCTCGGCCAGCAGGGCCACGGCCTGGTGGACCGCGTCCACATGGGTGCGCATGCGGTCCGCCGCGTCCGGGGACAGGCCCGAGCAGGCGGCGGGGAGGCCCACGAAGATCCGTTCGGCGAGGCCCGCCGCCACCTCGGCGAGCGCGGCGGTGTCCGTGCGGCGTACGTCGCCGTAGCGCACCGAGCGGACCAGGGCGGGCAGGGCCTGGGCCAGGTGGGCGACGTCGGCGTCGAGCGCGGCGCGGTCGGCGAGCGTGCGCATCACGGCGGGCAGCGCGTCGGGCAGGCCCGCCAGCAGGCACTGTTCGGCGAGGGCCGTGATGTCGGCGAGGGCCCCGGCGTCGCGTGCCAGCGCCTCCGCCCTGGCGGTCGCCGCGCCCTCCACCGTCGTCCCCCACGCGCCGGCCTCGGCGAGCCGTACGGACAACTCCGGTTCCCAGCACAGCCGCCAGGTCTCCCGGAACGTGCCGAGCCCGGCGCGCGAGCGCTGCGGCTCGCCCCAGCCGACGCCCAGCAGGCGCAGCCGGTGCAGCAGCCGGCCGCGGGCGGCGTCGGTGTCCTTGCGCAGGTCGAGTTCGACGTCGCGGGCGGCGGCCTCGGGCTTGAGGCGCAGGCCGCGCTGGAGGCGGGCGAGGTCGCGTTGCAGGGGCGGGAGGGGCGCGGACTCGGGGACCTCGCCGAGGACGTCACCGATGACGAGCCGGTCGCGGACGAGGGCGAGCGGCACGTCCGAGCCGTCGCACATCACCGCGCGCACCGCCTCGGTGGTCTCGCCGAGCCCGGCGAGCGGGCGGCCGCGCAGGACCGCGAGCGCCTCGGCCAGCCGTACGGCCTCGATGACGTGCGCGGACGAGACCGGGTGGTCCTCCGCGCGCAGCAGCCGGGCGACCTCCGTCATCCAGCGCTCGACGGGCCGGTCGGGGGCCCGGAAGAGGTGCCCGTACCAGCCGGGCGAGGTGATCCCGGCGCCGTAGCCGCTGCGGCGGGCGAGCCGCCGGTGGGTCCACGGCACCCAGCTGATCTCCGTCCTGACCTTGGGCAGGCCCTTGAGGGTCTGCCGGTCGGCCGTCACGGTGCGGCGCTCGGCGAGGGCCGGCACGTGCCAGGCGCCGCAGACGACCGCGATGCCGTCCCCGAACTCCCGCCGGGCGTCGCGTATCCGGAGCCGCATGTGCGCCTCGCGGACGGTGTCCCGGGCGGCCCGGGGGCCGTTGTCGTCCGTACCGTCGCCGCTGTCGCCGCTGTCACCGCTGTCACCGCTGTCACCGCTGTCGCCGCTGTCACCGCCGAAGGACACGCGCAGTTCGGCCATGGCCTCGGCGATGGCCTGGAAGGGCGCGAGCGCGTCGGCTGCGGTCGTCTCGTCGGTCGGCGTGGCGCCGCGGCGGTGCTCGACGGCGTCCTCCCACCACGCCTCGGGGTCGTCGTAGCCGGCCGCGCCGGCGAGCGCGGCCAGCGGGTCGAGCCGGGGCACGGGGGCGTCGCTGTCGCCCGTAGCCGTACCGCCCTCGCTCTCCGCGTCCAGTGCCAGCGTGTGCGCCGCGGGCAGGTCGATGAAGCGGACCGGAACGTCGTGGGCGAGCGCCCAGCGGATGGCGGTCCACTCCGGGGAGAACTCGGCGAACGGCCAGAACCCGGCGCGGCCGGGTTCGCCGGCGACGTGCGCCAGCAGTGCCACCGGAGGGCGCATGTCCTCGTCGGCCGCGAGGTGGACGAGGGCGTCCGCCTCGGGAGGGCCCTCGATCAGCACGGCGGCCGGCCGGCACTGCTCCAGCGCGGCCCGCACCGAGCGGGCCGAGCCCGGCCCGTGATGCCGGATCCCCAGCAGCACGGGGGCGGTCGCGGTCGTCGCCGGACCGGTCGCGGTCATACGGACACCTCGCGGCAGGCGCGGTAGAAGTCCTTCCAGCCCTCGCGCTCGCGGACGACCGTCTCCAGGTACTCGTGCCAGATCACGCGGTCGGCCGCCGGGTCGCGGACGACCGCGCCGAGGATGCCGGCGGCCACGTCGCCCGCGCGCAGCACGCCGTCGCCGAAGTGCGCGGCGAGCGCGAGGCCGCCGGTGACCACGGAGATGGCCTCGGCCGTCGAGAGCGTGCCCGAGGGCGACTTGAGCTTGGTGCGGCCGTCGGTGGTGACGCCGTCGCGCAGCTCGCGGAAGACCGTGACGACGCGGCGGATCTCGTCGGCGGCGTCGGGCGTGGCGGGCAGGTCGAGGGAGCGGCCGAGCTGGTCGACGCGGCGGGAGACGATGTCGACCTCGGCCTCGGGGCTCTCGGGCAGCGGCAGCACGACGGTGTTGAAGCGCCGGCGCAGCGCGCTGGAGAGGTCGTTGACGCCCCGGTCGCGGTCGTTGGCCGTGGCGATCAGGTTGAAGCCGCGCACGGCCTGCACCTCCTCCCCCAGTTCGGGGATGGGCAGGGTCTTCTCCGACAGGATCGTGATCAGGCTGTCCTGGACGTCGGCCGGGATGCGGGTGAGCTCCTCGACGCGGGCGGTCATGCCGTCGGCCATGGCCCGCATGACGGGGCTGGGCACGATCGCCTCGCGGCTGGGGCCGTGGGCGAGGAGGCGGGCGTAGTCCCAGCCGTAGCGGACGGCCTCCTCGGCGGTGCCGGCGGTGCCCTGGACGAGCAGGGTGGAGTCGCCGCTGACGGCGGCGGCCAGGTGCTCGGACACCCATGTCTTGGCGGTGCCGGGCACGCCGAGGAGGAGCAGGGCGCGGTCGGTGGCCAGGGTGGTGACGGCGACCTCGACGACGCGGCGCGGGCCGATGTACTTCGGCGTGATCACCGTCCCGTCGGGCAGGGTGCCGCCGAGCAGGTAGGTGGCGACGGCCCACGGCGACAGGCGCCAACGCTCGGGCCTGGGACGGTCGTCGGCCGCCGCGAGGGCCTTCAGCTCGTCGGCGAAGGCGTCCTCGGCATGCGGGCGCAAGGTTTCCGTGGTGATTCCGGGCACGGTTCAAGTCCCCCTCGTCGTGCGGTTCCGGGTTACGCCGCACACCTTGCACCAGACCACTGACAATCCCGCCCGGAACGGAGAATCCACAGGTCAGGGCCATTGTCAGTGGGGGGTCCTAACGTCTTCGGCATGAATCCGCAGGGGGAACGACGGACGGCGGAACAGGTGCTCGCGCTGGCGCCTGACGCCGCGTCACGCAAGGCCGGCGCGAAGCTCGCCGCGCCCGGTCCGTGGTCGGGCACGGGGGCGCGTACGGACGGGGGCGCGGGCGCGGTCTGGGGGGAGTGCAAGGGCAGCGGCAGCACGCCGTACCGCACGGTCGTGGACCTGGCGGGGGACGACGGTCCGGGCTTCCATTGCAGCTGCCCGAGCCGCAAGTTCCCGTGCAAACACGCGCTGGGGCTGCTGCTGTTGTGGTCCGAGGGGGAGGACGCGGTTCCGACGTCGGCGGAGCCGCCGCCGGGCTGGGCGGCGCAGTGGCTGGAGCGGCGCGCCCGGCGTACGGAACGGGCCGCGGGGGGCGGCCCGGCCGGGAAGGCGGCCGCTCCGGCCGACACCGAGGCGGCCAGGCGCCGCTCCGAGCGGCGGGCGCGGCGGATCGCCGAGGGTGCCGAGGAGTTGGAGCGGCGCCTGGCGGACCTGCTGCGGGGCGGACTCGCGTCCGCCGAGGGGGCGGCGTACGGGCAGTGGGACGAGACGGCGGCCCGCATGGTCGACGCGCAGGCGCCGGGACTGGCGGCGCGCGTACGGGAGTTGGCGTCGGTGGCGGTGGCCGGGTCCGTGGAGGGGACGGACCGGGCCGCGCGCCTGCTGGAGGAGTGCGCGCTGCTGCACGCCCTCGGCCAGGGCTATCTGCGGGTGGACGAGCTGCCGGAGCCACTGGCGGCCACGGTCCGCTCGCGCGTCGGGATCAGCACGGACACGGCGACCCTGCTGGCCTCCGGGCCGGCCGTACGGGACCACTGGCTCGTCCTGGCCCAGCGGGACGGCGACGACGGGCGGATCGTCACGCGCCGGATCTGGCTGTACGGCAGACGCACGGGCCGGATGGCGCTGCTGCTCTCCTACGGCGCCCCGGGCCGGGCGATCGAGCTCTCCCTGCCCGTGGGCCTGGCCCTGGACGCCGACCTGGTCTTCCATCCGGCCGCGCGACCGCTGCGCGCCGTCCTGGGCACGCGTCACGGCCCGCCCGGGCCCAGCCCGGAACCGCCGCCGGGCGGTTCGGTGGAAGCGGCCCTGCGCGCCTACGGCGAGGCCCTGCGCGACGACCCGTGGCTGGACTCCTGGCCGGTGGTCCTCTCGGCGGCCACCGCGGTACCGGGCGGCGCGGACGGGGACTGGCAGGTCGCGGAAGCCGAGGGCGGGGCGGCACTGCCGGTCGCCGCCGGCGGCGGCGGTGCCGACGAGCTGGGGCTGTGGCGCCTGACGGCCGTGTCCGGGGGCGCCCCGGTCCCGGTCTTCGGCGAATGCGGCCACCGCGGCTTCACGCCGCTGACGGCTTGGGCGCCGGAGCCGGTGCCGCTCTGAGTCGTCCCGCGACTCCGTCACCCGTCAGCCGTAGGTAGGTAGGAAGGAAAGAAGGAAACCGCCCATGACCGGCCCAAGCTCAAGCCCAAGCCCCACTCCCCCCGCGCCGGACGACCCGCACCCCGCCGGCGGCTGGGACGACCTTCTCGCCGCCGCGTTGCTCGGTACCGAGCGACGGGCGGGGGCCGTCCGGCCGCGGCCCGGGCAGGACGCCGCCGGGGCCCTGCTGGACGCCGCCGCGCTGCGGACCGTGCAGCGGCGGGCCGCGTTGCTGCCGGCCGCCGCACGGGGCCGGCCGGGGGCCGCGCCCCCGGACTCCCGTCCGGAGCTGCCGGACGCGGCCCGGCGGCGGCTCGCCCTGCTGCTCGCCGACCGGGCGGCGCCCGGTGGCGGCGGACGCCGGGGCGGCGGCGCGCCGGACCTCACCGAGCTGCTCCCCCAGTGGCTGGAGGCCGCCGACGGCCACGGCTACCGCGCCCCGGAGGCGCTGCTGCCCGCGCTGCTGGAGGCGGCGCGGGCCCGTAGCGACCTGCGGCCGGCGGCGCTGGCGTTCGGCGGGCCCCGGGCGCTGTGGCTGGCCCGGCTCAACCCCCAGTGGTCGTTCGCCCTGCGGGCCGGGGTCGCGCCGGCCGGCGCCGCGCTCGCCACCGGCGCGGCGGGGCCCGAGGAGGAGCGGCGGATCTGGGAGGAGGGCCTGTTCGCCGAGCGGTCCGCGCTGCTGGCGGCGGTCCGGCGACGCGATCCCGCCGCCGGGCGGGAACTGCTGGCCTCGGCCTGGCCGAAGGAGCGGGCGGAGGACCGGCTGCTGTTCCTCGACACGCTGCGCGCCGATCTCTCGGCCGGGGACGAGGACTTCCTGGAGCGGGCCCTGACGGACCGCGGCCGCAATGTCCGGGCCCTGGCGGCGGAGCTGCTGGCCGGGCTTCCCGGCTCGGCCCTCTCGGCCCGGACGGCCGAACGGGCCCGCGCCTGCGTGGCGCTGGACCGTACGGCCGACGGCGGGGTGCGCGTCGTGGTCGAGGCGCCGCACGAGTGCGATGCCGGGATGGAGCGGGACGGTGTGGTGGCCAAGCCGCCCGCGGGGCGCGGCGAGCGGTCGTGGTGGCTGAGCCAGCTGGTCGAGACGGCCCCGCTGGGCATCTGGTGCGAGCGGCTGGGCGTGCGCGGCGCGGCGGAGGCGGTGGCGCTGCCGGTCGCCGACGGCTGGCAGGCGGACCTCCACGCCGCCTGGTGCCGGGCGGCCGTCCGGCAGGGGGACGCGGAGTGGTCCCGGGCGCTGCTGGGCCCGGCGACGTCGCCGCCGGCCCCGTCGACCGCCTCCTGGCTGGACCCGGCCCGACTGCTGTCCGCGCTGCCGCCGGGGGAACGGGCCGGGTGGGTGGCGGAGTTCGTCGCGGCGCACGGCCTGTCGGAGGCGTTCCGGCTACTGGGGGTGTGTGCCGTGCCGTGGGCGGAGCCGCTGGGCGCGGCCGTGGTGGACGCGCTGGACGAGGCCCGCCGGGCGGGCGGCTATCCGTGGAGCTTCAGCGGGGTGATGGGCATGGCGGAGCGCTGCCTGGACCCGGGACAGGCGGGCCTGCTGGAGGTGCTCGCCGCGGTGCCCGACGGCGCGGGGGGCGCCGCGGCCGGAGCCGCGGGCTACTGGGCCGAGGCGTTCCAACGCCTCACCGGCACGCTACGGCTGCGCGCCACGATGCGGGCGGAGCTCGCCGGCAGGGACGCGGACGGCCCGGCGGACGCGGTGGCCGCGGCGTAGCGCTACGACGCGGACGGAGCCCACCGGGCGGAACGCGGACGGCCCGTCGACCACGGCGGTCACGGCCTAGCGCCACGACGCGACCGGAACCCACCGGGCGCGACGCGGGCGGACCGGACGCCGCTGTGGCATAGCGCAGCGGCCGGCTCGGGCCGGGGTCTGCCCGGCCCGGCCCGGCGGGGCCGGGGCCTGTCGGGCGGCCCGGCAGGGGCCGGCCCGCAAGCGGCCCGTCGACGCCGCCCCTCCGGGGCGGCTACGCCTCCGCCGTCTGCCTGACGTTGGCGTTGACCCATTCCACGATCGCGGTCGTGGTCGCGCCCGGCGTGAAGATCTCGGCGACGCCCTGTTCCTTGAGCGGGGCGATGTCGGCCTCGGGGATGATGCCGCCGCCGAAGACCTTGATGTCGGCCGCGTCGCGCTCGCGCAGCAGCTCGATCACCTTGGCGAAGAGCGTGTTGTGGGCGCCGGAGAGGATGGACAGGCCGATCGCGTCGGCGTCCTCCTGGATCGCGGTGTCGACGATCTGCTCGGGGGTCTGGTGGAGCCCGGTGTAGATGACCTCCATGCCGGCGTCGCGCAGCGCCCGCGCGATGACCTTGGCGCCGCGGTCATGGCCGTCGAGCCCCGGCTTGGCCACCACCACGCGGATCGGACCGGTCACTCCCATCACTGCCTCCATGTACGAGCCGTCAACCGGCCGCGAGGCCCCGTGCCCAAGGGGGCCCGGGGACGTGAACGAACGTTATCCACAGCATCCCGCAAGCGGCCGTTTCGCGGTGGAGAGCGAGGGGGAAATCACACGTGGGACACCACGTTCGCTACGCACCGCTCCCGTACGCCCGCGCCTCACGGGCCACACCCGCCGCTCCGACCCGAGCCGCCGGGGCACGGAGCGGCCGCGAGGGGAGCCGCGACGAGGCCGCCGCACCCCTGTGCCGTCAGCCGCACGGCACAGCGGTGCGGCTGCCGCGCACAGCTGCTGCCCGCGAGGGCACACGGGGGAACGGGTCGCCTTGAGCGTGTGCCGTTCGGGAGGTCGGTCGGCCATGGGGGCCTTGCCCTTTCTCTGCACCCTCTTACGCTCGTGCGCCCGGGCCCGCCCGTCGGCCGCGCTGCTGCGGTCCACGATGCTGGAGCTCGCGATCCTCACCGCGCACCTGCTGATCTATCCCACCGGCGTCGCGCAGGAGCGCCGCCCGCCGCCCCGGTCCCTCCCGGCCGCCCCTCCCACGCCTCCCCCCTCGACCACCTCGCCCGCCCCGCCCGCCCCGCCCGCGCCGTCCGTTCCGCCGGCCGCCGGCGGGACGCCCGACACGCCCGGGCCCGGCGAGGTCACCCGTCTGCCGGTACTCCTTCTCCACGGCTTCATCGACAACCGTTCGGTGTTCGTACTGTTGCGCCGTTCGCTGCTCCAGCACGGCTGGGGTCAGGTGTGGTCGCTCAACCACTCGCTCCTGACGTGCGACATCCGCACGGCGGCCGGACTCCTCGCCCGCCACGTCGAGGAGGTCTGCGCGAGCACGGGCAGCGCGCGGGTGGACATGGTCGGGCACAGCCTCGGCGGCCTGATCGCCCGCTACTACATCCAGCGGATGGGCGGGGACACCCGGGTGCGCACCCTCGTCACCCTCGGCACACCGCACGCCGGGACGCGCGTGGCGCCCCTCATGTCGGCGCATCCCCTGGTGCGCCAGATGCGCCCGGAATCGGATGTCATCGCGGAACTGGCCGAACCCGCACCGCATTGCGCGACGCAATTCATCGGTTTCTGGAGCGACCTGGATCAGATCATGGTGCCGGTGGAGACCGCCCGTATCGATCACCCCGACCTCATGGCGCGCAACGTCCGGGTGAGCGGCGTGGGCCATCTGGCCCTGCCCGTGCACGGCGCGGTGGCGGCCGGTATCCGGCAGGCGCTGACCACGGAGGAACCCGTGGCCGGGGCGGCGGGGGCGGCCTCGGTCGCCTGAGCACCGCCGGGGATCGATACCGGGATCACCGCCGGGATTCAGCCATGGAAACGTTTTTCCACAACGCGCCCTTATGGCACCGCCGATGACACCCGGAGTCGATAAGAGGTCGAACGAATATCGAACGCCGACTCGACTCGCCTGGGCCCCATCCACCGAAAGGCGGCTAAATGCCCGGGCCCTCACCACGCACAAGGTGGGGAAGATTGTCGTTGCCGCATACCGCCGGGTACAGTCGCCGCTAATTCTCCTGCTGCCAAGGCGAAATGGAAGTGGTGGTGAACGACCGTCACCCGCAGGCGGGCCCGGATCAGTCCGTTCCCGCTCCCGGTGCCTCCTATGGGCACGGGCACTACACGCCGTACGAGCAGCAGGGCTCCCCGCAGGGCTACGCCGGGTACGACGGCTACGGCAGCGGCCAGTGGGACGCCTCCGGCTGGGGGCACCGCCCGGACGAGACCTGGGGCGGCGACACCTCGGGCCAATGGGGCGTCAGCGGACAGACCCAGACCTGGGACTTCAGCGGCTACGACCTGGGCGGCGACCCCGCCACCGGACAGGCGCAGGCCACCGGCCAGTACGCCACCGGCACCCCCGCCACCGGTCAGTACGACTCCGGCCAGTGGGACCTCTCCGGCACGTCGGTCACCTCCGGCGGTTCCGGCTGGGACACCGGCGCCTGGAGCGCCGCCGGGTCCGCCGCGGGCTCGGGCGCGTACGACACGGGCCACCACACCGGCTGGGACCACGGCCAGGACGGCACCGGGCAGTACGCCACCGGCGGCCACCCCGCCGCCGCGTGGGACGCGAGCGGCCAGTACCCCGCCCACGAGTGGAACGCCCCCGCCCAGAACTCCTCCGGCTGGGACATGAACGCCCAGCAGACGCAGACCTGGGACGCCGGCGCCTACGCGACCGTGGGCGGGCAGGAGGGCGGGCACGCCCCCACCGTCATGGTCGACCTGTCCGGCGTCGACCTGGAGGCCGCCGCGCCCGCGGTGCCCGCCCAGGCCACCGGCTCCGGGGCCCGCGCCCGCTCGGTGGCCGACGCCGAGACCCGGGCCATAATGATCATCGAGGAGCCGGAGCCCGCCACGGCGGACGACGGCACGGACACCGGCGCGGACCCGGACGGCGACGGGACGGCGGCCTCCGCCTCCGTACCGGCCCAGGCCCGCCCGCACGGCGCCGGCGACACCCCCGGCCGCGCCCGCGCCGCCCGCCGCAAGGGCGCCCCCGCCCGTACCGGCTACCGTCCGCGCCGCAAGGCCCTGCTGACCGTCGCCGTCCCCTCCGTCGCCGTCATGGGCGTCGCCGGGATCGCCGCCGCGTCCGTGATGACCGGCGGCGGCGAGAAGGAGGCGGCGAAGCCCACCGCGGCCGCCGCCCCCGACACCACCGTCAAGCTCTCGGCGGCCAACAGCAAGCTCGACACCCAGCTCGCCGGTCTCAGCCGCGGCGCCGACGACTTCGCCAGCCGCGCCAACCGCACCCAGGAGCGGATCGACCTCAAGGCCCGCCAGGAGGAGGAGCGCAAGCGCAAGGCCGACGAGGCCGCCAAGAAGGAGCGCGAGCGGCCCAAGTTCGCCCTCCCCGTCTCCCAGCACGGTCTGAGCGCGATGTACGGCCAGGCGGGCATCAACTGGATGTCGGTGCACACGGGCATCGACTTCCCCGTCGCCTACGGCACACCCGTGATGGCCGCCACCGACGGCACGGTCCGCACGCAGTACAACGTGGCCTACGGCAACATGGCCATAGTGACGTCACCGGACGGCACCGAGACCTGGTACTGCCACCTCAGCAGCACCAAGATCCGGTCCGGGTCCGTGAAGGCCGGCGACGTCATCGCCTACTCCGGCAACTCCGGCAACTCCACCGGACCCCACCTCCACTTCGAGGTGCGGCCCGGCGGCTCGGCCGTCGACCCGCTGCCCTGGCTGCGCGGCAAGGGCCTCGACCCGACCTGATCCGGCTCGATACGCCGGTGGGCGCCCCCGAGGGGGCGCCCACCGGCGTATCGGCCTACAGCTTCTCGACCGGGGCGTACCGCAGCAGCAGCCGCTTCGGCTTCTCCTCGCCGAAGTCGACCGTGGCCTCGGCGTTGTCCCCGCTGCCCTTCACGGCGACGACCGTGCCCAGCCCGAAGGAGTCGTGGGTGACGCGGTCGCCGACGGCCAGCGCCACCACGGGCCGGTCCTTGGCCCGCCGGGTGGCGAAGCCCGACGCCGCCCCCGCCCGGCCGGCCGGCGCCGCGCCGCGCGAGGACCCGAAGCCCGTGGACAGCCCCGAGGAGAAGCCGCCCCGGCCACCCGACCCGGACCCCGCGCCCAGCGAGGACGCGGACGGCGTGGCGGGACCCGTACGGCGCCAGTCCAGATACTGGTCCGGGATCTCCTCCAGGAACCGCGACGGCGGGTTGTAGGACGGCTGGCCCCACGCGCTGCGCATGCTCGACCGGGTGAGGTAGAGCCGCTCGCGGGCGCGCGTGATGCCCACGTAGGCGAGCCGCCGCTCCTCCTCCAGCTCCTTCGTCTGCCCCAGGGCGCGCAGGTGCGGGAAGACACCGTCCTCCATGCCGGTGAGGAAGACGACGGGGAACTCCAGGCCCTTCGCCGTGTGCAGCGTCATCAGCGTGATGACGCCCGTGCCCTCGGTGTCCTCGTCGGGGATCTGGTCGGAGTCGGCGACCAGGGCCACCTTCTCCAGGAAGTCGGCCAGCGTGCCCGGCTCCTCCCCCTCCCGCTCCTGCTCGAACTCCAGGGCGACGGCCGCGAGCTCCTGGAGGTTCTCGACGCGGGTCTCGTCCTGCGGGTCGGTGGAGGCCTGGAGCTCGGCGAGATACCCCGTGCGCTCCAGAACGGCCTCCAGGACCGTGGCCGGACCGGCGCCCGACTCGGCGATCGTGCGCAGCTCCTCCAGGAGGACGTTGAAGCGCTTGACCGCGTTGGCCGAGCGGGCGGCCATGCCGTAGGCCTCGTCGACGCGGCGCAGCGCCTGCGCGAAGCTGACCTTCTCGCGCAGCGCCAGGGCGTCGATCATGGCCTCGGCACGCTCGCCGATGCCGCGCTTGGGGACGTTGAGGATGCGCCGCAGGGGCACGGTGTCCTCGGGGTTGGCGAGCACCCGCAGGTACGCCAGGATGTCGCGGACCTCCTTGCGCTCGTAGAAGCGCACGCCGCCGACGACCTTGTAGGGCAGGCCGACGCGGATGAAGATCTCTTCGAAGACACGGGACTGGGCGTTGGTGCGGTAGAAGACCGCGACGTCGCCGGCCTTGGCGTCCCCGGCGTCGGTCAGCCGGTCGATCTCGTCGGCGACGAACTGGGCCTCGTCGTGCTCGGTGTCGGCGACATAGCCGGTGATGGAGGCGCCGGCCCCGGCCTGCGTCCACAGGTTCTTGGGGCGGCGGTTCTCGTTGCGCTCGATGACGGCGTTGGCGGCGTTGAGGATCGTCTGCGTGGAGCGGTAGTTCTGCTCCAGCAGGATCGTGGTGGCGTCCGGGTAGTCCTCCTCGAACTGGAGGATGTTGCGGATGGTGGCGCCGCGGAAGGCGTAGATCGACTGATCGGCGTCACCGACGACGCACAGCTCGGCGACGCCCTCCTCGCCCGAGGTCTCCGGCGTGCCGACGAGCTCGCGCACCAGGGTGTACTGCGCGTGGTTGGTGTCCTGGTACTCGTCGACCAGGACGTGCCGGAAGCGGCGGCGGTAGTGCTCGGCCACGTCGGGGAAGGCCTGGAGCAGGTGGACCGTGGTCATGATGATGTCGTCGAAGTCGAGGGCGTTGGCCTCGCGCAGCCGCGACTGGTACATCGTGTACGCCTCGGCGAGCGTCTTCTCGAAGCCGTCCGCGGCCTTCGCCGCGAAGGCCTCCTCGTCGATGAGCTCGTTCTTGAGGTTGGAGATCTTCGCGCTGAAGGACTTCGGCGGGAACTTCTTCGGGTCCAGGTCGAGGTCCCGGCAGACCAGGGCCATCAGACGCTTGGAGTCGGCCGCGTCGTAGATCGAGAAGGAGGACGTGAAGCCCAGCTTCTTGCTCTCGCGGCGCAGGATGCGCACGCACGCGCTGTGGAACGTCATCACCCACATGGCGTTGGCGCGCGGGCCGACGAGCTGCTCGACGCGCTCCTTCATCTCGCCGGCGGCCTTGTTGGTGAAGGTGATCGCCAGGATCTGGCCGGGGTGGACGTGGCGCGCGCCCAGCAGATGGGCGATGCGGTGGGTGAGCACGCGGGTCTTGCCGGAGCCGGCGCCGGCGACGATCAGCAGGGGCGAGCCCGTGTGCACGACGGCCTCGCGCTGCTGGTCGTTCATCCCCTCCAGCAGGGCGGCGGGGTCCACGACGGGCCGGGCGGCGCCGTCGCGGTAGTACGCCTCGCGGGGGACGGGCACGTCGAAGGCGCCGCCGAACAGGTCGTCCGGCAGCGGCTCCGGCCCCGTGTCCTCCGGGGGCGGCGGGTGCTCCTCGTCGGTGGGGGCCAGGTCCGCCAGGAAGCTGTCGTCAAAGAGGCTGCTCATCGCCTCCCGAGTCTAGGCGGCCGCACTGACAGGCGGCCCCCGATCCCGTCAACAGTGGCCACCCCCACAGCGGCGGCCGCCTCCGGGGCCCGGAACGGCGGGCCGGGGCGGGGCTCAGACCCAGAGCACGGCGATGAAGATGTTCGCCGTGGTCAGCGCGCCGACCGCGCCGAAGAGCGGGGCCTCGACCTTCTCGTCGTCCCGCTTGACGTAGACGAGGCCGAGGATCACGACCAGCAGCGCGAGCTTCACGCCGATCTTCACGGTGTTCACCGTGTGCCCCTGGGACTGGTGGAGGCCGACCAGCGCCACGCCGGTGACCAGCATGGTCAGCGCGCCGTGCAGCATCGCCGGGGTCATGCGGGCCTCGCCCTTGCCCATGGCCTTCGTCTGGGTGAGGAAGCCACCGAGCAGGGCGGCGATGCCGACGATGTGCAGACCGACGACGGCGTGAATCAGAACGTCCATGGGGCCCGACCCTAGCCGGGCCCATAGCACCCCCCGGCCGGGAGGTGCGGAAGGAACACGGCATCGGTCAGTCGGCGCCCGCTTCCGTCCCGACCGTCGGGGATCAGCCGGCCACGTGCAGTCGCCAAACAGCCGAATAGGGGCAATAGCGGTCATGGCCGTTTCCGGATCTCCGTGAGCCCTAGCGTCCTCCTGCAGACGGCGGCGGCCCGCCCCCTCCCCCCCCCTCGTGCGGGCCGCCGCCCCGCACCCCCTTGCCGGACCGGAAGGAAGTGACGGCGATCGTGGCCTCCCACCGCAAGCCCAAACAGAGCCCGCTCACCGGCGGCCCCGCCCGCACGGCGGCGACCCTCGCCCTCGCGGGCGCCGCCACCGCGACGGCTCTCGAGGGCACCGGCCACGCCTCCCCCGCGCTCACCCCGGAGAAGGCCAGGGCCGAGGTCGCCCGCTACTACCAGCAGGCCGAGGTGGCCACCGAGCAGTACAACGGCGCCAAGGAGCGGGCCGACCGGGCGCGCTCCGTGCTCGACCGGCTGCGGGACGAGGCGGCCCGCGGGACCGAGCGCCTCAACAGCGCCCGGAACGCCCTCGGCTCGTACGCCGCCGCCCAGTACCGCCACGGCGGCATGCCCACCAGCGTCCGGCTGCTGCTCTCCACC
Organism: Streptomyces sp. NPDC044063; assembly: GCF_056434285.1. Taxonomy (NCBI): domain Bacteria; kingdom Bacillati; phylum Actinomycetota; class Actinomycetes; order Kitasatosporales; family Streptomycetaceae; genus Streptomyces; species Streptomyces sp. NPDC044063. Next base: position 152,706 of record NZ_JBWKFM010000003.1, read on the forward strand.
AGCCCCGACCGCTTCCTCCAGGACGCCTCGCTGGCCGGCCGCGCGGGCGAGCGGCAGGCCGGGGCCGTGGCGCGGGTGCGGAAGGAGCTGCGGGGCGTCGAGCGGGTACGCGCCACCGCCGACGAGCGACTGACCGAGCTGCGGCGCGAGGAGAACGCCCTCGCCCGGCACAAGCACGCCATCGAGACGAAGCTCGGCCGGGCCCAGCGGCTGCTGCGCGAGCTGCCGGAACAGGAGCGCGCGGTGGTCGCCACCGGCGAGCGGGCCGCCGGCGCGGTGGACAGGGCGGCGGGCAAGGCGGCGGGCGGCACCCTCGCGGCGGTGGGCTCCACGGCCCGGCAGGTGCCCGCGGCCGCCGTCTCGGGGCGCGCCGCGCAGGCCGTGGCCTTCGCCTACTCCGCGATCGGCAAGCCGTACGTGTGGGGCGCGACCGGGCCGTCCGGTTTCGACTGCTCGGGGCTGACGCAGGCGGCGTGGCGGGCGGCGGGCGTCTCCCTGCCGCGCACCACGTATACGCAGATCAACTCCGGGCGGCGGATCGCCCGAGGCGGCCTCGCCCCCGGCGACCTGGTCTTCTTCTACTCCGGCATCAGTCACGTCGGCCTCTACATCGGCGGAGGCCGGATGATCCACGCCCCGCACCCGGGAGCACCGGTGCGGATCGCGTCGATCGACGAGATGCCGTTCGCGGGGGCCGCCCGGCCGGCCTAGCGGCCGGGCGGCCCGGCGGGTGGCTGCGGCCTCAGAGACGTCGCTTCGGCCTCAGAGACGTCGTTTCAGTGCGCGAGCTGTTTGGTCAGCCAGCGGAAGACGTCGGGCACCTGCCGCTTCCACACGGCGGTGCCGTGCCCGCCCGCGCCCGCCGGGATCATGGTCACCTGCACGGTCGTCGGCGCCTTCGCGGCCTGCTTGATCGCCAGCCCGCCCTGGTAGCCGTCGCCCTCCGCGCCCGACAGGAACAGCGCCACGTGCGGCGGCGTCGTGGCGCGCTGGAGGATCTTCAGCGGGTTGTTCGCCTCACGGAGCTCCGGCGTCTTCGCGGTGAGGGAGGCGGGCTCGCCGACCGGGTCGTTGTAGCCGGACAGGCCCACCCCGGCCCGGTAGCGGTCGGGGTGGGAGACGGCCAGCTTCACCGCGCAGTGGGCGCCGGCCGAGTAGCCGGCGACGGCCCAGCCGTCGGGCTTGTCGGAGGCCCGGAACGTGTCGGTGACCATCTTGCGGACGTCGACGCTGAGCCAGGTGTCCGCGTTGACCTTGCCCGGGATGTTGGCGCAGCCGGTGTCGACGTCGCCGAGGAGCGTGGTGCGCGGCGCCACCAGAATGAACGGGGCCACCTCGCCCTTCTCCATCAGCGGCTTGAGCTGCGTGTTGACGTCGAGGCTGCCGAACCAGGCCTTGGCCGAACCGGGGAAGCCCGGCAGCACCTCGACCACGGGGAACTTCTTGTCCTTGTACGCCGGGTCGTCGTACTGCGGCGGCAGCCAGACGTACACCTCGCCCTGGACGCCGGATATGCGGCCCTTGAGCTCGGTCTGCTGAACACCGGGCCCCATCCGCTTGTCGGAGGCGGGGGTGAACTTCTGGACCACCTTCGGCTGCTCGTTCACCGGCTTGCCGCCCGTGCCGTCCGGCCCCAGGTCGGCGGCCGCGCCGACGTGGTCACCGGTGCCCAGCAGGTCGTCCCAGGTGTCGAAGAGGCCGTTGGCGTTGTTGACGATCACGAAGACCAGCGTGACGGCGGTGACCTGCGCGAACAGCAGCATCAGGAAGCGCGTCGCATGGCGTACGAGCCGGGGCCCGCCGACGCGGCCCCACAGCGTGAGCGGCAGGACCAGCGCCACCACGACCAGGACGATCGTGGTCAGGAAGAAGGGTGTCCCCGTCAGGCTCATCGGGCGGCGGCTCTCGTTTCGGATGTGTGCTTCTCGCCTCAGAGAGATGGCGAGAAGCACACGGAGGTTCCGCCCCTCCCGTCACACCAGGCGGCGTGCCGTGGCCCAGCGCGTGAGTTCGTGCCGGTTGGACAGCTGGAGCTTGCGCAGCACGGCGGAGACGTGGGACTCGACCGTCTTCACGGAGATGAAGAGCTGCTTGGCGATCTCCTTGTACGCGTAACCGCGCGCGATCAGCCGCAGCACCTCGCGCTCCCGCTGCGTCAGCCGGTCGAGGTCCTCGTCGACCGGCGGCGCGTCCGTGGAGGCGAAGGCGTCGAGGACGAAGCCCGCCAGCCGGGGCGAGAAGACCGCGTCGCCGTCCTTGACCCGGAAGATCGCGTCGATCAGGTCCACGCCCGTGATCGTCTTGGTGACGTAGCCGCGGGCGCCGCCCCGGATGACGCCGATGACGTCCTCGGCGGCGTCGGAGACCGACAGGGCCAGGAAGCGGACGGGCGCCTGCGGGTCGGTCATGAGGGCGGCGCTGCGGCGCAGCACCTCGACCCCGCCGCCGCCGGGGAGGTGGACGTCCAGGAGGACCACCTCGGGGCGGGTCGCGGTGATGACCGTGATCGCCTGGTCGACGTCGGCCGCCTCCCCGACGACCTCGACGCCCGTGCTCGCGGTGTCGCCGATCTCCGCCTGCACCCCGGTGCGGAACATCCGGTGGTCGTCGACCAGCACGACCCTGACGTGGCGCTCCGGAACCTCTTCGGTCGTCATGTCGCCTTCTCCGCCCTCTCCATCTCCAGCTCCACTTCTGTCCCCCCGTCAGGCGCCGAGCGCAGCCGCGCCGTGCCGCCGTTGCGCTGCATCCGGCCGATGATCGACTCGCGGACGCCCATCCGGTCGTCCGGCACCGCGTCCAGGTCGAAGCCGGGGCCGCGGTCACGCACGGAGATGAAGACCGTACGCCCCTCGACCTCCGCGTAGACCTGCACGGCGCCGCCCTGGCCACCGTACTTGGCCGCGTTGACCATGGCCTCGCGGGCGGCCTGCAGCTGGGCGCCCAGCCGCTCGTCCAGGGGGCAGTCGCCGACCACGACGACCTCGATGGGCACGCCGTGGTGGTCCTCGACCTCGGCGGCGGTGCCCTTCACGGCCTCGGCCAGCGTCTCCGGCTCGTCGGCCTCGTCCTTGCCCCGGCCCTCGGGGTTGTAGAGCCAGTTGCGCAGCTCGCGCTCCTGGGCCCGGGCCAGGCGGGCGACCTCGCGGGCGTCGTCGGCGTTGCGCTGGATGAGGGTGAGGGTGTGGAGGACGGAGTCGTGGACGTGGGCGGCGACCTCGGCGCGCTCCTGGGCGCGGATGCGCATGGTGCGCTCGGCCGACAGGTCCTGGGTCATCCGGACGACCGAGGGGCCCGCCAGCAGCGCGATGCCGACCAGCACGGCCAGCGAGGCCTGCAGGACGGTGCCCAGGTGCTCGGCGGAACCCTGGAGCACCACGATGCCGGTCGCGCCGGCGCCCACCAGCAGGACGCCGGCCGCGCCGCGCGCGAGCGGCAGGACGCGCTTGCGGCGGCCGACCTCCATCCAGTGGGCGCGGCGGGCGTTGTCGGCCTGCCGCCACACGAGGGCGACGCCGGCACCCATGAGCACCAGCGGCCAGACGTAGGCGTTGGCGCGGCCCAGGTGAAGCCGGTCGATGAAGACGGCCGCGCTGGCGATGACGGCCACCAGCGCGACGACCTGGCCCCGGTCGGGCTTGCGCGCCAGCAGGGGCCGCCGTCCGTCGGCGGTCTCCACGGCGGAGCGCGGGGCCCCGACGCCGCCGACCCCGAGGGGGACGACGAACCAGAACACGGCGTACAGCAGCGCCCCCATGCCCTGAGCCATCATCAGGGCCACGAACACCAGCCGCACCCAGGACACCGGCAGCCCCAGGTGCCCGGCGAGCCCGCGCGCGACACCGCCCAGCATCCGGCCGTCGGCGCTGCGGTAGAGCTTGCGCAGGGGCGGGGCGTCGGGGTGCTGCGGCGGGGGCGGGGCGGTCATGCCACAGATCGTCACACGGGCGGTGGCCCGGCGGCATCAGGGTCCTCCCTGAGGCGACCCGGGGAAACCGACCGCTCCGCGCGGGCCGGCCGGCTCAGGGCGTGGGCCCCGGGCGGAATCCGTCGCGGACCGCGTCGAAGACGTGCTTATGGCGCTCCCAGTCGGCCTTGGGGGCCGAGAGGTAGATGGCGTACTCGTTGCCGCCCTCGCGCCCGAACCCCAGGTCGATCGCCTGCCAGTCGCGGGCCCGGCCCTTCCAGCTGAACTCCCACACGGCCGCCGGCTCGCCCCGGAACCTCGTCTCCTGCATGCGTCGCCGGGCGTAGCCGCCGAGCTCCTTGCGCAGCTGCTCCTCGACGTCCTTCCAGTGCTGGAGGTGGTTCGGGCTCGCGAAGTCCAGGACGTTGACCTTGATGCCGACCATCCCCGACGGGTCGAGGTAGTTGACCTCGGTGTCCGCCTTCTCCTGGTCGTCCTCCTTGCGCTTCCAGCCGTCCGGCACCGGGAAGGAGACGCCGAGACGCTCCTCCCTGACGAGGTGGTAGCCCTTCGGCACGGGCGGCGGGCTCGGCGCGGCGGAGGACGCCGACGGGCGCGCCGAGGCCTCGTGGTCCGTGGCGGGCCCGGCCTCCGCGCCGTCCTGGGCGCCGCCCGCGGAGAGGAGGACGTACGCGCCGACCGCGAGCCCGGCCACCACGACCGTCACCGCGGCGCCCCACCACAGCGCGCGCCCCCGCCGCCCGGCCCCGGCCGGGGCCGCCGACCGGGCGGAGGCGGAGGCGGCGACGGGTTCGGGACGCGTGGGGGCGACGGGCGGGGCGCCCCCGGGCACGGTGGGCGGCTCGGGGCGGGGTTCCGTACGGGCTTCCGGAGCGGGCCGCGGTCGGGTCCCGGGGCGCGCGGCGGGGCGGGCGTCCGGTCGCGGGATCCTCAGGTGCGCCGTGTCCGGTTCGGCGGCGGGCTCGCGCAGGACCTGCTCGACCAGCTCGGCCGGGGGCCGCAGGGCCGGGTCCTTGGCCAGCAGGGTCTCGACGACCTTGGTCAGCGGGCCCGCGTGGCGCGGCGGCACGAGCGGGTCCATGGCGATGGCGTAGGCCGTCTCGACCGCCGTGTCGCGGCGGAACGGCGGCCGGCCCTCCAGCGCCTGGTAGAGCGTGGCGCCCAGGGCCCACAGGTCGGAGGCGGGGCCGGGCTTGGCGCCCTTGACCCGCTCGGGGGCGATGTAGTCGATGGAACCGACCATCTCGCCGGTCTTGGTCAGCGTCGAGGTGCCGCTCGACTGCGCGATCCCGAAGTCGGTGAGCACGACCCGGCCGTCGTGGCCGAGCAGGACGTTACCGGGCTTGACGTCGCGGTGCAGCACCCCGGCGGCGTGCGCCGCGCGCAGCGCGGCCACCATGCCGCGGCCGACCCGGGCGGCCTCCTCGGGGGAGACCGTGCCGTGCTTGAGGAGGTCGCCGAGCGTGCGCGACGGGACGTACTCCATCACGATGCAGGGCAGGCCACCGTCCTCGACCACATCGTGGACGCCGACGACGTTGGGATGGTTGATGCGGGCCGCGCTACGGGCCTCGCGGCGGGTGCGCTCGTAGAGGGTGGCGAGCTCGTCCTCCTCCAGCCCCGGATTGACGTGCAGCCGCTTGACCGCCACCTGACGGCCCAGAAGCTCGTCATCGGCACGCCAGACGGTGCCCATGCCGCCACGGCCCACCCGCTCGACGAGCCGGTACCGCCCGGCGATGAGACGCCCTGTCTCAGGCACTGCCCCGTGCACCGCACGTTCCTCCGGTTCCCCCGCTGGTGTTCGATGCGCCACACCCTAACCGTCCCCGTCTCAGGGACGATCTCAGGGAACGTCCAGGGTCGCCACGGATGCCGCACACCCGTTCCGGTTGACACCATGTCCCCATGACCGACGCACCCCCCGCCGAGCAGACGACCGCCCCGCCGCTGCGGCGCAGCCGCGAGCACAAGGTGATCTCCGGTGTCTGCGGCGGCCTGGGCCGCTGCTTCGACATGGACCCGGTCGTCTTCCGGGTGGTGCTGGGCGTCCTCGGCGTCACGGGCGGGCTGGGTCTGGTCGCCTACGGGCTGGCCTGGCTGCTGATCCCCTTCGAGGGCGAGGACGAGAACGAGGGCAGGCGGCTGCTGTCCGGCCGCGTCGAGGGGCCGGCGCTGACGGCGGTCCTCTTCTCGCTGGTCGGCTGCGGGCTGTTCCTGTCCATGCTCAACAACAGCGGCGTGATGGCCTTCGCGCTGATGCTGACCCTCGCCGCCAGTGGCGCCGCCTACTGGTCGCGGCACCGCCGCCCGGACGGCGCCGACGGCACGGACGGGGCCGAGCGTACGGTGCACGGGGCCGTGCCCGAGACCCAGGCGCCGCCCGCGCCGGGCTCCCCCTCGTGGTGGCGCGACCCGGTCAAGGACGGCACGGCAGGCGGCGGCACCGGCTATCTGTGGGGCCCCGCCGACGCCCCGGAGCACGGCCCCCGGGGCGCGGGCGCCACCGGCCTCCCGGGCGCCGCGGACGGCGGCATCGGGGGCGTCGCGGACATCACCATCTACGAGAAGAGCCGCCGTTCGGGCCGGACCGCCGTGCGGCACCTGGGCGGCTGGACCTTCCTGCTGGCCCTCGTGGCCCTCGGCCTCGGCACCGGCCTGACGTGGCATCACCAGCCCCTGGCCACCGCCCTCGAGACCGGTCTGGCCTGCGCCCTCGGCGTCTTCGGCCTGGGCATCACGGTGAGTTCCCGCTTCGGGCGCACCGGCGGCGGCACGGTCGTCGCCGCCGTGCTCACCGGGGCGCTGCTCACGGGCGCCGCCGCGCTGCCGAAGTCCCTGACCCCCGACTGGAACCGCGCCACCTGGCGCCCCACGGCCCTGGCGGACGTGCGGGACCACTACCGGCTGGGCACCGGCGTGGGCACGCTGGACCTGACCGGCCTGCCCCGGACGCGCGACGGCCGGGAGCCCGGCGCGGCGCCGGTCGCGGTGCGCGCGGAGGTCGGCGCCGGGCAGCTCAAGGTCCTCCTCCCCGAGGACGTCACGGCGGAACTGACCGTCGACATCGGCGTCGGCGACCTCCGGCTGCCGGGCGAGGCCCACGACGACGTCGACGTCCAGCCCCGCCGGCACGAGCGGATCACCCTGCCGCCGGCGGCCGGGAAGCCGTCCCACGGCACCCTGAAACTCGATCTCAAGGCCGGTATCGGTCAGGTGGAGGTGGCCCGTGTGGCGTCATGACTTCGAGCCGGGCAAGCTCGTCATCGGGCTGGTGCTGATCGGCGGCTGTGCCGCGTATCTGCTGGCCGCCGGCGGCCGGTGGCACTTCCCCTCCTATCTGCTCCTGCCCGTCATGGCGGGCGGCCTGTGCGTGGCCGGGGTGGTCTCCTCCCTCACCTACGCCGTCCGGCGCCGCCGCCGGGCGCGGGGCGCCGATCGGGCGGACACGGCGACGCCCTGAGACCCCCGGCTTCGTCGAGGCCTCCGGCCTCAGGCGCGGCCCGGTATCGTCCGGCCCCGTATCGTCCGCCGGCGGCGCAGCGCCGCGTCCGCCGACAGCAGGGGCGCGCCCGCGATGATCAGCGGCAGCCAGGCCATCAGATACGGCAGGTCGTTGCCGTAGTAGTAGGGCGTGGCGGCCCAGCTGACGGTCAGCCACAGGCTGAGCGAGATCAGCACGCCGCCCGCCGCCGCGACCCGGGCGAAGAGGCCCAGCAGCGTGCCGAGGCCGACCGCGATCTCGCCGAGCGCGATGGCCCAGCCGAAGCCCTCCGGGCTCTTCAGCGCGAGGTCCACCAGCGCCGGGACGCCCGCCGTGTCCCGGGCGGCCCGCATCAGCTCCCCGAGCGATCCCGCACCGTCGGCCGCGAGGAAGGCGGGGTCGCTGAGCTTGTCGAGGCCCGCGTACACGAACGTGACCCCGAGGAAGAGCCGCAGCGGCAGCAGCGCGTACCGGGCGCGCCGCAGCTCGGCCACCGGCCCCGGCCCCGGCCCCGTAGCCGATCCCGCCCCCGATCCCGAACCCGGTCCCGTCCCCTCGCGCGTGCCCGGTCCGCCGCTCCCGGTCCGCCCCGTCATGCCGTCCACCGTCTCCACCGCTTCCACCGCTCCGCGCTCCCGCCGTCGCGCTCCCGCCTTCGTTCTTCGACGATACGTGCGGAGCCGTAAACGTGTTCAGCCCTGTGGACAACCCCCGCCGTACTCGGCGGGCGTTGTCCACAGGGCTTGCGCGGCGCGGCGTATCCGCGCTCAGCCGCCGGTGCGCACGCCCAGGGCGCTGCCGGCGAGCCACTGGTCCCAGGTCAGGTTCCAGTCGCCGTAACCGTTGCCGAAGTGGTCCATGGGCTTGGGCTTCTTGCTGTTGATCACCTGCACCACGTCGCCCTTGCGGCTCAGCCCGTACAGCCACTTGGCGTCGTCCGTGGACATGCCGATGCAGCCGTGGCTGACGTTCTCCTTGCCGAAGGACTCCGCGTTGTCGGGCGCGGCGTGCACGTACTCGCCGCTGATCGTCTCGCGCATGCTGTAGTCGTACGAGCCGTAGAACCCGTCGGGGTGGTTGCGCGGGATGCCGATGGAGAGCGAGTCCATGACGACCCGGCCCTCCTTGGCGAGGATGGTCTTGACGCCGTCGCGGGTGCCGAAGCCCTTGCCCTCGTCGCCCCCGCTGACGGCGATGGCGCGCAGGGGCCTGCCGTCGCGGACGACGGTCATCCGGTGCGTCTTGAGGTCCACGGTGTTCACCATCGACGCGCCGATGGCGAAGGAGACGGTGCGGTCGCCGGTGGCGGCCGTGCCCTCGGCGAGCTTCACGCCGGCGAGCCGGGCGTCCAGGGTGACCTTGGTGCCGGCGGGCCAGTACTTCTCGGGGCGGAAGTGGACGCGGGTGTCGCCCTTGGACTCGTTCCAGTGCCAGGCGCCGGGGATCTTCGGCGAGGTGGAGACCTTCAGCCGGCCCTCGATGCCCGCCCGCAGCTCCTTCGCCACCTTCTGCTGCTTGAAGACGATCGCGACGGGCTGGCCGACGCCGACGGTCTCGCCGTCGACCGGGGCGATCTCGGGGCGGACGACCTTGGCAGCGCCCTTGAGCATCGCGGCCTCCGGGGCCGGCTTCTCCGTGACGGGGGCGGGGCTCGACGGGGCGGGCGCCGACGACGCCGCCCCGGCGGACTTCGCGGGTCGCTCGCCGGCCTCGGCCCCACCGCCGCACGCCGTGACGGCCGGCCCTGTCAGGGCGAGGGCGGCGGACAGCCCGACGGCACGGGTGAGGCGCATGGTTCTCCTACCGGTTCGTGGAACGTTCGTGAAGTTCGTGGAACGACAGAGCCGAGGCGTGTTCGCCTCGGCTCCCGACCATCGTAAACAAGGTAAAAGGACTGCAAAAACGCCCGGAAGAACGAGCCACCCCCGCCGAACGGCGGGGGTGGAAGGACTCCTCTCCGGGCCCCTCAGTCCAGCAGCTCCGGCTCGCTCCGCGTGATCTGCTGGTACAGCGGCTGGTAGTTGATCCACGCCACCAGGTCGTTGCCGAGCTGCTCATGGGTGTGCGCCGCGCTCGCCGCGTCGATGGGCACCGGCTTGCCGGCCGCCTTCGCCGCCAGCTGCACCTGGCAGGAACGTTCCATCGTGATGAACCACCACGCCGCCGCGTCGACCGAGTCTCCGACGGTCAGCAGGCCGTGGTTGCGCAGGATGACGGCCTTGTGCGACCCCAGCGCCTCGGCGATCCGGCGCCCCTCCTCCTCGTCCACGACCACGCCCGTGTAGTCGTCGAACAGCGCGTGGTCCTGGTAGAACGCGCACACGTCCTGCGTGATCGGCTCCAGCAGCTCCCCCAGCGCGGACAGCGCCCGCCCGTACGTGGAATGGCTGTGCGCGGCGGCCACGACGTCGGGCCGGGCCCGGTGGATCTGCGAATGGATCGCGAACGCCGCCTGGTTGACGTGGTAGCGGCCCTCGACCACCTGCCCCCGGTGGTTGACGAGGATCAGATCGCTCACGGTGATGTGCTTGAACGACATCCCGAACGGGTTGACCCAGAAGTGATCCGTGAACTCCGGGTCCCGCGCGGTGATGTGCCCCGCGACCCCCTCCTCGAAGCCGAACCGCCCGAAGAGCCGCAGCGCCGCCGCGAGCCGCTCCTTCCGGTACCGCCGCTCGTCCTCGACGGACGCGTGCACCGGCGGCATGGCGAAGTGGAGCCGGTCGGTGGGTATGGGCTCGGGGGGCTGGGGGGTGGTGGCGCTTCCGTCCGCCATGGCGGGCCTCCTCCGTGATCCGTGGCTGTGATCCGTGGCTGTGATCGTGGCTGTGATCCGTGACCGTGGTCCGGAAGCTACCGCCGGGTAGAGGAGGAGGCCAGGGGTCGCGCGCCGGTCGTCCGGAAGCGGAAACGCCACCGCCGCCGCTCAAACGAATGAGCGACGGCGGTGGCGTCGACCGTGAGGCCCTACGGGAGGACCGGTGGGACTACTCCCACTCGATCGTGCCCGGCGGCTTGCTGGTCACGTCGAGCACGACGCGGTTGACGTCGGCGACCTCGTTGGTGATGCGGGTCGAGATGCGGGCCAGCACGTCGTACGGCATGCGGGTCCAGTCGGCCGTCATGGCGTCCTCCGAGGACACCGGGCGCAGCACGATCGGGTGGCCGTAGGTGCGGCCGTCGCCCTGGACGCCGACCGAGCGGACGTCGGCGAGCAGCACGACCGGGCACTGCCAGATCTCGCGGTCCAGGCCGGCCGCCGTGAGCTCCTCGCGGGCGATGGCGTCGGCCTCGCGCAGCAGGTCCAGGCGCTCCTTGGTGACCTCGCCGACGATGCGGATGCCGAGGCCGGGGCCCGGGAAGGGCTGGCGCTGGACGATCTCGTCCGGCAGGCCCAGCTCCTGGCCGACCATGCGGACCTCGTCCTTGAACAGCTGGCGCAGCGGCTCGACGAGCTTGAACTCCAGGTCCTCGGGGAGGCCGCCCACGTTGTGGTGGGACTTGATGTTGGCCGTGCCGGTGCCGCCGCCGGACTCGACGATGTCCGGGTAGAGCGTGCCCTGGACGAGGAACGCGACGTCCTCGCCGTCGGCCGCGCCCTCGGCGACGATCTCGGCCTGCGCCTGCTCGAAGACGCGGATGAACTCCCGGCCGATGATCTTCCGCTTGGTCTCCGGGTCGGAGACCCCGGCGAGCGCGTTCAGGAAGCGCTCCTGCGCGTCGACGACCTTGAGCTGGACGCCCGTGGCCGCGACGAAGTCCTTCTCGACCTGCTCGGTCTCGCCCTTGCGCATCAGGCCGTGGTCGACGTAGACGCAGGTGAGCTGGGAGCCGATGGCCTTCTGCACCAGCGCGGCCGCCACGGCGGAGTCCACGCCGCCGGACAGGCCGCAGATGGCGCGCTTGGTGCCGACCTGCTCGCGGATGGCCTCGACCTGCTCCTCGATCACGTTGCCCGTGGTCCAGGTCGGCTCGATGCCGGCGCCGCGGTGGAGGAAGTGCTCCAGGACCAGCTGGCCGTGCGTGGAGTGCATCACCTCGGGGTGGTACTGCACGCCGTAGAGCCGCTTCTCGTCGTTCTCGAAGGCGGCGACCGGCACGACGTCCGTGGAGGCGGTGACGGTGAAGCCCTCGGGGGCGGCGGTGCAGGAGTCGCCGTGCGACATCCAGACCGACTGCTCCGCCGGGGTGCCCTCGAAGAGCGTCGAGGCGTTCTTGCTGACGTGCAGCGGCGTACGGCCGTACTCGCGCGCACCGGTGTTGTCGACGGTGCCGCCGAGCGTGACGGCCATCAGCTGGAAGCCGTAGCACATGCCGAAGACGGGGACGCCGGCCTCGAAGAGGGCCAGGGCGTCGTCCAGGCGGGGCGCGCCCTCCTCGTAGACGGACGAGGGGCCACCGGAGAGGATGATCGCCTTGGGCTTCTTGGCGAGCATCTCGGCGACGGGCATCGTGCTGGGCACGATCTCGCTGTAGACCCGGGCCTCACGGACGCGACGGGCGATGAGCTGGGCGTACTGCGCACCGAAGTCGACAACGAGCACCGGTTCCGCGGTGTTGTCGTGGGCGGCGGCGGGGGGTGCTGCTGACACGGGAGCGGCCTTCCGGCGATCGGAGCTGGGGGTCTGTATTTGTCGATTCTACCGGGGCGCGCGTGCTTGCTTTTGTCTCACCATCCGAATCCGCGTTGGCCACAGGGCCGCTCCCGGGCCATACTGTGCGCCATGCGCAAGCAGACGACCTTCTTCTTTACCTATGGCACCCGGCCCGCCGGCTGGGGTGTCGTAGGCGGTTGCGCTGTGCGCGACTGACGAGCGACTTCCCAGGCGCCCCGGGCCGACAAGGCCCGGGGCGCCTGTCGTTTTCCCGGGTCCTGCCGCTCCGGGGGCCGTGCCCCTTTTGGAGAAACACACATGAGCGCCACGACCACCACCGCCGCCACCACGACCACTCCGGCCACCGCCACCGGGGCCCGCACCGACGCCGCCGCCGGTGTGATCACCGATGCCCGGGAGCGGATCGACGATCTCGACGGCCGGATCATCGGGCTGGTGCAGGAGCGGATGGCCGTCTCGGCCGTGATCCAGCGCGAGCGCATCGCCTCGGGCGGCCGTCGCGTGCACCTCTCGCGCGAGATGGAGGTCCTCGCCCACTACAGCGACCAGCTCGGCCGGCCCGGCACCGCCCTCGCGATGACCCTGCTGGAGCTGTGCCGGGGCCGCATCTGAGTTCGGGTCCCGTCACCCGTACGGAGCGTGACCGCGGACTGATCATCTTCGTTGAGTCCGGTGTCCGCGCCAGCCAGGAGCGGGCCCCGGGACATCCGCCCCGGGACACCGTCCGCGCACGGCTTCCGCCCCTGGTCATCCGGGCGCCCGGCACGACCGGGCGGATCCGCCGGAGTGTGAGACGCGCGAGTCCGCGCGTCGTGGGACCTCACTCGGGCGGCACGGCGACCGGTCAGCAGGGGACAGCAGCCCGGCCGCCACCCATGGGACGGTCGGTTCCGGGGACGCCTGGAACCGACCGTATCCGGTCGAAACGGTTGCGCCCGGCGCGGGGTTTCCCGCACGATGCAAAGGGAACACAAGGCCATGCCAAATCCCTTGTCCCGCATTGCCATTGGTTCAACCAATCGCTCCGCCACACGGAGCACGAGGACCACGAGCACCACACGCTCCATCACCGCCACACGCTCCATCACCGCAAGCCCGCGGCGCTCCCCCCGGCGCCGCTCCGCGGCACCGACCCTGCCCTGATCTCGGTGCCGGCAAGCAAGGGCCCCGAGGCCGCCCGCACGCCCCCGCGGAGCCGGCCCGGGGCCCTTCGCCGTTCCCCCACCCCGCCTCCCCGCTAGCCCGCTTCCGGCGCCCTCCTCGGCGGCACCCCGGGCACCGGCAGCAGCGGCAGCCGCAGCGCCGCGAAGGCGTCCCCGGGCACCGCCGGATCGCGCGGCTCCACCGCCGCCAGCCGCCGGTACGGGCTCCCCGGCGCCGGCCGCGGGTCCGCCTCGCCCTTGTTGGGCCACAGCGCCATCGCCCGTTCCGCCTGCGCCGTGATCGTCAGGGACGGGTTCACGCCCAGATTCGCGGAGACCGCCGCTCCGTCGACCACCGAGATGCCCGGGTGCCCGTACAGCCGGTGGTACGGATCGATGACCCCGCGCTCGGCGTCGGGACCGATCGGGCACCCGCCGATGAAGTGGGCGGTGAGCGGCGTGCCCATGAGTTCGCCGATGTTGCTGCCCGCGTAGCCGTTGATCTCCCGCGCGACGAGCGTCGCCGTCTCGGCCGCCTGCGGGATCTGCTTCGGATTGGGCGTCCCGTGCCCCTGCCGGGCGGTGAGCAGTCCCTTGCCCGGCCCTCCGGGCCGCCGGTACGTGGTCAGGGAGTTGTCCAGCGACTGCATGACGAGCCCGATGATCGTGCGCTCCGACCAGCGGTGATTGGAGAGCGAGCGCAGCAGGGCCACCGGATGGCGCGCGCAGTGCGCCGCGAAGGCCGCGACGCGCGGGAGGCGCGTGCCGACGGGCACCTGCAGGATCGACAGCATCCCCATGGCGTTGGACCCCTTGCCGTAGCGCACGGGCTCCACGTGGGTGTCGGCGTCCGGGTGGAACGACGAGGTGATCGCGACGCCCCGGGTGAAGTCCGGTGCCCGCCCGTGCGCCCCGCGGTAGCGGCGGTCGGTGGTCCCCGCGCCGACCAGGGCCTCGGAGTTGGTGCGGGTCAGTTCGCCGAGCCGGGCGGAGATCCGCGGCAGCAGCCCGCGGTCCCGCATCGTGTGCAGCAGCGTCTGCGTGCCGTACGTGCCGGCCGCGATCACCACGTGCTCGGCCCGCAGCACCTTCGGCCGCGCCCGGCGGGCCCCGCCGCGCCGGGCGGTGGGCACCGTCACGACGCGGTGGCCGCCGTCGCGGTGCTCGGTGACGGCCCTCACCGTCGTCATGGGGTGGATGACGGCACCGGCCCGCTCGGCGAGGTGGAGGTAGTTCTCGGTGAGCGTGTTCTTCGCGCCGTGCCGGCACCCGGTCATGCACTCGCCGCACTCGCGGCAGGCCCGCCGCTCCGGCCCGGCGCCGCCGAAGTACGGGTCGGGCACCGCCTCGCCCGGCCGCGCCCGGACCGTGCCGTCGCCGTCCCCGCCGTCGCCGAAGAAGACGCCCACCGGCGCCGCGTGGAAGGTGTCCCCCACGCCCATCCGCTCGGCCGCCGCCCTCAGGTGTTCGTCGGACGGCGTGGTCGTGGGGTTGAGCCGTACGCCGAGCATGCGCCGCGCCTGGTCGTAGTACGGCCGCAGCTCGTGCTCCCAGTCGGTGATCCCGGCCCACTGGGGGTCGTCGAAGAACGCCCTGGGCGGCACGTAGAGGGTGTTGGCGTAGTTGAGCGAGCCGCCGCCCACCCCGGCGCCGGCCAGCACCATGACGTTGCCGAGCAGGTGGACGCGCTGGATGCCGTAGAGCCCGAGTGCCGGGGCCCACAGGTAGTCGCGCAGGTGCCAGGAGGTGCGCGGCAGGCTCTCGCGGGTGAAGCGGCGGCCCGCCTCCAGCACCCCCACGCGGTAGCCCTTCTCGGTCAGCCGCAGGGCGGCGACCGCACCGCCGAACCCGGAGCCGACGACGATGACGTCGTAGTCGTACGCCCGGTCGGTGCCACAGTCGTCGGCGGAGTTGTCGGAGTTGTCGGAGTTATCGGAGTTGTCGGAGTCGTGCTCTCGGCGTCCCAACGCGGCCTCCTCAGCGCACCCGCAGGGCCTTCAGCACGCGCAGCCCGCCGTTGAGCACGCGCGCGTACTGCTCGTCGTCCAGCCCGAAGGCCGGACCCATCGGCACGATCCGCTGTTGCGCGATCGTCTGCGCCTCGGTGTACCGCAGGATGCCCTCGGCGCCGTGCCGCCGGCCGAGGCCCGAGTCGCCCATGCCGCCCATCGGCGCGCCCGCGCTGCCGTACGCCGCCGCGTACGCCTCGTTGACGTTGACCGTCCCGGCGCGCAGCCGCGCGGCGACCGCCCGGCCGCGCCGGCCGTCCGTCGTCCACACGCTGGCGTTCAGGCCGTAGGACGAGGAGTTGGCGAGCCGTACGGCCTCGTCCTCGTCGTCGAAGCGGTAGACGGAGACAACAGGGCCGAAGGTCTCCTCCGCGCAGACCGCCATGGGCGGCTCGACGCCGTCCAGGACGGTCGGCTCGTAGAACAGCGGCCCGACGTCCGGCCGCGCCCGGCCGCCCGTGACGACCGTGGCGCCCTTGGCGACGGCCTCGTCCACGTGCCGGGTGACGGTCCGCAGCTGCTGCTCCGACACGAGCGAGCCCATGTCGGCGCCGTACCCCAGGGTCGTTCCGAGACGCAGTTCCCTCGTCCGGGCGGTGAAGCGGCGCAGGAACGCGTCGGCTATGGAGGAGTGCACGTACAGCCGCTCGAAGGCCATGCACAGCTGGCCGGCGGACGAGAAGCAGCCGCGCACCGCGCCCGCCGCCGCCCGGTCGAGGTCGGCGTCGCGCAGCACCAGCATGGCGTTCTTGCCGCCGAGTTCGAGTGAGGCGCCGATCAGCCGGGCCGCGGCACCCTGGGCGACCTCGCGGCCGGTGCGCGTCGAACCGGTGAAGGAGACGTAGTCGGCGTGTGCGACGACCGCGGGGCCGACGACCGGGCCCTCGCCGAGCACGATCTGCCACAGATCCGCCGGAAGGCCTGCTTCCAGGAGGAGTTCGCGGGCCCACAGGGCGGTCAGGGCGGTCTGGGTGTCCGGCTTCATCACGACGGCGTTGCCGGCGACGAAGGCCGGCAGGGCGTCACCGACGGACAGCTCGAAGGGGTAGTTCCAGGGCGCGATGTGCCCGATCACGCCCTTGGGGAGGCGGTGTTCGGTCGCCTTGGTGAGGACCGGCAGGACGCCCGTGCGCGCTCTCGGACGGAGGTACGACGCGGCGGCCCGGCCGTAGTGGCGGGCCACGACGACGACCGCCTGCACCTCCTCGTGGGCGTGCAGCCGGGCCTTTCCGGTCTCCAGCTGGATCAGGTCCAGGACCTCCGACTGGCGGGCCAGCACGAGGTCGTGGAAGCGCAGCAGGACGGCGGCCCGCCGCCGGACGGGCTCGGCGGCCCAGGCCAACTGCGCCCGGCGCGCCCGCTCGAACGCCGTCGCGACGTCCTCGGGGGTGGATTGCGGGAGGTCCGCCAGCTTCTCCCCGGTGAACGGGGCGCGGTTGGCGGCGCGACCGCCGGAGCTCACCACCGCGCCGGTCAGGCGGGCGACGAGCCCCGGGGTGACGACGTCGGCGGCCGTCCGGGGCCCCGCCGGGGCGACGGGGTTACGGGGCCTGCCATCGGTAACTGTTCCAGTGTCCTGCGTGTCCGTCATGCGGGTGAGCGTATGTCGGGCGGGAACGGCTTGGGTACCCGCTGGTAACTCCGAATCGTCACGGGACCCGTCGCCGGATCCGTCACCCGATGTCACCCGGTCCGTCACTGCGTCTGGATCTTGAGGTACTTGAGGAGGTCGTCGAAGAGCTTGTCGCCGTCCTTGCGGCCCTGGCCCGCGGCGGGCATCCGGACATTGAGCTGCCAGGCGGTCTTCTCGTCCTTGTCGACGATGATCCGGGTGCGCCACACCCGCTTGGGAGCCTTCTCGTCGTCCCCGGACTTGCGGTAGACGGCGACGACCTCCGCCGACTCCATGCCCTGGTGGGGGGACGCCTTGGACGTGGTCGCCCGCACGTCGTTGACGTTCGACCAGTCGCCCCTGGCGCTCTTCTGCTGTTCGACGAGTCTTTCGGCCTCGGTCCCGGCCGAGGCGACGTCCTTCGGCACCCCGTCCGACGTGTTCTTGCCCCGCCTCTCGTCCGTGTCACGGGTGAGGTTGATGTGGAAGACGCCACTGGGGTCGCTGAAGGAGACCCAGCCTCCGTCGGCGTTCACCTCCTTGACGTAGTCCTCGGGCACCGCGATCGACGCCTTGACGATCTCCGGCTCGTCCCGGACCTTCCAGTGCAGCGGAGTGGCCGGCCCCACCGCGAACGGGTTGACGACGAACAGCGCCGTGGCGGCGGCCACGGCCACCACGCCGCCCCCGAGTCCCCACTGCGCCGCGCGGTTGCCGTGCAGGACCGGCGGCACCCACTTGCCGCCGGTGGACCGGCCGGCCGAGGCGGTGAACGCCGACGGCTGCGGGGTCCGCGGCCCGGCGACGGACTCCAGTGCCTGCCGGATCTCGGCGGCCGCCGGGCGCGCCGCGGGGTCCTTGCGCAGCAGCTGCATGGTGATCGCGGAGAGCGCCCCCGCTCCGCGCGCCGGGACCTGCGGCTCCGCCGTCAGGATCGCCTGCATCGTCGCCTGGGTGTTGGAGCGGCGGAAGGGGGACATGCCCTCGACGGCCGCGTAGAGCACGACGCCCAGCGACCACAGGTCCGACTCCGGACCGGGTTGCTGCCCCAGCACGCGCTCCGGCGCGACGAATTCCGGGGACCCGATGAAGGCGCCCGTCTCCGTCAGGCCCTGTTCGCCCTCGATCCGGGCGATGCCGAAGTCGGTCAGCACGACGCGGTCGCCGCGTCCGAGGAGGATGTTGTCCGGCTTCACGTCGCGGTGCAGCACCCCCGCCTCGTGGGCGGCGGTCAGGGCGCCCAGCACGGCCAGCCCGACGCGGGCCGCCTCGCGCGGCTCCATCGTGCCCTCGGCGAGCAGATCGCCGAGCGACTGTCCGCGCACCAGCTCCATGACGATCCACGGCCTGCCGTCCTCGATCACCACGTCGTGGACGGTGACGACGGAGGGGTGGTCGATCCGGGCCGCGGCGCGCGCCTCGCGCTGCATGCGCAGATGGACGTTCTGCCGCATGGCGTCGGGCACGCCGTCCGGGACGCGCGGCTCCTTGACGGCGACGTCGCGGTCGACGACCTCGTCACGGGCCTTCCACACGGTGCCCATGCCGCCGTGGCCGAGCCGGGACACCAGCCGGTAGCGGCCGCCTATGCTCCGGCCGGCTCCGGGGTCGGCGGGTGGGGTGTGCTGCTGGGCGGTGGGGACATAGGGCTTGCCGCCGGGGTCGCCGTCCGGCTTCGGCGGCTGGAGTTCGTAGCTGGTGGGCTCGGTGGCCCGTCCCCCGTGGTTCGTCATGATCACATCCATACCAAGGGCGACGCGCGGGCCGCATCCCGGCGGCGGGTGCTCAGGGGGACGAGACGGGCCTGGTCCGGACGAACGTGGACAGCGCGGTGTCGAAGTACCGGCGGCCCTCCGACGCCCTGCCCACCGGGGACGACACCCACAGGTCGTACATCTTGTCCCCCTCGTCCCAGGCGACGTCGTACGTGTGCCGCGGGCCCGCCGGGGCCTTGCTCGCGCCCTCGTCGAAGCCGTCCCAGCTGAACTCCCACGTGGCGGCCCGGTGACCCTTGTGGAGCGCGCGTTCGACCCTGCCGTCGCGGTAGCCGGGGTAGCGGTCGGGGGCGAGCGCCGCGGAGCTGCGCATCACGCCGATCGGGCCGCCCTCCTGCACGTCCTGGATGAGGACGCCGATGCGGAATTCCTTGCCGGCCGAGTAGTAGAAGACGCGCGGGGGTTCGAAGGAGCGGGTGAAGCCGTCGGGAACGGCGAGCGCGAAGCCCGCCGGGTCCTGCACGGAGTGGTAGCCGGCGGGGGCGGTCACGGTCGCGCTGGCCGGCGGTGGTGGGTCGGACGGCTCGCCGGAGGGCCCGGCGGTCACGGACCGGCCGCCGCCCCGGGCGTCCGCCGGGGCGCCGGGCCCCGCGCCCCGGTCGATCAGCAGCGCGGCGAGCCCGGCCCCCATGCCGGCCAGCGCCACCAGCGTGACGGCCGCCAGCAGGGCCGTACGGGCCCGCAGGCCGGCCGGCGCGGGGTTTCCCGGCGCGGGGGCGCCGGGGCCGGGCAGCGCGCCGTCCGTGAGCGTCGGGGTGCGGTCGGGCATGGCCGGGACGTGCCCGGTCTCGAGGTAGGCCAGCAGCAGCCCCTCGGCCTCGTCCGCGCCCATCCGGAGGGCCGGGTCGCGCTCCAGCATCCCCTGGACGACCGGCAGCAGCGGACCGGCCGCCTCGGGCGGCCGGATCTCGTCGTAGACGACGGCGTGCAGGATGCCGCCCAAGGAGTCGCGGTGGAAGGGCGATTCGCCGTTCAGGGCGGTGCACAGCAGCACCCCCAGCGACCACACGTCGGATTCCGGCCCCGCGCGGCCGCCCGACATCCGCTCCGGCGCGGTGTACTCGGGCGAGCCGACGAACGCCCCGGCCTCCGTGATCGTCGTCGCGCCCGACAGCTGGGCGATCCCGAAGTCGGTGAGCACCACCCGGCCGGTCGCGGCCTCGATCAGGACGTTCGGGGGCTTGATGTCGCGGTGGAGCACCCCGCGCGCGTGCGCGGCGCGCAGCGCGCCCAGCATCGCCACGCCGATCCGGGCGGCCTCGCGCGGGGCGACCGGGCCCTCGGCCGAGAGCAGGCCGGACAGCGACCGGCCCTCGACCAGCTCCATGACGATCCAGGGCCGCCCGTCCTGCTCGACGATGTCGTGCATGACGATCACATTGGGGTGTTTGATCAGCGCCACCGCGCGGGCCTCGCGCAGCATCCGGTCGTACTGACGCTGGGCGGCCTCCGCCGACTGCTGATCGTCGACGTGCAGTTCCTTGACCGCCACCTCGCGGGCCAACAGCTCGTCGGTGGCGCGCCAGACGGTGCCCATCCCGCCGCGCCCGATCTTCCGGACGAGCCGATACCGCCCGGCGATGAGACCACCGTGTGCAGCGAAGGTGCCCATGAGCACATCTTGCCCCACGGCGTCCGGCCGACCCGGGCGCGTACCGGCCGCTTCACCCTGGGCGCGCAAGAGCACCGGAATATTTCATGTACAGTTGTTCCCGCAACGCCGACCAGGTGGCCGAAAACCACCGGGTGGCCGAGCGCTCGTAGCTTAACGGATAGAGCACTTGACTACGGATCAAGAGGTTGCAGGTTCGAATCCTGCCGAGCGCACCGCCTCAGAGGGGGCCGGATCACGATCCGGCCCCCTCTGTCGTCGTACCCGTCGTACCGGTCGTACCGTTCGCCGTGTCCCGCGTCACACGGCCGGTCGGGATCAGCCCTTGATCTCCCACGACACCGCGCCGCGCAGCCGCCGGCCGAGCTCTGGGTCGAGGACGGCGTCGGTGGTGTCGGTGGCGCCCGCGGTCAGCGTGTGGGGGCGGCCGTCCGCGAGGACGCCGAGCTCGCGGGGCACGACCGAGGTGCGGCCCCGGACCGCGCGGGCCTCGCGCCCGTCGACGTACCAGCGGACCTCGGTGGTGGCCGCCGGGAGCTGTACGGCGACGCGCCGCCCCCGGCCGGCCGTGGCGCCGGTGGAGCCGGGCGCCTTGGTGAGCGCGCTCGCGTGGCGGTAGAAGCCGGCGATCATCGCCTCGCGGCCGGGGAGGTTGAACTCGCGGCCGAGCGATCTCATGATCGAGTCCTCGGTGGGCCGGTAGAGGCCCTTGGGGTAGTAGCCGCCGCCCTCGTACGCGGCGACGGTGCCGCCGTCCGGTGAGGGCCGGCCCAGCCAGCGGTACCACTTGCGGCGCTGGTCGGCCATGCGGCCGGCGTCGAGCGTGCTGCTGTTGACGTCGGCGGGCTCGGGCCCGCTGTAGGTGCCGTATTCGTCGTACTGGTACTCGTCGGCGAGCTTCCCCAGGGAGTGGCCCGTCTCGTGGACGGCGACCTGGTCGGACTTGTCGTGGTCGGAGGAGGCCGTGGCGATGCCGTCGTAGCCGACCTGGGAGACGACGTCGTTGTAGCCCGCGCCGCCGTACTTGGCGGAGTGCGAGAGCACCACGACGAGGTCGGCGGCGGGGGCCTTGGCGGCGTACGACTCGACCCTGGCGGTGTCGACGCACAGCAGCCGTTCGATGCCGTCGCAGAAGAAGCCGGAGCGGAGCGCGGTGTCCTTCACGACGCCCCGGTCCGGGTCGCCCGAGACGCCGGACTCGTGCGAGACGGCGTCGACGGCCCAGACGTTGAAGAGCCCGCGGTAGGAGGCGTAGGGCTCGACGGCCGACATCCGCGCCCACTTGGTGCGGACGGCCGCGTGGAAGGCGTCCTGCTCGGAGGCGGTGTAGCCGTCGCCGATGAAGACGACGTCGAGTTTGGTGCCCACCGGGCCGTTGGTGACGACGGGCGTCACCTCGCCGTCGCCCCGGGTCCAGGGGCGCAGGGGGCGGGGCGGGGTGCGGGGCGCGGGGACGGTGGTGTGGTGGGGGTGGCCGCCGGGGCCGGTGAAGTACTCCACCCGCTGCACAGGGCCGGTGGCGGGGTCAGCGGCGGGAGCGGAGGCGGCTGGAATGGAGGCAGCTGGAGCGGAGGCAGCTGGAGTGGAGGCGGCGAGCACAGCCAGCGCGGCCGCGCCCGCCGCCAGGGATATGCGCGGGAATGTGCGTCTGAGCATGGGGGGTCCTCCCGAACCGGAGCCCGCCGCTTAAGTGGCGGGTCAAGTCGCTTTAAGCCGCCGCTCAACGTAGGGGTTCGAGAGGTGCATGACAATGGAGGGGACGGAGGGAAACCCCTGAAGTCGCCCCTTGAAGCCGCCCCTGAAGTGCCCCTGAAGTCGCCTGTTACGCCTCGTCGTTCACCAGGCGCAGCAGCCGGTCCAGCACCGTGCGGCCGCCCGCGCGCAGGCCGTCGTGCTCGTACTCGTCCGTGACCCACGTCCGCAGGCCCGCGACGGCGTCCGCCGTGCGCAGCGAGTGGGCGGTGTCGACGTACAGGTCGTCGTGGTAGACGGCGGCCGCGACCGGGACGGTGTTGCGGGCCAGCCGCGCCGCGTCGTAGAGCGGCGTCCAGCCCTCGCGTGCGGCGAGGAGTTCGGCGGTCGGGGCGAGCGGGCGCAGGGCGGGCTGGGTGCGCAGCATCCAGGGGTGGACGGTCTCGCCGGTGAAGAGGAAGCGGCCACCGGGCTCGAAGTGGCGTTCGAACTGCGGGAATTCCCCGCGTATCCGCTCGGCGGACCAGTGCGTCGCCCGGCCGTCCTGGGCATAAATGGCCTCATGGAGGATGGTGTAAAGAGGGCTGGCGGCGCGCGAGAGCACCGCCGCGGCCTGCTCGCCGAACGCGTCGGACAGCCGCGGCCCGCCGGCCGTGGGCACGAACGCGTCCTCCAGGAGGTAGTGCAGCCGGTGCGAGCCGTCACCGGTGCCCAGCAGGATGCCCAGTTGCTGGAAGGCCTCGACGGTGAGCAGCGAGCCGTCCGGCAGGGTCTCCTCCCGCTCGGCGAGGTGCTCGGCGATGCGCCGGGCGGCGGCCTCGTCGCGGGGGTAACGGTCGTAGTGCGCGAGGCATTTGCGCTCCATGCGCGGGTAGGCCGCGCGGTAGACGTCGTCCGCGCCGGCGTCCAGGGACGGCAGGCCGCCGGTGATCAGAACGCGGTCCAGGCCCTCCGGCGCGAGCGAGAGGTAGGTGAGCGCGCAGAAGCCGCCGAAGCTCTGCCCCAGGACCGTCCAGGGGCGGCCGCCGGTCAGGCGCGGGCGGATGTGCTCGCAGTCGCGGACGATGGAGTCGGCGCGGAAGAGCGACAGGTAGTCCGCCTGGCGCTCGGGGGTGCCGCGCAGCGGGAGCGTCTGCCGGGTGGCGGGGGTGGACCGGCCGGTCCCGCGCTGGTCGAGGAGGAGGACGCGGTGGTCCTCCAGCGCCCGGTCGAGCCAGTTCTCCCGGCCCACGGGCCGGCCGGCGGGGAAGCCGGGCCCGCCCTGGAGGAAGACCAGCCAGGGGAGTTCCTCGTGGGCGCGGGCCGCGGCGACGACCTCGCGGGCGTAGAGCCGGATGCTCTCGCCGCCCGGGTCGGCGTGGTCCAGCGGGACCTCGAAGAACCGGTCGGTCAGGACGAGTCCGGGCTGGCGGACGGTGATGGATTCGTCCCTCACCCGAGTGACCCCGGGCAACTTCGGCACGGATGACACGGTTACATCCTCACGTAAGCAGATTTACCGCACGGCTTGAATCACGGCGCAATGTACCGAGGGGCGGAAGTGGCCGAGAACAGCACCCACGGCATACGGGCGGACGAGCCCTCCGACATCGGCCGCCGCGTCCTGCGGCTGCGCACCGAGAAGGGGATGACCCAGAAACAGCTGGCCGAGCCGGCCTACACGGCCGCGTACGTCTCCACCCTGGAGGCCGGGCGGGTACGGCCCTCCGAGGCCGCGCTGCGGCATCTGGCGGGGCGCCTCGGCGTCACCCCGGAGGAGCTCTCCACCGGGCGTCCCCCGCACCTGGCCACCGAGCTGCGGATGCGGCTGACCGACGCCCGGCGCACCCTGGCCACCGGCGACGCCGAGGACGCCGCCGCGCTGTTCCGCGCGCTGCGCGCGGAGGCCTCGGCCATGGAGCTGGTGGGCGAGCAGTTCACCGCCCTGCTCGGGCTGGGCGACTGCGCCCTGGAGACCGGCGGCCTCACCGAGGCGCGCGACTTCTTCGCCGAGGCCGAGGCACTGCTCGCCCGCGAGCCGCTGCCGCGCCGCGTCCCTGCCCTGCGCGGCCGGGCCACCGCCCACCTCCTGGCGGGCGAACTGCGCTACGCCTGCTATCTGCTGGAGACCGCGGTCGACGAGCTGAACGCCTCCGGCATGCACGACCCGGACGCCCTGCTGCTGCTCTACACCGCGTCCATCGCGCCCTACATGGACATGGGCGCCCACGCGCGCGCCGCGCACGCCGCCGAGCTCGCGCTCGCCCTGGCGCCTCAGGTGGACAACCCCGCGCTCGTCGCCGGCATGCACCGGGGCGTCGCCCGCACGCTGATCGCCGAGGGCCGGATCGCCGACGCCGACGCCTCCCTCGCCAAGGCCCAGGAGCTCTACCAGCAGCTGCACATCCGCACCGAGCTCGCCCACTGCCACTGGATGCGCGGCTACGTCCACGCCCAGGACGGCAATCTCCGCAAGGCCGAGACGGAGCTGCGCACCGCCCGCGACATGCTGGCCTCCAAGCGCGCCGCCCTGTTCACCGTGCAGGTGGAGGTGGAGCTGGCGGACGTGCTGCGGCGCCGCGGGAAGGCCGCCGAGGCCGAGGAGCTGCTGCGCCCGCTGCTCTCCCCCACCGCGCTGGGCGCCGAGTGGGGCGCCGTCCACGCGGGCGGCGCGCACCGCCTGCTGGGCCTCATCGCCGAGGAACGCGCCGACACTGAAGCGGCCGAGGAGCACTACTGCGCCGCACTGTCCCTCCTGGAGCGCACGGGGGCCGCCGGCGACCTCGCCGACCTGTGCCGGCTGCTGGGCGACCTGCTGCGCCGTACGGGGCGCACGGAGGCGGCCCTGGACGCGTACCGCACGGGCCTGGGCCACCGTGCGGCGCCCGGCACCACGACGCTCGGCCCGGCGCCGACGTCACCGCCGTCCTGGCCGCGGCCCTAGCGCCTGCCCTGACGGCGGACGGCGCGATGGGACCGCCGACCGGCCCTCCCCTCACGGGGGCCGGTCAGCGGTCGGTCCTGTGGGGCGCGAGGAGGCGGTCCCAGCCGCGCCGCAGGCTGCGGTGCTCCTCCTCGCACAGTTCGGCCCGCTCCTTGGTGAGCCGCTTGCCGTCGACGAGCCGCTCGCGCTCCTTCGCCCGCTCCCCGCGGGGCGTGGAGCCGTAGAGGTAGCAGCGGTAGTTGGCGCTGCGGACGGCGTCGGGGGCGTGCTCGTCGGACGGGTCGGTGTCCGCCGGGTCGCTCTCGCGCGCGTACTGGTCGTAGTTGTCGGCGGCGGCCAGCAGCGCCGCGCGGCCCCGTTCGCCCTGTCGCAGCAGGCGGTACGCGGCGAACTGGTCGGCGACGTCCTCCTCGCGGCCGGTGAACGGCAGGTCGAGCCGGTCGATGAGCGCGTGGGCCGCCTCGTGGTAGAGCGTCTCGGTGACCACTCCGGCCGTGCGCTCCGCCGGATCGGTGTCGCTCTCCTCCCGGAACATCGAACGGACCTCCCGGACGAAGCCGTAGCAGAGCGCTATCCGACCGCTCTCAGGGTCGTACTCGGGCGTCTCGTCCTTCCCGCAGGAGCGGCCCGCGATCTCCACGGGGCGCGGCAGCCGTACGAAGCCGTTCACGTCGGCGGCGACCTTCTCCGCCAGCCCGCGCGTGCGCAGGAAGTCCCGCTCGGCACCGTCGCCGTCGTGGGGCGCCTGGTAGGAGACGGACAGGCCGCCGCGTGTGGGGGGCGCGGCGGCCTGCGACTGGGTGCCGCATCCGGTCGCGAGGGTGGCGGCGCAGACGCCGACGGCCGTGAGCGCGCGGGCACGCCGCGCTCGGGCCGGGGTCCGGGGGCCGGCCCCCGCATGGTGCAGCATGGACAGCACTCTGCCGGTCGGTTCACCCGAAGGGAATCCGCCGTGAGTCCCGGCCGACCCCCTCCGGTCGGCGGGGGTGGCCCGCCCCGGTGGTGGAGTTTTCAGCTCCGTTTTTCTCCGCCGGTGCGGCAGGCTGGAGGGGCCGGGGGCCGGACCCGGACCCGCGGTGCGGGGAAGAGGTACCCGGCGGTACAGGGAAGAGGTAACGGTCGGTGATCCGTGTTGCGGTGGTGGACGACGAGCAGCTCGTCCGGTCCGGACTGCGGATGATCCTGGGCACGGCCCCGGACATCGAGGTGGTCGCGGACTGCGGCGGCGGCGAGGCGGTGGACACCGTCCGGCGGTGCGCACCCGACGTCGTGCTCCTCGACATCCGGATGCCCGACGTCGACGGCCTCACCGTCCTGGCGGGCCTGCGCGCCCTGCCCCGGCCGCCCGCCGCGGCCATGCTCACCACCTTCGACGCCGACGAATACCTCGCGGCGGCGCTGCGCGGCGGCGCGTCCGGCTTCCTGCTCAAGGACACCGACCCGGAGCAGCTGGTCCGGGCCGTGCGCACCCTGGCGGCCGGTGGCAGCGTCCTCGACCCGGGGGTCACCCGGGCCGTGATCGGCGGCTATCTGGCGGCCGAGGCCGAGACCACGGCCTCCCGGGCGGTCGGCACCCTGACCCCGCGCGAGCGCGAGGTGCTGGCGCTGGTGGGCGCCGGCCTGGCCAACCCGCAGATCGCCGAGCGGATGGGGCTCGCGTCCAGCACCGTCAAGGACCACGTGCGGGCCGTGCTCGGCAAGCTGGGCGGCATCAACCGCGTGCAGGCGGCGATCGTGGCCGACCGGGCCGGCCTGGTGGCCTCGGGGCGCGACGCGCGGCAGGAGAGGGACGCCCGGCAGGGAGGGGGCGCGCGATGAGCCTCTGGCGCGCCTCGCTGCCCTCGTGGCTGCCCTCCTGGGCGCCGGTCGCGCTGCCCGCCCTGGCCGCCACCGGGGACGCCCTGCTGGTCAACGGCCTCGAACCGGGGAAGGAGCTGGGTGTCTCCCTGCTGGCGGCGGTGGCGCTGCTGTGGCGGCGGAGGTTCCCGGTCACCGTCTTCGCGGCCACCTTGCCCGGGATGTACCTCGCCTACATCTGGCTCGCGCCGATGATCGCCCTGTACACGGTGGCGGCCCGGCGGCCCCACCGGTGGCTGCTGGCGGGTGCGGGGCTGGTGATGGCGGCGGCCCAGTTCGTGCCGTACCCCGTCTCCGACCTGGACGTCGAGGACCGCCGGCAGATGGCGGTGAACCTCGTGGACGCGTTCGTCGTGGCGGCCACCCCCATCGCCCTGGGCCTGCTCACCCGCACCCGCCGCGAGCTCGCCGCCCGCCTGGACGAGCTCACCCGCAGCCGGGCCCGCGAGGACCGGCTGCTGGCCGACCGCGTCGTGGCCACCGAACGCGCCCGCCTGGCCCGTGAGATGCACGACGTCGTCGCCCACCAGGTCAGCCTGATCAGCCTGCAGGCCGGGGCCGTGCAGATCAGCTCCGAGGACGCCCAGGCGCGCGAGGGGGCCCGCACCATCCGGGAGCTGTCGGTGCGCACCCTCGACGAGCTCCGTCACATGGTGGGCATCCTGCGGGCGGCGGGCGCCGACACCGAGGAGCTCACCCCGCAGCCGCGTCTGGCGGACCTGCCCCGGCTGATCTCGCTGAGCGCGCTGGACGTGGCGTTCGAGGAGGCCGGCGATCCGGACGCCGGGCGCTCGGAGGCCGTCGAGCGGGCCGCCTTCCGCACGGTGCAGGAGGCGCTGACCAATGTGCGCAAGCACGCCCCGGGGTCGAAGGTGACGGTCCGGGTGGCCGGGGAGGTCGACGGCGCGCTGACGGTGGAGGTCCGCAACGGCCCGGCGGACTCGGCCGTCCCGGCGCCGGAGCTGCCGGGCGGCGGCCACGGCCTGGTGGGCCTGCGCGAGCGGGCGCAGAGCCTGGGCGGCACGCTGGAGGCGCACGGTACCCCGGAGGGCGGTTTCGTCGTACGGGCGTGCTTCCCGCGCGAGCAGGGCCCGCCGGGACGGGACTCCGCCGAGGACCACACGATCAGGTGATCAGCGGGTCGGGGCAGGCGCCCCGGTGTTCGGGGGCTCAGGCCGAGAGCGGGCCCGCGGTCTCCGCGGTGGCGCTGTCGAGGTCCGGGTAGACCTCGAAGAGCCGGCGCACCCCCAGCGCCGCGAGCACCCTGTTGACGTGCGACCCCTCGACCGCGCCCTGGGCGGGCAGGATGAGCCGCAGCCGGCCCTGGCAGGAGCGCATCAGGCGGCGGGCGGCGATCAGCACCCCCACCCCGCTGGAGTCGCAGAACCGCACTTCCCCGAGGTCGAGCACCAGACTCCGCCGGCCGTCCGCCACGGCGTCGTGCACGTGCTGCCGGACGGAGGGCGAGGTCACCAGATCCAACTCGCCGCAGACCTGGAGCACGGCCCAGTCCCCCCGCTCGTGCTCCATCACCTTCAGTGTCACGCGCTCGAGCCCCTTCACTCGGTCTGTCGTTCCTATGGAATGGACCCTTCCGCGGTATGGCTGCCTGGCGCTTCCCCCGTGGGGCGCCGCGTGAAACACCGCGATCTCCCACGCGGTACGAGCCGGCCCCTGGTGAGCCTATGCCCAGCTCGAACCCCGAATCCCCCTAGATCCGGTCACACCCGCATAACACATCGGCACATTCGGGCGCGTACGGTCGACATCGATCGCCCAGCTGTCGTGCGGCTCCTCTGCACGCCACTCAAAGTGACGGTGGCAATACCATGCGCGGCAAGGACCCGCGACCCCGTCGCCGGGTTTCGCCCCAACGCTCGTGCGTTGTCGGACCCGGCCGATACATTCGGCGGCAGGGGCGTACAGCAGTACGGGCGGGTGCGGACGGGAAGCGCGTACGAGAGAGCAGCGCGTACGAGAGTGGGGGCGGCCATGACGAACGACGCGCGGCGGTGGGACCGCAAGATGCGGCAGCGGCTCACGCACGGCGAGGCCGCGGCCCTCGGCGAGCTCTACGACCGCTTCGCCTCCCTCGTGCACGGCCTCGCCCACCGCGTCCTGGAGGACGAGGAGGGCGCCGACCGCGTCACCCGCGACGTCTTCACCCATGTGTGGGAGCACCCCGAGGAGTACGACCCCGGCCAGGGCTCCCTCCGCTCCTGGCTCGCCGGGCTCGCCCACCGGCACGCCGTCAGCCGACTGCGGCGCGCCCACGACGACGGCGCCCGGCCGCCCGCCGAGATCGAGGAGAAGGTGCGCGCCGCGTCCGCCGCGGCCCGCGCCGACTACATCGTCACCTCCATGCCCGCGCCGCTGCGCGCCGCCCTGGACCTCGCCTACTTCCGGCGCCTGGACTACCACCAGACCGCCACCCGGCTCGGCGTCACCGACGACGAGGCGCGGCGCAGACTCCGGCTCGGATTACAGCTGCTGGCCACGGCCCACGACGGGCCCCGCGCCGTCGCCCCGCCCGGTGGACCGGCGGCGGTCCGATGAGCACGGCCCCCGACCCCGACGACGCCGGAGCCCCCGAGGGTTCCGGCGGCCCCGCCGCGGGCGCGTCGTGGCGCCCCGGCGCGCGCCGGGCGCGGCAGGGCGGCGTACGACCGCCCCATCACGTGCTGAAGTCCCTGCTCGGCGCGTGGGCGCTGGCCGCCTGCTCCGCCGAGGAGACCGCCGCCGTCGAGGAACACCTCACCGACTGCGCCCCCTGCGCGGACGAGGCCGTCCGGCTGCGCGACGCCGTCGGCCTGCTGCACCCCGAGGACGGCCTCGACCTCGACCCCACACTGCGCTCCCGGGTGCTCGCCGGCGCCCTGGGCCGGCGTCCGGCCCGCGTGCCCGTCCCCGTCTGGGCCGCGCCCTACGACGCGGAGACCGCCCGGCTGGACGCCCTGCTGCACGACTTCGGCGAGACGGAGTGGCGGGCGCCGGTCCGGCTCACCTGGTTCGACGGCCTGCGCCCCACGGCGCGCGAGGCCACGGTCACGGAGGTCATCGGCCATCTCACGGCGGTCGACGGCATCATGGCCGGGCCGCTGGGCGTCGCCGACCCGCTCGGCCCCGGCACCCCCGCCGAACGGACCCTGGCCCGCTGGGCGGCTGACGCGGACGGCCGCCCGTCGTCCGGGGAGGTCCACGCCTCCTGGCGCGACCAGGGGCGGGCGCTGATACGGGCCGCGTCGCTCGACGGCGACCGGGCGGCCGACGAGGCCGTGGAGTACGGCCCCTTCGAGCTGCCGCTGCGCGACGCGTTCCTTGAGCGGGCGTTCGAGTGCTGGGTGCACGCCGAGGACATCGCGGAGGCGGTCGACTATCCGTACCAGCCGCCCACCTCGTCACACCTGCACCGCATGATCGACCTCGCGGCCAGGATGCTGCCCACCGCCATCGCCGGGCGCCGCCGCGCGGGGCTCGCCCCGCCGCCCCGCACGCTCGTCGCGGCCGGCAGGCCGGGGCGCGCCCTGCACCTGGAGGTCGAGGGCCGCGGCGGGGGCCACTGGTACATCCCGCTCGACTCCCCGGGAGCCGTGGGCACGCCCGACGGCGAGGTGGCCCATGTGGCCCTGGACGGCGTCGAGTTCTGCCGGCTGGCCGCCGGGCGCGTGGCGCCCGACGAGGCCGCCGCCGGATCGCTCGGCGACGCGCAGGCCGTGCACGACGTCCTGTACGCCACGGCGTCGCTGTCCCGGCTCTGAGCGCGACGCCCCGCGACGCCCCCCGACGCCCCGGCGCGGGCGATCAGGCGTGGACGACCGGGCGTTACGCGAAGACGACCGTGCGGGTGCCGTTGAGCAGGACGCGGTGCTCGCTGTGCCACTTCACGGCGCGCGCCAGGGCCTGGCACTCGACGTCGCGGCCGACGGCCACCAGCTGCTCCGGCGTCACCTCGTGCCCGACGCGCTCGACCTCCTGCTCGATGATCGGGCCCTCGTCGAGGTCGGCGGTGACGTAGTGCGCGGTCGCACCGATCAGCTTCACACCACGCGCGTGCGCCTGGTGGTACGGCTTCGCACCCTTGAAGCTCGGCAGGAAGGAGTGGTGGATGTTGATGATCCGGCCGGACAGCGCCTTGCACAGGTCGTCGGAAAGGACCTGCATGTAGCGCGCCAGCACCACCAGCTCGACGTTCTCCGCCTGGACCAGCTCCAGGAGCTTCGCCTCGGCCTCCGGCTTGTTCTCCTTCGTCACCGGGAGGTGGTGGAAGGGGACGCCGTACGAGCCGACGAGCTCCTCGAAGTCGGTGTGGTTGGAGACGACCGCGGCGATCTCCACCGGCAGCGCCCCGATCCGGGAGCGGAAGAGGAGGTCGTTGAGGCAGTGCCCGAACTTGGACACCATCAGGACGATCCGCATCTTCTCGTCGGCCCGGTGGATCTGCCAGTCCATGCCGAACGAGTCGCCGATCGCCGCGAAGCTGGCGCGCAGCTTCTCCAGCGTCACCGGCTCCTCCGCGCTGAAGTGCACGCGCATGAAGAACAGACCGGTGTCACGGTCACCGAACTGCCGGCTGTCCTCGATATTGCAACCGGTCATGAAGAGATAGCTGGACACCGCGTGCACGATGCCCTGCTTGTCCGGGCAGGAGAGGGTGAGGACGTACTGGGCATGCTGTTCGGTGGCCATAGCCCAATAGCGTCGCACACCCGCGGACCCGGCGATGACCGCCCGGTCGTTCCCGGAGGCGGGTCGGAAACGGGTCAGGGACAGCTCGGAGACGGGTCAGGGACGGCTCAGAGACGGGTCAGGCGTTCCAGGACGTCCAGCGGGCGCGGCGGAACGTCCGGGTCGTCCCCGTCGCCCGCCGCCATCCGTACGTGCGCCTCGCGCGCCGCCCGGAGCGCCTCCGGCCAGCCGTGGTGCTCCAGGTACGCCGAGACCGGCGCGTCCGCGCCCACCTGGTGCATGATCCGCAGCACCCGCAGCACGGCGACGTCGACCAGCGCGGCCTCGCCCGAGTCCCGGAAGACCGTGCCGACGTATTTCTCGGCCGACCAGTTGTCCAGCCAGGTGTCCTCGACGAGCCGGTAGACGGCGTCGGTCACATCTCCGTACCCGTCGTGCCCCGCGAGCCAGCACTCCCGCTGGAAGACCGGGTCCGAGAGCATGTGCAGCGCCGAGCGCACGTTCGCACGCCAGCGCCACCACGGCATGTCATTGAGCGGCATGCCGTCCATGGTGGTCGAGCGGCGGCCGCGACGGGAAGACTTCTCTGAACCCTGCACAACGCTCGATCGTACGTTCCCGGCCGGTGCCGCGACCCCGGAGGGTCAGAGCTGGGACCACTCGTGCGGCGTCAGCCCGTGCGTCCGCGCGATCGGATTCCACAGGTCCGCCGCCTTCTTCTTCGCGGTGGTGGCCTCGCCGCTCGCCCTGTCGCCGGCCGAGCTCTCCTTGGTCGGACGGGCGTGACCCTTCACGCAACCCTTCTTGCGCTCCACCTCGTCGGACCAGTCCGCGTAGTGGCTGTCCGCCGAGGCGGACGCCTTCCACGCCTTCTTCAGCTGGGCGGTCAGGTCGGAGCCCTTGGGCAGCTTGTCGGTGGGCGTCTTGTCCAGCCGCTTGAGCAGCTCGCCACGCTCCTTGGCGGCGGCCTTCAGGGCGGACTCGGACTTGTCGAGGTCCTTGCACACCTTGATCGAGTCCACCGCCTTGACGACGGCGTCCCGGCTCTTGTTGCTGTCCTTCAGCAGCGCGTCCAGCGCCTTGGCCTGCGTGGCGACCGCCGGGTCGGCGGACGGGGCCGGCGCGCTCGGCGACGCGCTCGGTGCCTGGCTCGTGGCCGGGGCGGAGGGGGCGGCGCTCGCCACGGCCGCGTTCTGCGGCTCGTCGGCCTGGCCGCCACCGCCGCCGCTGAGCAGCGCGCCGGCACCGAGTCCGGCGACGGCGCAGCCCGCGACGACGGCCGTGATGAGGAGGGCGGGCGACTTCTTGCGCCCGGGGCGCGGAGCGCCGCTCCGGCCCGCGCGGGGGCCCTGCGGGCCGTGCGGCGGCCCTTGGGGAGCGGCGTACGCGTCCTGGGGGGCGTACGGGCCCGGGGCGGCCTCGGGTGCCGGGGCCGAGGGGCGCGGCGGCTTCGGGAGCCGCAGCCCGCTCCGGGTGGAGGGGCCCGGGGTGTCCGCCGGGACCGGAGGCAGCACCTCTGTGGGCGTGGCCGCCCGGAACAGGGTGTCGAACTCGGAGGGCGGCGGCCGGTCGCCCGGCTGGGCCATCACACCGAAGGGCGACGCGACACCGGGGACGCCACTGCCGGGCGCTCCGCCGGCCGGGGCGCCGCCGACGGGCGGGAGGACGGTGGTGGCGGCCGCGTCGTGGCCGGGGCCACCGGCAGCGGGGGGCGGGGTGTTCAGCGACGGCAGCAGGGTCGTCGCCTCCGCGTCCCCGGCGCGCGGCGTGGGGGACGGGACCTCGTCCTCGTTGACCACGGGCGGGAGGTACTGCGTGGCCGGCGCGTCGTCCTGCGCCTGATGAGCCTGCCCCGGCGGCACGACGAAGGGCCGCGGGGTGACGGCGTCACCGACCGGCGGCAGGAAGGCGGTCGCCTGGGCGTCGGGGGCACCGGAGTGGCCGACGGGCGGCAGGAAGGCGGTCGCCTGGGCGTCGGACGACGAGGGCGCCGTCGCGGACGGGCCGACCGGGGGCAGGAAGGCGGTCGCCTCCGCGTCCGGGGAGGGGGGCGGGGTGGTGCCGAAGGTGGGGGCGGGACCGAAGGGGCTCGCACCGACCGGGGGCAGGAACGCCGTCGCTTCCGCATCCGCGGATGGAGGCGGGGTGGTGCCGAAGGTGGGCGCGGGACCGAAGGAGCTCGCACCGGCCTGGGGCAGGAAGGCGGTCGCCTCCGCGTCCGGGGAGGGGGACGGGGGCGACGGCGGCAACTGCGCGGCGCCGGGGGTGGATTCGGGCCCGGCGTCACGTATGCCCGGTATTCGCCCACCACTCGGCGGGGTCGGCGGGGTCGGCGGCATCGGGGGGAGCGGCGGCACCCCTGCCGGTACGGGACGCAGCGGGGTTCCCGGGATGGGAGAGGCTCCCGCCGGCGGGAGGAGCCGGGTGGCGTCGGAGTCGCCGGGGGCGGTCTCCGGGGGCAGTGGGGCGGCGGGGCCCCAGGGGCCGCCGGGCGCACCGGACCACGGCTCGGCCGGGGTCGCGGGGTGGCGCGGCTCGTTCCCCTGTCCGCTCTGCGTCACCGGGACTCCTCAGGCTGTAACGGGACGTACGCGATCGGCCGCTCACGCTACCGGGTCGCCTCCGGCGCACGTTCCACGTGCCGCCCGCGCACCCGTCCGGCGACACGATCACCGCAGGTCAAACCACCTACGACGGCTGCGTCACAACCCTGTGACAGCCCACGTCGCACCCCGGATCACCTCAGGTCACCCCAGGTCACCCCAGGCCTCGGAAGAGCCGTCCGGTCCTCGCCGACCGGGCGTCCGGGCCTGGGGCGCGTCCCTACGCCGCCTGCGTCTCCATCCGTGCCCCGAACTCCCTCACGACCGGTTCGTCCCGGTACGGCTCCAGCCGCTGCCGGAAGTCGTCGAGGTACTCGGCGCCGCGGTTGGACCGCAGCGTGCCCAGCAGGTCCAGGGCGCGACCGCCGGTGGCGCAGGCCTCCTCCACCTCGCGCTGCTGGACGTGCGCCGTGGCGAGCAGCAGCAGATCGATGGCCCGGCGACGGACCCGGCCCGTCGGGTGGACCGCGAGCGCGTCCTCCGCGTGCCGCCGCGCGGGCTCGGCCTGGCCGAGGTCCCGGTGACAGTGGGCCAGCTCGTCCGAGAGGTAGGCCCGGTCGAAGTGGCGGATCCAGGGCGGGTCGTCGCCGGACTCCCGGCCGGTGTCGGCGGCTTCGAGCCGGGACACGGCCCGGCTCGCGACGACCTGGCAGGAGCGCGCGTCACCGAGCAGCGCGTGCCCGCGCGCCTCGGCGGCGTAGAACATCGCCTCCGCGCGAGGCGTGACATGCCCCCGCGCCCCCTCCTGCGCGGCCTTGGCGAGCTGCGCGATCTCCCTGGGGTTGCCCAGGGACGCGGCGAGATGGCTCATGCTGGCGGCCAGGACGTAGCCGCCGTAGCCGCGGTCGCCGGCGGCCTGGGCGAGCCGCAGGGCCTGGATGTAGTAGCGCTGGGCGAGGCCCGGCTGGCCGGTGTCGACGGCCATGTAGCCCGCCAGTTCGGTGAGCCGCGCCACGGCCGCGAAGAGCTCGCGGCCGACCGCCTCCCGGTACGAGCCGGCCAGCAGGCCGGAGACGACGCTGTTGAGGTAGTGGACCACCACGGGCCGCACGTGCCCGCTGCCGTAGCGGTGGTCCAGCTCCACGAGCGCGTCGGTGGTGGCCCGGACGGCCTCGACGTCGGAGGGCCCCACGCGCGCGCCCGCGCTCCGCGCGACCTGCGGGTCGGCGGCGGTGATGAGCCAGTCGCGGCTGGGCTCGACGAGCGCGGAGGACGCCACCGACGTACCGCTGAGGAAGTCCCGCCGGCCGACGTCGCTGCGCCACAGCTCGCAGACCTGCTCGATCGCGCCGAGGACGGTCGGTGAGAACTGCAGCCCGACGCCGGACGCGAGGTTCTTGCCGTTGGCCATGCCGATCTCGTCGATCGTGACCGTACGGCCCAGCTTGCGGCCCAGGGCCTCGGCGATGACGGCGGGCGCCCGGCCCCGCGGCTGCTGGCCGCGCAGCCAGCGGGCCACGGACGTCTTGTCGTACCGCAGGTCCAGACCGTGCTCCGCGCCGCACATGTTGACCCGGCGCGCCAATCCGGCATTGGAACAGCCGGCTTCCTGAATCAGCGCTTGCAGCCGTTCGTTCGGCTGCCGCGCCACGAGTGGCCGTGCGGCCATGCTCAACCCCCTGAGACTGCTATGCGTTCGCGATGTGCTCCGCGTCGTGCGGAGCGTCCGATCCGGCTGTGAACGCCTTCTCCTGTGATCTTTGCCCCCCTGATATACGGAGAATGCAGGACTTGCCGGTATTGGCATCAATAGCGGCAAAGACCTGGCCGGTAACACGCCGCCCAGGTGGCTACCCCTTCGCGGCGGCGAACTTTCGCCTGCGCCCCCGCACATGCATCCGTGCGCCCCATGTGCTGTCGCCGGCCGTCGCGAGGAGCCCGTGCCCCGGCCGTAACCCCTGGTGACAGGGGAAGTTGAGCTGGGCGTGGAAGAGACCATCGGAGTAGCAGCCCCGCATATCCCCCAACAGCGCGGCGAGCGCGTGCTGGACGCGGCGGCGAGGTACGCGGAGGACCGGCACTGGGACGTTTTCCCCGGCACGTGGCTCGAGGCCGTGGGCGGCCGGGAGCACTGCTCGTGCGGTGAACCCGCCTGCCCGGCGCCCGGCGCGCACCCCGCACGCCCCGACTGGGCCACGCAGGCCACGGGCAGCGCGTCCACCGCGCGCCGGATGTGGACGAAACAGCCCCGCGCCTCGATCCTCCTGCCGACCGGTCGCACCTTCGACGCGCTGGACGTCTCCGAGTCCGCCGGGTTCCTGGCGCTGGCCCGCATGGAGCGCATGGAGATCCAGCTGGGGCCGATCACGTGCACCCCGTTCCGGCGGATGCTCTTCTTCGTGCTGCCCGGCGGTGCCGCGAAGGTCGCCGACCACATCCGCAAGCTCGGCTGGTCGCCCTCCACGCTCGACCTGGTGGCCCGCGGCGAGGGCGACTACGTGGTCGCGCCCCCGACCCGCATCGGCACCCGCGGCCCGGTGCAGTGGGCCCGCCAGCCCACCGCCGCCAACCGCTGGCTCCCCGACGCGGAGGAGCTGGTCAGCGCCCTGGCGTACGCCTGCGGCCGCGAGTCGGCGCTGAGCCGCGGCCGCTGAGCGGCGGGATCCGGCATATCGCCGTTCACATCGCCGTTTCGGACAAAGACCCTCGAGAACTGCTGACAAACGTCATCGGACCGCCCCTCGCTTCCCCCCTATGGTGGATTCGGGGGGCGGAGTGCTGTTCCGCGACCCCGAAGCACCACGTCACGGGGATGAGGGAAGAGCACGGTGGAAGCAGTGGGGAAGGACGGGACGCCCGCGGTCCGTATCGAGGGGCTGTGGAAGCGCTTCGGTGAGCAGGTGGCGGTCGCCGGAGTGGATCTGGAGATCCCGGCCGGCCGGTTCATCGGCCTCGTCGGGCCCAACGGCGCGGGTAAGACGACCACGTTGTCGATGGTCACGGGCCTGCTGCGCCCGGACTCCGGCCGGGTCCTGATCGGCGGCCGTGACGTCTGGCAGGACCCCGCCGCCGTCAAGGCCCGCATCGGCGTGCTCCCGGAGGGGCTGCGGATGTTCGAGCGCCTGTCGGGGCGCGAGCTTCTCGAGTACACGGGGCGGTTGCGCGGCCTCCCCGGCGACGAGGTCGACAAGCGCGCCACCCAGCTGCTGGACGTCCTCGACCTGGCCGGCTCGCAGCACAAGCTCGTCATCGACTACTCCACCGGCATGCGCAAGAAGATCGGCCTGGCCGCCGCGCTGCTGCACAACCCCGAAGTCCTGTTCCTCGACGAGCCGTTCGAAGGCGTGGACCCGGTCTCCGCTCAGACCATCCGTGAGGTCCTCGTCCGCTACACCGCCTCGGGCGCCACGGTCGTCTTCTCCAGTCACGTCATGGAGCTCGTCGAATCCCTGTGCTCCTGGGTCGCGGTGATGGCCGGCGGCCGCATCCGTGCCCATGGCCCCCTCAAGGAGGTCCGGGGCGAGGCCGCCACCCTGCAGGACGCCTTCCTGGAGCTGGTCGGCAAGCGCGGGGCGGCCGGCGGCGACAGCCTCGACTGGCTGGGCGGCGGCGCCCGATGAGCACCGTCCCCGCCCCTCCCCCGGCCCCTTCCCCGGCCCCCTCCCCGGTCTCCTCCCCCGCGGCCGCCGGCCCCGGCGCCGCCTCGACGGCCTCCACCACGGCCGTCTTCGTCCGGCTCAAGCTGTCCCTCCTGCGCAACGGCCTGCGGCAGTCCTCCGGGCGCAAGGCCGTGTGGATCACGTCCGTCGTCCTGGTCTCGCTCTACGCCGCGTTGCAGGTGCTCGGCCTGATCGTGCTGCGCGGCCATGCCCACATCGGTGCCCTGGCCGTGTGCATGGCGGCGCTGCTGGCCTTCGGCTGGGCGGTGATGCCGCTGTTCTTCCCCGGCGGCGACGAGACCATGGACCCCACCCGGCTGGTGATGCTCCCGCTGCGGCCCCGGGCGATGATGACGGGCCTGCTGGCCGCGTCCCTCGTGGGCATAGGCCCCGGCTTCACACTGGCGGTGCTCACCGGCACGGTGATCTCCACCGCCCATGGCGCGGCGGCCTTCGCCGTGGGCGTCCTGGCCGCGCCACTGGCGCTGCTGGTCTGCCTGGCGCTGGCCCGGGCCGTGGCCACCGCCAACGTCCGCCTGCTGACCAGCCGCAAGGGCCGCGATCTCGCGCTGCTGAGCGGCCTGGTCATCGGTGTGGGCGGTCAGCTGGTCAACCTCGGCATGCAGCAGCTCAACGGCCTCGGCATGAGCCGGCTGGAGCCGGTCGCCGACGTCCTGCGCTGGATACCGCCCGGCTCCGCGCTGGACGCCGTCCGCGCCGCGAGCGAGGGCGCCTACGGGCGGGCCGCCGCCGGGCTGGCCCTGACGGCCGTCGGGCTCGTCGCCCTGCTGTGGTGGTGGCAGCGGAGCCTGACCCGGGTGATGACCGCGCCCGACGGCTCCACCCTCGGGGCGGCCGGCGACAAGCCTGGCAAGCAGCGCGCCTCCGGCGGCGGGCTGGCCCGGGTGCTGCCCGCCGGTCGCACGGGAGCCGCCATGCACCGCTCGCTGCGGTACATCTGGCGCGATCCCAAGACCAAGGCGTCCTGGGTCTCCGGGCTCGCGGTGGGCATGCTGGTCCCGGTCGTCAACGCCGCGCAGGGCGCGGAGAGCGTCTGGTTCTCGCTGTTCGCCCCGACGATGCTGGGCCTGCAGATGTACAACCAGTTCGGGCAGGACGGCCCGGCGTTCTGGATGGTGCTCCAGACGATCGGCACGACCCGCGACGCCTACGTCGAACTGCGTGCCAGGGCACTGGTGTTCTCCGTGATAGCCGTGCCGTATGTGGCGCTGGTGGTCACGGGCACCGCGGCCCTCACCGGCAAGTGGTGGGACTGGGCCGAGGTCCTGGGCCTGTCCCTGGCCCTGCTGGGCGCCCTCTTCGCCACCGGTGCGCTGGCCTCCGTCATCGCGCCCTACTCCATACCCCAGGACAGCGGCTTCAAGAACGTCGCCCCGGGGCAGGGGGCCCTCGCCTGGTTCGGCATGCTGGGCGCCCTGGTGGGCGTGGTGCTGTGCGCGCCGCTGGTGGCGCTGGCGATCTGGCTGCACGTCGCCGGGGCGCACTCCCTGCTGTGGATCCTGCTGCCGCTGGGCGCCGGCTACGGCGTGCTGATCACATGGCTGGGCCTGCGGCTCGCGGCGCCCCGCGCGCTCGGCCGTCTCCCGGAGATCCTCGCGGCGGTCAGCAAGGGCTAGCGCCCGTCCGTCGACCCGACGCAGCGGGGCCCGGCCGTGATCGGCCGGGCCCCGCTCGTCGTTCAGCCCCTTGAGAGCCGCTCAGCCCTCCCGCGCGGGCAGTTCAGCACTCGTGGGCGGTTCGGCCCTCGTGGGCCGATCAGCCCTCGTGAGCCGTTCGTGGATCGTTCAGCCCCGGCGGACGGTGAAGACCTGGTAGTCGCTCCAGCTCTGCTCCTTGTTCACCCAGGTGGAGCGGCTCTGGTAGTAACCGCCGCTGCAGTTGGAGGTGGAGGAGGCGGACACATAGGTGTTGCCCTTCCACCACCAGCCGCTGAGCGGGGTGGAGCCGCCCGGGGTGACGTTGAAGCAGTGGTCGGTCCACTGACCGTTCTGGTTCTCGCCGCTCACCATCACGGAGCGGGCCATGCCCGAGGCGTCGTCGATCTGGAGCTGCTGACCGTTGTCCGCGGCGAAGGCGGAGCCGGTGCCGGCCACGAGGCCGGCGCCGACCACGGCCGTGGTGACAGCGGCCGTGGCGATCTTCCGTCGGATGTTCACAGAGTTCCCCCGTGTGGTGCGTCGTTCTCTGAAATCGCCTTGTTGATCAAGGCCGAGAAGAACTCTGCATGCTGTTCGACGACGGAACCGTCCGTACCAGGTCCGGATTCTGTGACGGACCGTCACCTCACCCGGCCGGCGGCACTCTCCACATAGCCGTCGGGGCGCACCAGCAGCGTCATGGGCGAGGCGTCGGCGCGGGTGACGGTCATGACGCCGTCCTCCTTCGACGGCTCGGCCCGGCGCGGGAGGACCCGGACGTACGTGCCCGCGCGCAGGGCCTCGTAGAGCCGGGTCGGGCCGGAGTCGGTCTCCGCCAGGGCCAGGTCGGGGGCGCGGCTGCCGGTGAGCGGATGGGCGCCGGGCGGGGCGGGGTAGCGGATGCCGATGCCGGAGACGAACATCGCGATCCGGTGGACGGCGGGCGGCACGAGAAAGGCGGCGCCGGCGGCCGCGTTGCGCAGATAGCGGCTCGCGGGAGACGACGCCAGCACGGCGCGCACGAGGGCGCCGCTGGCGCGCAGCACCTGGGTGCCGACGGGGTGGCGCTCGGTGTGGTAGCTGTCGAGGAGGGCGTCGCCGGCCCGCCCGGCGAGGACGGCGGCCAGCTTCCAGCCGAGGTTGGCGGCGTCCTGGACGCCGGCGTTCATCCCCATGCCGCCGGCCGGCGAGTGGACGTGGGCGGCGTCGCCGGCGAGGAGGACCCGGCCGTCGCGGTAGCGGGGCACCTGGCGCTCGTCGCTGTGGAAGCGCGAGGTCCAGCGGGGCTCACGCATACCGAAGTCGGTGCCGAAGGCGGCGCGGGTGACGGCCTTGAGCTCGTCGAAGTCCACGGGCGCGTCGGAGGGCAGGTCGCTGCCCCGCACCCAGGCGATGACGCGGTACCAGCCGTCGCCGAAGGGGGCGATGAAGGAGAAGCCCTCGGCCACGCCGTTGAACGCGGGCACCTCGGTCGGCGCGTCGTCGAGCCGTACGTCGGCGAGCATCACGGACCGCAGCACGGCCCGGCCGGGGAACGGCATGCCGATCGCCGAGCGGACGGCGCTGTGCACCCCGTCGGCGCCGACGACGTAGCGACCGCGCAGCGTCTCCGGTGCGGCGCCGTCCTCGACGGGCTGGACATCCACGTCGACGCCCTCGCCGTCCTGGCGCAGGCCGGTCACCCGGGCGCCGCGGCGGATCTCGGCGCCGTGGGCGAGCGCCCGCTCCTCCAGGAGCCGTTCGAGCTCGTACTGCGGGGTGATCAGGACACCCGGGAAGCGGGTGTCGAGCGCGCCGAGGTCGATGCGGGTGCGGCCGAAGATGCGCAGGCCCTCCAGGAAGGTGCCGGTGTCGATGAGCGGTTCGGCGAGCGCGCGGGCGTCGAGGACCTCCAGGGTGCGGGCGTGCACCGCGAAGGCGCGGGTCAGATTGGACTCCTGGGCGCGCCGCTCCAGCAGGACGACGCGGACTCCGGCGGCGGCGAGGTCCCCGGCCAGCAGGAGTCCGGTGGGACCGGCTCCGACGACCAGGACGTCCGCGGTGGGTTCGGTGCGGAGGGACATGTGGGCTCCCCGTGGGTGGCTGCGGCGCGCCCGGGTACGCGGTGGTCGGCGTGGGTGCGCCTCGGTTCCAGTGCACACCCGGCACCGACACTATGTCAACGACCGTTGAATTAATTCAGGACAGACCAGCCCTACGCAGGCACGGCGGCCTCCAGGAAGGGCTCGGTGACCCGGCGCCAGCCCTCGGGCCGGTCGTAGTGGATCAGATGGCCGGCGTCCGGGACCTCGGCGTAGCGGCCGCGCGGCAGGACGCGCACCATCTCCTGGGCCTCCGCCCGCCCCAGGGCGCCGTCCAGCCCGCGCACGACCAGCGTGGGGCACTCCACCTGCGCCAGCTCCTCCCAGTGCGCGTCGTGGGCGTAGCCCTCGCGGGCCTGGAGCATCTGGCGGCGGAAGAACAACGGCCGCCAGCCGTCGGCGCGCTCGGCCATCACCTCGGCGTAGAAGTCCCCGCGGGCCGGGACGGGCCGCTCCAGCGTGGGGTCGTCCTCGCCGAACCACTTGCGGACGTCGGCGAGGGTGGCGAACGGCACCGGCCAGGACCCCAGCCACTCGCTCCACTCCCGCTGGGTGGCCGCGCCCAGCGCGGAGGCCCGCATGTCGGTGATCACCAGGGCGCGCACCAGATCGGGGCGGCGCGCCGCCAGCTGCCAGGCGGTGAGGGCGCCCATGGCGTGGCCGATGAGGGTGACGGGCGCGAGGCCGAGCTGCTCGACGGCCGCCTCGGCGTCGGCGACATATGCCTCGCGGGCGTACGGGCCGGCGACGGGCTTGTCGCTGCGCCCGTGGCCGCGCTGGTCCAGGGCGATCGTGCGATAGCGCGCGGAGAGCCAGCGGGCGGTGTGCGCCCAGTGCGCCGCGCGGCCCAGCAGGCCGTGCAGGAGCAGCACGCCGCCGTCGCCGGGGCGCCGTCCGCACCCCTCCCGGCCGGCGCAGCGACCACCCGCGCGGCGCCCCCCACCGGCCGCCTTCGGCGGTTCTGCGAACTCCCAGGCGGCGAGCCGCACTCCACCGCTTCCGGTCACTTCGATACGCCGCACCATGAGCCCTGGCACCCCCTCGTCTCCCCCGAGCAGCCCAACCCTATGGAACTTCCATTCGAATGAACCGTTGTCGCGCGCAACACCCCTCGTTCGAGTGACCGGGCGGCAGGATTGGCCGTCCGCGGCCAGGGGAGTAATCGACTCGGGCGCGGACCGCTCGGGGAAGAAGGTCCGCGAGGCGCACCCTGGGAGCTCGGGGCTCCGGGTCGCCACGGGGGAAAACGGGGAGGCGGGGCCCCGGCTGCCCATACGGGCGCCGGGGCCCTTTCGCGTGTCCGTGGGCCCCCGCGTGTCCGTCGGCCCCCGCGTGTCCGTCGGCCCCCGCGCGTCCATGGGCCCTCGCGTGTCCGTGGACCCCCGTGTCCCCCTGCCCATGGGCCCCCGCGGACGCGTGCCCGTAGGCCCCCGCGGACTGGGGACCCACGTGGTTCGCCGGACCCATCCGATCCCCTCCCCGGCCATCGGCGCGCGCATATGCGCATCGGCACTCAGCGCCAGCGTGGCACGCCTCGGGCCCGAGCGCGCCGATTCCGTCGCGGCTCGGCAGGTTTACGTAACCGGGCATACGTACCCGGCGCGGCCGCCCGTTCCCGGGCGTCGAGGCCGGTCAGCGCTTGGCTACGAACACATGGGAGGCGATGTCGGAGGCCAGCTCGGCGGCCTCGCCACTGCTGCCCACCATCACTCCACCGGGCGACTCCGTCACACTGACCACGGCGCCCGGCTGGACCCCGGCGCGGCGCAGCGTGTACATCAGCTGGGCGTCGGTCTGGATGGGCTCGCCGATGCGGCGGACGACCACGGTCTTGCCCTCGGTGCCCGGCTCCAGGTCCATCAGGCTGACCATGCCGTCGTTGAGGAACGGGTCCGACTCGGGCTTCTCGCCGAGCTCCTCCAGACCCGGGATGGGGTTGCCGTACGGCGACTCGGTGGGGTGGCGCAGCAGCTCCAGCACCCGCCGCTCCACGGCCTCGCTCATCACGTGCTCCCAGCGGCAGGCCTCGGCGTGCACCTGCTCCCACTCCAGGCCGATCACGTCGACGAGCAGGCACTCGGCGAGGCGGTGCTTGCGCATCACGCGCGTGGCCAGCCGGCGGCCCTCCTCCGTCAGCTCCAGGTGCCGGTCGCCGGCGACGGACACCAGGCCGTCGCGCTCCATGCGGGCCACCGTCTGGCTCACCGTCGGGCCGCTCTGGTCGAGCCGCTCGGCGATGCGGGCGCGCATGGGGACCACACCTTCCTCTTCCAGCTCAAGGATGGTGCGGAGATACATCTCCGTAGTGTCGATCAATCCGGACATGCCGTGCCCCTCGAATAAGTCGTGCGCTGGCCCTGGACTCAATTCTGACGCATGCCGCCGACAACGGGGCCGCGTACGCCCCCGGCGCCCGCCCGGCGTCCCGCCGTATTGACAGGGCGCATGGACAGACCGCAACGTGACGTCCAGCCGAACCGAGCCGAGGAGTCCCGCAGCGATGAGCGAGAACGAGCTGGCCGGACAGTACCTCGACGCCGCGATCGCCCTGCTGCGGCGGGTCCGCGACGAGGAGGCCGCGGCCGTGACGGCCGCCGGCCGGATCCTCGCCGACACGGTGGCCGACGGCGGCCGGCTCTTCGTCTTCGGCGCCGGGCACTCCTCCCTCGCCGCCCAGGACGTCGTCTACCGCGCGGGCGGGCTCGCCCTGATGAACCTGCTGGCGGTGCCGGGCGTCGTCGGCGTCGACGTCATGCCCGCCACGCTCGGCAGCGCGCTGGAGCGGGTGGACGGGCTCGCCGGCGCGGTGCTGGACACCAGCCCCGCCCGGCCCGGC
This sequence comes from Streptomyces sp. NPDC044063, assembly GCF_056434285.1. Taxonomy (NCBI): domain Bacteria; kingdom Bacillati; phylum Actinomycetota; class Actinomycetes; order Kitasatosporales; family Streptomycetaceae; genus Streptomyces; species Streptomyces sp. NPDC044063. The sequence continues at coordinate 196,819 of NZ_JBWKFM010000003.1, forward strand.
GACGCCCTGATCGTCATCTCGCTGTCCGGGCGCAACTCCCTGCCGGTGGAGATGGCCATGAACGCCCGGGCCCTGGGTCTGAAGGTCGTCGGCGTCACGTCCCTGGCGTACGCGAAGGAGACCCGGTCACGGCACGTGTCCGGCACGTTCCTCAAGGACCACTGCGATGTCGTCCTCGATACCAAGATCGGTACGGGGGACGCGGAGCTCACCGCCGACGGCATCGCCGCGCCCTTCGGCCCCGCCTCCACGGTCGTCGCCGCCGCCGTGGTCCAGGCCGTCGTGGCCTCCGCCGCCGGCGAGCTGGCCGCGCGCGGCATCGACCCCCCGATGCTGCGTTCCGGCAATGTCGACGGCGGCCACGAGTGGAACGGCCGCGTGCTGAGCGAATACGGCGACCGGATCTTCTTCCGGCACTGAGCCCTTCGGCCGGAGTCCGGTGGGCCGGTCGCGGATACGTCGTGGCCGGCCGCGGATACGTCGTGGCTGATCGCGCGGTTCCCCCTTCGGGGCGCCGGCCCCCGCCTACCCCGCCACCGCCACCGCCAGGTCCACCGAGGCCGCCACGCGGGTGGCGATGTCCTCGGCGTACACCGCGTCCGCCCGGTCGAACGCCCTGCGTGACGCGCCGCGCAGGAACGTGACCACGCCCACCGTGCGGCCCCGGCTGCGCAGGGCCGTGGCCAGGGCGTGGCGGGTGCCGTCGGGCCAGCGGCGGGCCGCCGCCCAGCCGGTGGTGCGGTCGGTGGCCGCCCGGACCGAGCCGCAGCGTTCGACCGCCTGGAGGGCCGGGTGGCCGTCCATGTACGGCACGGGCAGCCCGCCCCCGGCCGCGCCCTGGCCCGGCGCGCCGGCGGGCGCGGCGGCGGCGCGGATCAGCCGGACCGGGCCCTCGGGCTCGGCCTCGGGGGCCGGGAGCAGGTCGATCAGGGCGTGGTCGGCGAAGCCGGCCAGGGCGAAGTCCATGTAGAGCGCTGCGGCCTCCATCGGGTCCTCGCACTCGGCGACGGCCCGGCCCGCGCGGTGCAGCTGGCTGCCCCGGAAGCGCAGCCGGGCGCTCTCCTGCTCGGCCAGCCGCGTCTTCGTCACGTCCAGGAACAGCCAGGCCACCCCCAGCGGCACCGGCTCCTCCACGAGCGGGGTCGCCAGCCGCAGGAAGCCGCTGCGCCAGCAGCGGCGCTCCGTGGCCGGGCCTCCGGGGGCCCGGTCGGCGGGGGTCCGTACGGTCACCCACAGCTCGGTGGGCGCGGGCGGGGCGCCGGCGGCCAGCACGTGCTGCAGCGCTCCCTCCAGCTCCTCCACGCCCTGCTCCAGGAGGTCGCCCAGCGGCCGGCCCAGCAGGGCCGTGCGGGTCGTGCGCAGCATCCGGGCGGCGTGCGCGTTGGCCAGTGCCGGGCGGAGGTCCGCGTCGACGAGCACCACGCCCCAGGTGGAGGCGTCGCCGAAGAGCGCCTCGCTCAGTGCGACGGACCGTTCGAGGTCGATCTGGGTGTGGACCTCGCTGAACGCGCAGTAGACGCCCGCCGGGCTGCCGTCCGCGCCCGGGACGGCGGAGGACTGGACGCGCACGAGCACCCGCCCGCCGTCCTTGGTGACCAGCGCGAACTCGTCGACCTGCCGGCCCGGGGCCTTCATCGCGCCCAGCAGCCGCGCGGTGACGTCCGGCGCGTCCGCCTCGCGCACGGCCCAGCCGGCCAGCCCCCGCCGGCCCACGGCCTCGCGCGCGCTCCAGCCGAGGATGCGCTCGGCCTCGCGGTTCCAGTGGGTGACGGTGCCGTCGGCGTCGAAGGCGCACAGCGCGGCGTCCATGCCGTCCAGGAGGGCCACGAGGAGGTCATGGTCGTCGCCGTCCGCCGTCGGATCGTGGCGGGCGGGGCCGGACTGGTGTGGAACGGTCACGGGGTACCCCCTGCTGGACGCGTCTGCGATGGCCGCATGCCCTGCATGTCCTGCACGACCGGCATTCAACTCGACGCGGGCGCGCACCACACCGCGTTCCGCGAAATCCATGCGCCCGATCCGCGCCGGAACAGCGCCCGGGCCGCGCCCCGGACCACGCCCCGATCCGCCCCGCGATCCGCGCCCGCGATCCGCCCCCGCGATCCGCCCCCGCGAAAAAACGGTTGTCGCCTCCGGGGCGCCTTCCTAGGCTGTGCCGTACACGAGAAGGGAGGTGGTTCGGGACATGGTTTCATTCCGGACGCGTGAGGTGACTGCGGGCTAGCGCCCGTCGTCGCGTAATGCGCAGCGCCGGCCGTGCCGGCCAATCCCAAGCAGTCACCCGGCCCGTGGGCCGCCGAGTCGTCCGCTCGGCACCTCCGCACCGCATCCGCGGTGCGGAGGTAGCAGCCCACGGGCCGTCTGCGTGCCCGTGAACCGCCGCTACGGGCACAGACGTTCGACGTGCCAGCCCCGGTCGCCCTCGCCGTCGGTCCGTACGTACCGCAGCCGGTCGTGCAGCCGGTTGGCCCGGCCCTGCCAGAACTCCACGGTCCGCGCGGTCACCCGGAATCCGCCCCAGTGCGGCGGTACGGGCACGGGCTCGCCCTCCGGGTAGCGGGCCGCCATCCGTTCGTACGCCGCGTCGAGCTCGGCGCGCGAGGCCGCCACCGTGGACTGCGCGCTCGCCCAGGCGCCGATCCGCGAGCCGTACGGGCGGGAGTGGAAGTAGACGGCGGTCTCCTCGGGCGACACCCGCTCGGCGGTGCCGGTGACGACGACCTGACGGGCCAGCGGGTACCAGGGGAAGAGGAGGGAAACGTTCGGGTTGACCGCGATCTCGCGGGCCTTGCGCGAGGTGTAGTTGGTGAAGAAGACGAAGCCGCGCTCGTCGTAGCCCTTCAGCAGTACGGTCCGCGAGCTGGGCCGCCCCTCGGCGTCGGCCGTGGACAGGACCATGGCGTTGGGCTCGTGGAGCTCGCCGGTCGCGGCCTCGGCGAACCAGTGTGCGAACTGCCGGTAGGGGCCCGGCGCCAGCTCGTCCTCGGTGACGCCCTCGTGCTGGTAGTGGGCGCGCATGGCGGCGACGTCGGGCGCGCGGTCGGCGTCGCCGGCGCGTGCGCCGGGGTACTCGTCCATGTCGGGTTGTTCGTCGGTGTGGGCCACGGCCACATCTTGCAGGAGGGCCGTGGGCGCGCAAAGCGCGGTGTGCCGGACATCACCGAGGTGTACATCTGTGGCCGGGCTGACCAACGGGCTATCGTTTCCGGCTCCGGAACCGCCACCGGCTTTTTTCTGCGGAGGCCGGGTGAACCACCGGGTGAACCATCACCGCACGGGGCATGACCGCTTTTGACCGGGACGGACCGCGAGCCGCGCACCGCGGCCCCGGTCGGCAGTCGCGTGTCGAACACATCATGAGGAGCCGCCTGATGTCCGACTTCGTACCCGGACTCGAAGGAGTCGTCGCGTTCGAGACGGAGATCGCCGAACCCGACAAGGAAGGCGGCTCGCTCCGCTACCGAGGCGTCGACATCGAGGACCTGGTCGGCGACGTGTCCTTCGGGAACGTCTGGGGCCTGCTCGTCGACGGATCGTTCAACCCCGGCCTGCCGCCGGCCGAGCCCTTCCCCATCCCCGTCCACTCCGGCGACATCCGCGTCGACGTCCAGTCCGCGCTGGCGATGCTCGCCCCGGTGTGGGGCCTGAAACCGCTGCTGGACATCGACGAGGCCACCGCCCGCGACAACCTCGCCCGGGCGGCCGTCATGGCCCTGTCCTACGTCGCCCAGTCGGCGCGCGGCCAGGGGCTGCCGATGGTGCCGCAGCGGGAGATCGACAAGGCGGAGACCGTCGTCGAGCGCTTCATGAAGCGCTGGCGCGGCGAGCCGGACCCCAAGCACGTCAAGGCCGTCGACGCCTACTGGACCTCGGCCGCCGAGCACGGCATGAACGCCTCCACCTTCACCGCCCGCGTCATCGCCTCCACCGGCGCCGACGTGGCGGCCGCGCTCTCCGGCGCGGTCGGCGCCATGTCCGGCCCGCTGCACGGCGGCGCGCCCTCCCGCGTCCTCGGCATGATCGAGGAGATCGAGCGCACCGGCGACGCCGTCGCCTACGTCAAGGGCGCCCTGGACCGCGGCGAGCGCCTCATGGGCTTCGGGCACCGCGTCTACCGCGCCGAGGACCCGCGCGCCCGCGTCCTGCGCCGTACGGCCAAGGAGCTGGCCGCCCCGCGCTACGAGGTCGCGGAGGCCCTGGAGAAGGCCGCGCTGGAGGAGCTCCACAACCGCCGCCCGGACCGGGTGCTGGCCACGAACGTGGAGTTCTGGGCGGCCATCGTGCTGGACTTCGCCGAGGTGCCCGCACACATGTTCACGTCGATGTTCACGTGCGCCCGTACGGCGGGCTGGAGCGCGCACATCCTGGAGCAGAAGCGCACCGGCCGGCTCGTCCGCCCCTCGGCGCGCTACGTGGGCCCCGGCCCGCGCGACCCGCGCGAGGTCGAGGGCTACGCCGACATCGTGGGCTGACCCGGTCCCACCGGCGCCCACCGGCGCTCCCCCGGGCCCCACGACGCGGGCCCGGCGGGGCACGGCCTCCTCGTGGCCGCCCCCGGGGGATGGCAGGCTGGGGGCATGCGTCCGTTGCTCCCCGCCCTCGGCCTCGCCGCGCTGACCGTGCTGCCGCTCGCCGTGCCCGCCACGGCGGCGGACGGCGATGTGCCGTCCGCCTTCACCATCCAGGACCCGAGGATCAAGGAGTCCAGCGGACTGGCCGCCAGCCGCGCGCACCCGGGCGTCTACTGGACCCACAACGACAGCGGCGACGGCGCCAACGTCTTCGCCGTGGACGGCCGCACCGGGCGCACGGTCGCGACCATCACGCTCAGCGGCATCGACGCCCGGGACGTGGAGGCCATCTCGGTCGGGCCCGACGGGAACGTCTACGTCGGGGACATCGGCGACAACCTCGGTGGCACCTGGCCCGAGGTGTGGATCTACCGCTTCCCGGAGCCGAAGACCCTGAAGGACGCGGCCGTCACCCCCACCCGCTTCACCGTCCGCTACGCCGACGGGCCGCGCGACGCCGAGTCGCTGATGGTCCATCCGAAGACCGGGCGTGTCTACATCGTCAGCAAGAAGCGCTCGGGCAAGGGCGCCCTCTACGAGGCGCCGGAGCGGCTGTCGGCGGACGGCGTGAACACCTTCCGGCGGGTGGCGGACATCGACGTGTGGGCCACGGACGGAGCCTTCTCCCCCGACGGCACCCGGCTGGTCGTCCGCGGCTACTTCGACGCCCGCGAGTACCGCTGGCGCGACGGCCGGCCCGAGGAGGTGGGGCGGCCCGCCGTACCGCTCCAGCGGCAGGGCGAGTCCGTCACGTTCGCGCCCGGCGGCCGCGCGCTGATGTACGGGACGGAGGGCGCGTCCAGCCGCGTCACGCCCGTCGAGCTCACGGGCGACCTGCTGCCGGACTCGGTGGCCGCGGGGGACTCCGAGGACTCCGGCAAGGGCGGCGACCGCTCCGACGGGAAGACCTCGGGCCCGGGCGGCGGGGGCGGCGACCGCACCCTCGTCCTGGGCGCGGGCGCGCTCGCCGTCATCGCCGTGCTGGCCTTCGGCCTGCGCCGGCTGCTGCGCCGACGTCCCTGAGGTGGAGGGGCGCCGGCAGCAGGGTCAGAGCCGCTCGACCACGTAGTCGACGCAGGCCGTCAGGGCCTCGACGTCCGCCGGGTCGATCGCCGGGAACATCGCGACGCGCAGCTGGTTGCGGCCCAGCTTGCGGTACGGCTCGGTGTCCACGATGCCGTTGGCGCGCAGCACCCGGGCGATCGCGGCGGCGTCCACGTCGTCGGAGAAGTCGATCGTGCCGATGACGGCCGAGCGCTTCGCCGGGTCCGTGACGAACGGCGACGCGTGCGCGACGTCCTCGGCCCAGCCGTAGAGGGTACGGGCGGAGGTGGCCGTGCGGCGGACCGCCCAGTCCAGGCCACCCTGGCCGTTGATCCATTCCACCTGCTCGTTGAGCAGGAAGAGGGTGGCGAGGGACGGGGTGTTGTAGGTCTGGTTCTTCAGGGAGTTGTCGATGGCGGTCGGCAGCGAGAAGAACTCGGGGACGTGCCGGCCGGAGGCGTGCACGCGGGCGGCTCGCTCCAGGGCGGCCGGGGAGAACACAGCGATCCACAGGCCGCCGTCGGCGGCGAAGGACTTCTGCGGGGCGAAGTAGTAGACGTCGGTCTCGCGGATGTCGACGGGCAGGCCGCCCGCGCCGGAGGTGGCGTCCACGACCACCAGCGACCCGGCGTCCGCGCCCTCGACGCGCTGGACGGGCGCGGCCACGCCCGTGGACGTCTCGTTGTGGGTGAGGGCGTAGACGTCGACGCCCTGCTCCGCCTTGGGCTCCGGGTGGGTGCCGGGCTCAGAGGCGATGACGGTGGGTTCCTGGAGCCAGGGCGCCTTGCGGGCGGCCGTGGCGAACTTGGAGGAGAACTCGCCGAAGGACAGGTGCTGCGACCGGGACTCGATCAGTCCGTGCGTGGCGACGTCCCAGAAGGCGGTCGACCCGCCGTTGCCGAGGATCACCTCGTAGCCCTCGGGCAGGGAGAACAGCTCACTGATGCCCGCGCGCACGCGGCCGACCAGGTCCTTGACCGGGGCCTGGCGGTGGGACGTGCCGAGCAGGGAGGTTCCGGTGGCAGCCAGGGCACTGAGCGCCTCGGTCCGCACCTTGGACGGGCCCGCGCCGAACCGACCGTCGGCGGGCTTGATGTCAGCGGGAATCTGGATATCGGCCACGGCCGCAGCCTAATGCGAAAAGACCTTCGCGGCAGTGCCGTTCCATCGGATGAGATGCGGCTCATGTCCGCGGTCACGGCCCGCGTACCGGCCGCGCGGGGCGCAGTATGACCTTCATGGCGATCCCGGACACCTCCACGGACAGCGCGTCACTTGAACGGGACCTCCGGGCGGCCGTGGGCGGCGACGTGGACTTCACGTCCTCCGCCCGCGCCCTGGTGACCATGGACGCGTCGAACTACCGCCGCGTGCCGCTCGGCGTGGTCGCGCCGCGCGACGCCGCCGACGTCGCGGCCGCGCTCGCGGTCTGCCGGGAGCACGGGGTGCCCGTCGTACCGCGCGGCGGCGGCACCTCGGTGGCCGGGCAGGCGACCGGCACGGGCGTGGTGCTGGACTTCACCCGGCACATGGACGCGATCGTCCGGCTCGACCCCGGGGCCCGTACGGCCGTGGTCCGGCCGGGCGTGGTGCTCGACGTGCTCCGCCGCGCCGCGGCCCCGCACGGGCTGACGTTCGGGCCCGACCCGTCGACGCACGGGCGGTGCACGCTCGGCGGCATGATCGGCAACAACGCGTGCGGCGCCCACTCGGTGGCCTGGGGGACGACGGCCGACAACGTCCGCTCCCTGGAGGTCCTGACGTACGGCGGCGAGCACGCCCGGCTCGGCAGGGGCGCCGAGGCGCTCGCCGGGCTCCCCGCCCGGCCGGCGGACGGCGTGCGATCCCTGCTGCGCGAGGAACTCGCCCTGCTGCGCACGGGTTTCCCCGCGCTGCCGCGCCGCATCTCCGGCTACGCGCTGGACGCGCTGGCGCCCGAGCGGGGCACCGACCTGGCCCGGGCCTTCACCGGGAGCGAGGGCACCCTCGGGGTGCTGACCGAGGCCACGGTGGCGCTCGTGGAGACGCCGGGCGCCCGCGCGCTGGCGGTCCTCGGCTACCCGGACGAGGGCGCGGCGGCGGACGCGGCGGCCCTGCTGCTGCCGTTCGGGCCGCTGACGGTCGAGGGGATGGCGGCGGACCTCGTCGGAGGGCGTACGGAGGCGAGCGGACTGCTGCCGCCGGGCGCGGCCTGGCTGTTCGTGGAGACCGGGGGTACGAACGCGGCCGAGGCGGCGGACCTGGCCGGCCGGGTGTGCCGGGCCGCGGCCGCCGACGGGGCCTCGGGGCACGCGGTGGTGACCGAGCAGGCGGCCCGGCGGGCGCTGTGGCGCGTACGGGAGGACGCGGCGGGCACGGCGACCCGGCTGCCCGACGGCGGCGAGGCCTGGCCGGGCTGGGAGGACTGCGCGGTGCCGCCCGCGCGACTGGGCGCGTATCTGCGGGAGTTCCGGGCCCTGTTGGGGCGGTACGGGCTGCGCGGAGCGCCGTACGGGCACTTCGGCGAGGGGTGTGTGCACGTACGGATCGACGTCGACCTGCTGAGCGCGGAGGGGGTGCGCCGCTACCGGGCGTTCTCCGCCGACATGGCGGAGCTGGTGACCGCGCACGGCGGCTCGCTGTCCGGCGAGCACGGCGACGGCCAGGCGCGGGCCGAGCTGCTGCCGAGGATGTACGGGCCGGAGGTCGTACGGCTCTTCGAGCGGTTCAAGGACCTGTGGGACCCGGCGGGCGGCCTCAACCCCGGCATGCTCGTCCGCCCGCACCGGCTCGACGAGAACCTCCGCTTCGCCGTACTCCCGAAACGCCCCGTGGACGTGGAGTTCGCCTATCCGGGTGACGGCGGCGACTTCGCGGCGGCGGTCCGGCGCTGCGTGGGCGTGGCGAAATGCCGCGAGACCAGCGCGGATGCCGGCACGGATACGGGCACGGACGCCGGCACGGATACGGGCACGGACGCCGGCACCGGCACCGGCACCGGCACCGGCGTGATGTGCCCGTCGTACCGGGTGACCCGCGACGAGCGGCACTCCACGCGCGGCCGCGCCCGGCTGCTGCACGAGATGCTGGCGGGCGAGGTGGTGACGGACGGCTGGCGGTCCGGGGAGGTCCGCGAGGCGCTGGACCTCTGCCTGTCCTGCAAGGGGTGCCGCACCGACTGCCCGGTGGGGGTCGACATGGCGACGTACAAGGCGGAGTTCCTCCACCACCACTACGCACGGCGGCTCCGCCCGGCCGCGCATTACACGATGGGGTGGCTGCCGGTGTGGCTGCGCGGCGCGGCGGCGCTCCGGGCGGCGCCCGCGCTCAACGCGCTGGCCCGCGTCCGGCCGCTGGCGGCCGTGGCGAAGCGCGGCGCGGGCATCGCGCCGGAGCGGGCGATCCCGGAGCTCGCGGCCGAACCGTTCACCCGCTGGTGGGACCGCAGGACACCAGCGGTCGGCGAGCGCGACGGGAGGCCGGAGGTACTGCTGTGGCCCGACACCTTCACCACCCACTTCTCACCGCGCGTGGGCCGGGCAGCGGTGACCGTCCTGGAGGACGCCGGACTGCGGGTACGGCTGCCGGGCGGGCCCGTGTGCTGCGGGCTGACATGGGTGTCGACCGGCCAACTCGACCGCGCCCGGACGGAGATGCGGCGCACGCTCGATGTCCTGGCCCCCGCCCTCGACGCCGGTCTGCCCGTCGTCGGGCTGGAACCGAGCTGCACGGCGGCGCTGCGCACGGACCTTCCGGAGCTGCTTTCGGACGATCCGCGCACGGCCCGGCTCGCCGCGTCGGTACGGACCTTCGCCCAGGCGCTGGAGGACCGGGCCCCGCACTGGCAGCCGCCGCACGTGGGCCGGACGGTCGTCGGGCAGACGCACTGCCACCAGCACGCCGTCCTGGGCGACGGGGCCGAGCGGAGGCTGCGCCGACGGGCGGGATTGGACGGAGAGTTGAGCGCCGGATGCTGCGGTCTGGCAGGCAACTTCGGCTTCGAGAAAGGCCACTTCGCGGTGTCGGCGGCGTGCGCCGAGGAGCGATTGCTGCCGTCCCTGCGCACGGCCCCGGAGGGCGCTGCCGTGCTGGCCGACGGCTTCTCGTGCCGTACCCAGATGGCCCAACTCGGCGGCGTGGAAGGGCATCACCTCGCCGAAGTCCTGGCGGAGGCGCTCACGGACAAGGCCCCCGAAACCCCCGGCCGAAAATGATGCAAGCACGCTTGCTTGTTTTCCCGGGCGCTGCCACGCTCCCGTGCCATGCCTGCGTCCGTCCTCCGAATCGGCAACGCCTCGGGCTTCTACGGCGACCGCTTCGACGCCCTGCGCGAGATGCTCACCGGCGGTCCCCTCGACGTCCTCACCGGTGACTACCTCGCCGAACTGACCATGCTGATCCTCGGCCGGGACCGCCTGAAGGACCCCGGCCGGGGCTACGCCCGCACCTTCCTGTCCCAGCTGGAGGAGAGCCTCGGCCTCGCCGCCGACCGGGGCGTCAAGATCGTCACCAATGCCGGCGGGCTCAACCCCGCCGCCCTCGCCGAGCGCGTCGGCGAGCTGGCCGGCAAGCTCGGCGTGCCCGTACGCGTCGCCCACGTCACCGGCGACGACCTGCGCGGCGAGGACCGCTGGGGCGACGGCGTCCTCACCGCCAACGCCTACCTCGGCGGCGAGGGCATCGCCGAGTGCCTGCGCGCCGGCGCGGACGTGGTGGTCACGGGCCGGGTCACCGACGCCGCCCTGGTCACCGGGCCCGCCACCGCGTACTTCGGCTGGGGCTCCGACTGCCTGGACCCGCTGGCCGGGGCAGTGGTCGCCGGGCATGTGCTGGAGTGCGGCACACAGGCGACGGGCGGCAACTACTCCTTCTTCACCGGCCACGACGTGCGCCGGCCGGGCTTCCCGCTCGCCGAGATCCACGCCGACGGCTCGGCCGTCATCACCAAGCACCCCGGCACGGACGGCGTCGTCGACGTCTCCACCGTCACCGCGCAGCTGCTGTACGAGACGGCGGGCGCGCGCTACCCGGGCCCGGACGTGACGGCCCGCCTCGACACCGTGCGGCTCACGCAGGACGGCCCGGACCGGGTGCGGATCGACGGGGTCCGGGGCGAGGCCCCGCCCGCCTCGCTCAAGGTGGGGCTCACCCGGCCCGGCGGCTGGCGGCACGAGGTGGTCTTCGTGCTGACCGGCCTCGACATCGAGGCCAAGGCCCGGCTGGTGCGCGACCAGCTCGACGGCGCCCTGGCGGCCCGCCGCCCGGCCGAGGCCCGCTGGACGCTGGCCCGTACGGACCGCGCCGACGCGCCCGTGCAGGAGGAGGCGAGCGCGCTGCTGCGGCTGGTGGTGCGCGACCGGGACCCGGAGGTCGGGCGGGCCGTGGAGGCCGCCTGCGTGGAACTGGCCCTGGCCAGCTATCCCGGGTTCCACGTCGCCACGCCGCCGGGGAAGGGCACGCAGTACGGGGTGTTCGAGGCGGCCTACGCGGACGCCGCGTCCGTGCCGCACACGGCGGTGCTGCCGGACGGCGAGCGGGTGACCGTCCTGCCGTCGCCGATCCGCACGGAGGCGACCCCGCCCGTGCTCCTGCCGCCCGCGCTGCCCGAACCACTGCCGGCCGGGCCGGTGCGCCGGGCTCCGCTGGGGCTGGTCGCGGGGGCCCGTAGCGGCGACAAGGGCGGCGGCGCCAACGTCGGCGTGTGGGTGCGGAGCGACGCCGCGTGGCGGTGGCTGGCGCACGAGCTGACCGTGGAGCGGTTCCGGAGCCTGCTGCCGGAGACCGCCGGCTTCCCGGTGGAACGCCACGTCCTGCCCAACCTGCGGGCACTGAACTTCGTGGTCGACGGCCTGCTCGGCGAGGGCGTCGCGTCGCGGGCCCGCTTCGACCCGCAGGCCAAGGCGGTCGGCGAGTGGCTGCGCGCCCGCCACCTGGACATACCGGAGGCGCTGCTGTGACCGTCCTGACGTCGGCGCTGGACCCCTCGGGGGCCGAGTACGCGGACCGCCGCGCCGCGATGCTGGAGAAGCTGACCGCCCTGGAGGCCGAGCACGCCAAGGCAGTCGCGGGCGGCGGCGAGAAGTACACAGCGCGGCACCGGGCGCGCGGCAAGCTGCTCGCCCGGGAACGTATCGAGCTCCTCGTCGACCCGGACACGCCGTTCCTGGAGCTGTCGCCGCTGGCGGCCTGGGGCAGCGACTACGCGGTCGGCGCCTCCCTGGTGACGGGCATCGGGGTGGTCGAGGGCGTGGAGTGCGTGATCACGGCCAACGACCCGACCGTACGCGGTGGCGCGAGCAACCCGTGGACGCTGAAGAAGGCCCTGCGGGCCAACGAGATCGCGTTCGCCAACCGGATGCCGGTCGTGTCGCTCGTCGAATCGGGCGGCGCCGATCTGCCCAGCCAGAAGGAGATATTCATCCCGGGCGGCGCCCTCTTCCGCGACCTGACGCGGCTGTCGGCCGCCGGCATCCCGACCGTCGCCGTGGTCTTCGGCAACTCGACGGCCGGCGGCGCGTACGTGCCCGGCATGTCCGACCACGTGGTGATGGTGAAGGAGCGGGCGAAGGTGTTCCTCGGCGGGCCGCCGCTCGTGCGGATGGCGACGGGCGAGGAGAGCGACGACGAGTCGCTGGGCGGTGCCGAGATGCACGCCCGCACGTCGGGGCTCGCGGACCACTTCGCGCTCGACGAGCGGGACGCGCTCCGGCAGGCGCGGCGCATCGTCGCCCGGCTCAACCACCGCAAGGCCGGACCCGGCCCGCTGCCCGGCCCCGTCGAGCCGCCCCGGTACGCGGAGGAGGAGCTGCTCGGGATCGTGCCCGGGGACCTGAAGGTGCCGTTCGACCCCCGCGAGGTGATCGCCCGGATCGTCGACGGCTCCGACTTCGACGAGTTCAAACCGCTGTACGGGGCGGGGCTGACCACCGGCTGGGCCCGGCTGCACGGCTATCCGGTGGGCGTGCTCGCCAACGCGCGCGGCGTGCTCTTCAGCGAGGAGTCGCAGAAGGCCGCGCAGTTCATCCAGCTCGCCAACCAGCGCGACATCCCACTGATCTTCCTCCACAACACCACCGGCTACATGGTCGGACAGGCCTACGAGCAGGGCGGCATCGTCAAGCACGGCGCGATGATGATCAACGCGGTGGCGAACTCCCGGGTCCCCCACCTGTCGGTCCTCGTCGGCGCCTCGTACGGGGCCGGGCACTACGGCATGTGCGGGCGGGCCTACGACCCGAGGTTCCTGTTCTCCTGGCCCAGCGCCAAGTCGGCCGTGATGGGCCCGCAGCAGCTGGCCGGTGTGCTGTCGATCGTCGCCCGGGCTGCGGCCGAGGCGCGCGGCCGCCCGTACGACGAGGAGGCCGACGCCGGGTTGCGGGCGGCGGTGGAGCGGCAGATCGAGGCGGAGTCGCTGCCGGTGTTCCTGTCCGGGCGGCTCTACGACGACGGCGTCATCGACCCGCGCGACACCCGCACCGTGCTGGGCCTGTGCCTGTCGGCCGTGCACGGCGCCCCCGTGGAGGGCACGCGGGGCGGGTTCGGCGTCTTCCGGATGTGAGGAGCAGAGTGCTGAGGGCTGAGGGCTGATGATCGATTCACTGCTTGTCGCCAACCGGGGCGAGATCGCCTGCCGGATCGTCCGCACCTGCCGTGAGCTGGGCATCGCCACGGTCGCCGTGCACTCCGACGCCGACGCCGGGGCACGCCACGTCCGGGAGGCGGACGCGGCGGTACGGCTACCGGGCACCGCGCCCGCCGATACGTATCTTCGGGCCGACCTGCTGATCGCCGCAGCGCGGGCCGCCGGCGCGGACGCCGTGCACCCGGGCTACGGATTCCTGTCGGAGAACGCGGAGTTCGCACGGGCCGTCATGGACGCCGGGCTGGTGTGGATCGGGCCGCCGCCGGCCGCGATCGAGGCCATGGCGTCCAAGACCGGGGCCAAACGGATCATGGCGGAGGCGGGCGTCCCGGTCCTGGCCCCGCTCGCCGCCGACTCCGTGACCCCCGCCGACCTGCCCGTGATCCTCAAGGCGGCGGCGGGCGGCGGCGGACGCGGGATGCGGGTGGTGCGGGAGTTGGGCGCTCTGGAGGCCGAGCTGGTCTCGGCCCGAGCGGAGGCGGCGGCAGCCTTCGGGGACGGCGAGGTGTTCGTCGAACCGTACGTCGAGAACGGACGGCACGTGGAGGTGCAGGTCCTGGCCGACGCCCACGGCACGGTGTGGACGCTCGGCACGCGCGACTGCTCCCTCCAGCGCCGCCACCAGAAGGTGATCGAGGAGGCGCCGGCGCCGCACCTCGCCGAGGAGACCCGCAAGGCACTGGACGCGGCGGCCGTGGCGGCCGCGCGGGCGACGGGGTACGTGGGCGCGGGCACGGTCGAGTTCCTGGTGGGGGCCGACGGCCGGCCGCACTTCCTGGAGATGAACACACGGCTCCAGGTCGAGCACCCGGTGACGGAGGCCGTGTACGGGCTGGACCTGGTGGCATCGCAGATACGGATCGCCGAGGGCGGTGCGCTGGATCCCGTACCGCCGGCGCCGTCGGGCCACGCGGTCGAGGCACGGCTGTACGCCGAGGACCCGGCGAACGACTGGCGACCGCAGGCGGGCGTGCTGCACCGGCTGCGGCTGGGCGGGGGCGGCACCGGGAGTGGCAACGGGCCCGGCACGTGGCTCCGCGTCGACTCCGGCTACGACGACGGCGACCGGGTGGGCGTCCACTACGACCCGCTGCTCGCCAAGGTCGTGGCCTGGGCCCCCGGGCGCGAGGAGGCCGTCCGGCTGCTCGCCCACGCGCTGGAACGGGCCACCGTCCACGGCCCCGGCACCAACCGCGACCTGCTCGTACGGTCCCTGCGGCACCCGGAGTTCGCGGCGGGGCGCATGGACACCGGCTTCTACGGACGGCACCTCGCCGAGCTCACCGCCCGCCGTGGCGACCCGGCGCTCGCCGCCCTCGCGGCGGCCGTCGCCGACGCCCAGGACCGCCACCCGCTCGGCGGCTGGCGCAACGTCCCCTCGGGCCCGCAGGTCAAGGGGTACGCGGTGGACGGCGAGGAGCACGAGGTCCGCTACCGGACGGGGCGGGAGGGGATCGTCCCGGAAGCGCCGGACGCCGTACGGGTGTTGAGCGCGGCGGCCGACCGGGTGGAAGTGGAGACGCACGGCGTACGGCGAACGGCCCGGGTGGCCGTCCACGACGACACCGTGTACGTCGACATCCCCGGCGCGGGGGCGTACACGCTCACCCCACTCCCCCGTTTCCCCCCGCCCGCCGCGCGCCACGAGCCCGGCTCCCTCCACGCCCCCATGCCCGGCACGGTGGCCCGGGTCGCGGACGGCGTGGAGGTGGGCAGCGCCGTGACCGCCGGGCAGCCGCTGCTGTGGCTGGAGGCGATGAAGATGGAGCACCGCGTCATCGCACCGGCCGCCGGCGTCCTCACCGCGCTGCACGTGGTGGCCGGGCGGCAGGTCCGCGAGGGAGAGCTGCTCGCTGTGGTCACCGAGACCGAACCCGAGTCCGAGGAGGGAAGCTCATGAGCACCGCACTGATCGAGTCCCCGGAGCACCGCGCGCTGCGCGCCGCCGTGACCGCGCTCGCCGGCCGCTACGGACGCGACTACTTCGCCACGGCCGTCAGCGAGGGCCGCCACGCCGACGAGCTCTGGGCCGAGGCGGGAAAGCTCGGCTACCTCGGCGTCGGCCTGCCCGAGGAGTACGGCGGCGGGGGCGGCGGGATCACCGAACTCGCCCTGGTCCTGGAGGAACTGGGCGCGGCGGGCTGCCCGTTGCTGCTCATGGTCGTCTCCCCCGCCATCTGCGGCACGGTGATCAACCGTTTCGGCACCGACGAACAGAAGCGCGCCTGGCTGCCGGGCCTCGCGTCCGGCTCGCTGAAGATGGCGTTCGGCATCACCGAGCCCGACGCCGGTTCCAATTCCCACCGCCTGACCACGACGGCCCGCCGCGACGGCTCCGACTGGATACTCAACGGCCGCAAGGTCTTCATCTCCGGCGTCGACGTCGCCGACGCGACGCTCATCGTGAGCCGGACGGAGGACGCCCGAACGGGCAGGCTCAAGCCCTGCCTGTTCATCGTGGGCCGCGACACGCCGGGCTTCGCACGCCATCCGATCGACATGGAACTCGCCTCTCCAGAGAAGCAGTTCGAACTCGTCCTCGACGACGTCCGGCTCCCCGCCGACGCGCTCGTCGGCGACGAGGACGCCGGTCTGCTGCAACTGTTCGCCGGGCTCAACCCCGAACGGATCATGACGGCCGCCTTCGCGCTCGGGATGGGCCGGTACGCGGTCGCGCGCGCCGTCGAGTACGCCCGCACCCGCCAGGTGTGGAAGGAACCCATCGGCGCCCACCAGGCTGTCGCCCACCCCCTGGCCCGCGCCCACATCGAGATCGAACTCGCCCGCCTCATGACCCGGAAGGCAGCCGCGCTCTACGACGCCGGCGACGACGCCGGAGCGGGCGAGGCGGCCAACATGGCGAAGTACGCGGCAGCGGAAGCGGCGGTCTACGCCGTCGACCAGGCGGTGCACACGCTGGGCGGCAACGGCCTCACGAAGGAGTTCGGGCTCGCCTCACTGATCACGGCGGCCAGGGTGGCACGCGTGGCACCGGTGAGCCGCGAGATGATCCTCAACTACGTGTCCCACCAGACGCTTGGGCTCCCCAAGTCGTACTGATGGTCGTACTGATGAAAGAGGAGGCTTTCCGGATGCTGGTCCGTACCGCGCACGAGCGCGGCGTCACGACCCTGACCCTGGACTCCCCGCACAACCGCAACGCCCTCTCGACCGGGCTGGTCGGGGAGTTACGGGACGCACTCGCGCGGGCGGCCGACGACCCCACCACCCGGGCCGTGGTCCTCACCCACACCGGCAACACGTTCTGCGCCGGCGCGGACCTCACCGAGCCGCATCCCATGGGCCCGCGCGAGATCGCCGCGCTGCTGCGCTCGATCGTCGCCCTGCCGAAGCCGGTGATCGCCGACGTGCGCGGGCACGTACGGGCGGGCGGGCTGGGCCTGGTCGGGGCGTGCGACATCGCCCTGGCGGGAGCGAATGCGACGTTCGCGTTCACGGAGGCGCTGCTCGGGCTCGCCCCGGCGGTGATCTCCCTGCCGCTGCTACCGCGCCTGGACGCCCGGGCGGCCAGCCGCTACTTCATGACGGGCGAGCGCTTCGGGGCCGAGGAGGCGGCGCGTATGGGGCTCGTGACAGCGGTGGGAGATGACCTGGACGCCGTGCTGAAGGGGTTGCGGAGGGCGTCGCCGCAGGGGCTCGCGGAGTCGAAGCGGCTGGTCACGGAAGAGGTGCTGCGGATCTTCGACCGCGATGCGGAGAAGATGGCCGAGCTGTCGGCACGGCTGTTCGCGTCGGAGGAAGCGCGGGAGGGCATGGCCGCGTTCCTGGAGAAGAGGGAGCCGGAATGGACGCGGTGACGGACACCGCCGCTGTCGACAGGTCGCCGAAACAGGACCGCAGCCGGGTGACGCGGCAGCGGCTCCTGGAGGCAGCGATCGCCTGCCTGGCCGAGTACGGCTGGGCGGGTTCGACGGTGGCGGTGGTGGCCCAGCGGGCGGGGGTGTCGCGGGGAGCCGCGCAGCACCACTTCCCCACCCGCGAGGACCTCTTCATCGCGGCGGTGGAGTACGTGGCGGAGGAGCGCACGGCGGCGCTGAGGTCCGTGGCCCACCCGCTACGGCTCATCGTGGGCCCGGCACGCCACTACGGCGTCCTCACGGAGCTGATCAACCTCTACACGGGCCCGCTCTTCCGCGCGGCCCTCCAGCTGTGGGTGGCCGCGGCGAACGACCGGAACCGCCTCGGCGCCCGCGTGGCCGAACTGGAGGCCCGCGTCGGCCGCGAAGCCCACCGCATGGCGATCGACCTGCTCGGCGTCGACGAACGGACCCCCGGCGTCCGCGAGACCGTCCAGGGTTTCCTGGACATGGCCCGCGGGCTGGGCCTGGCGACCCTGCTGACGGACGACAGCGCGCGGCGCGAACGCGTGGTGGGGCAGTGGGCGACGATTCTGGAGGGGGTGCTTCGTCGCTAGACCGCTAGGTGAGCGACGAAGGCGGCCCAAGAGCGGGCCGGGAAGAGGAGGGCGGGGCGGTGGACGGCTTTGCTGTCCCGGACGGGGACTAAGCCGGGTATGTTGACGACGATTTCCAGGCAGTTGTCGCCATTTTGACCATTACCAGGGCCGCTGTAGCTGCTCTTACGCCACATCGAAGCGGACAGGTCACAGCTCGCCTTCACGTTCATACTCCTCTGCCACCGCCTGGATCAGGGACAACGACGGCTCCGGTGCCAATGCCACTGCCCCCGCCAGTGCGTACGCCTCTTCGAGCCCGCGTACCAACGCCGGGTCGTCCATCAGGTTGCCGACCTTGGGCCCTTCCGTGTAGGCCACTGGCGGAGCATCCTCGAACGTCATCAGCGTAAGCGCCCCGCCCAGCGCCGGAGCGCCGGCTTCGAAGGGCACGACCTGTACGCCAACTCGACGCCTTCGCGCCAGAGCTGCCAGGTGGAACAACTGCTCGCTCATCACACGCGCGCCACCAAACCTGCGGCGGATCGCAGCCTCGTCCAGGATGACCCACAGCGACGGCTCGGTTGGATGATCGAGGATCCGCGCCCGCTCCATTCGCGCGGCCACCCACTCCTGAACCTTGTCCTCCGGCGCGAAGGGAAATCCGCCCAGGAAGACTGCCCGAGCGTAAGCTTCCGTCTGCAGTACGCCAGGAATGAACGTAGGTGCGTACTCGCGGATAGATGTCGCGACTCCTTGGAGATAGGCAGCTTCCGCGAAGTAGTCGGCGAACGGCGAGTTGTTGATCAGCTCCTCGCACATCCGCCCGAAGAACCCGTCCGTCTCCAGCTCCGCATCGATCCGCTGTGCGACGTCGAGCTGCGGCTTCCGCAACCCGGTCTCGAACAGGCCGATGTACGTGCCCGAGCAGAACACTCGCGTGCCCAGCGTCTGCTGGCTGATCCCGGCGGCCTCGCGGCGCCGTCTCAGCTCGGATCCGAAGAAGTCCCAGCCCACCTTGGACTGCCCGTACCATCCTGCACGCCCGGATTCCTTCACCGGCATGACCTCGCTTCGCCACGGGTACTGTTCCTCGCCGTCCGAGCGTAGTCCCGCAGAGCTACCGGATACGTACAGTCCGTAAAACAGCCCTCGCTTCAGTGACCCCCCACCCCATCCGTCAGAATGGAAGCGTGCGGATCATGTTCGTCGGCGACTCGATGACTGTCGGTAGCGTCGGTGACATCACCTGGCGCTACCGCATGTGGCGACACCTCGCGTCCACCCACGGCGGCCCCTTCGCCGTCGTCGGCCCTCGCGACAGCCTCTACGACCCCTACGACCCCGACGGGTCACTCGCCTACGGCGAACCCGACTTCCCCGGCCCCGCCCGTCGCCACCTCGCCGGTTGGGGCGAAGGCTGGCAGCACATGGCGCCGATCATCGGCGACGCCGTACGTGCCGGCCGCGCCGACACCCTGCTCATCTCCCTCGGCCTCATAGACCTCGGCTTCTACACCAACGCCGAGCAGACCGCCGAGAACGTCCACCGTTTCTTCTCTGAAGCCCGCGCCGCCAACCCCCGCCTCCGAGCCGTCCTGCTCCCCGTCATCCTCAACGTTCGAGCGGCGGGCGAGCCGGACTTCGCCGCCGAGTGCGAGTACTTCAACGAGCTGCTCGGCAAGGCCGTCGCCGACCTCACCGAGCCCGCCTCGCCGCTCCTCCTGGCGTCCCGCCCGGAGGACTGGGACCTCGACCGGGACACCTACGACGGCACGCACCCGTCCGCCCGGGGCGAGCACCGCATTGCCGCCGCGTTCGCCGACGCGATGTACCAGGCGTGGGACGTGGGCGACCAGTACGACCACCCGAGCATCCCCCACTAGCTCACCGGACTCAGCGGCCTCACCAGGCGAACGCCTCCGGCGACGGCCCCGGGCCCGGGAAGATGCCGTCGAGGGCCGTCAGCAGATCCTCGTCCAGGCGCAGTGCCACCGCACGGAGGGCGCTGTCGAGTTGCTCCCGGGTGCGGGGGCCGATGATCGGGCCCGTCACGCCGGGGCGGGTGAGCAGCCAGGCCAGGGCGACCTCCCCCGGTTCCAGGCCGTTCTTTTCGAGCAGGTCCTCGTACGCCTGGACCTGCTCGCGCACCGTGGTGTTCGTGAGGGCGTCGGCCGAGCGGCCGGACGCGGCGCGGGCGCTGCCGCCCTCGCGCTGCTTGCGGAGGACGCCGCCGAGGAGGCCGCCGTGGAGCGGGGACCAGGGGATGACGCCGAGGCCGTAGGCCTGGGAGGCGGGGATGACCTCCATCTCGGCTCGGCGCTCGGCGAGGTTGTAGAGGCACTGTTCGCTGACGAGGCCGAGGGTGCCGCGGCGGCGGGCCGCCTCGTTGGCCTGGGCGATGTGCCAGCCGGCGTGGTTGGAGGAGCCCGCGTAGATGATCTTGCCCTGCTGGACGAGGACGTCGATGGCCTGCCAGATCTCGTCCCAGGGGGTGGCCCGGTCGACGTGGTGGAACTGGTAGAGGTCGATGTGGTCGGTCTGCAGGCGGCGCAGGCTGCCCTCCACGGCCCGGCGGATGTTGACCGCTGACAGACGGTCGTGGTTGGGCCAGTTCGCGCCGTCCGGGCCCATGTTGCCGAAGACCTTGGTGGCGATGACGACCTTCTCCCGACGCCCGCCGCCTTGCTTGATCCAGCTGCCGATGATCTCCTCGGTGCGGCCCTTGTCGTTGCCCCAGCCGTAGACGTTGGCGGTGTCGAAGAAGTTCAGGCCCGCGTCGAGCGCGGCGTCCATGATGACGTGGCTGTCGGC
Organism: Streptomyces sp. NPDC044063; assembly: GCF_056434285.1. Taxonomy (NCBI): domain Bacteria; kingdom Bacillati; phylum Actinomycetota; class Actinomycetes; order Kitasatosporales; family Streptomycetaceae; genus Streptomyces; species Streptomyces sp. NPDC044063. Next base: position 217,283 of record NZ_JBWKFM010000003.1, read on the forward strand.
CTCGTCCGTCTGCGGACCGAAGTTCATGGTGCCGAGGACGAGCCGGCTGACCTTGAGTCCTGTGCGTCCGAGCTGCGTGTACTCCATGACGGTTCAGCCAACGCCCTGGAACGTGCTCAAGGCAAGGGTGCCCCGCCCATCATCCGGAGCATCTCCCGTCCGCCTGTGCGGAAGAAGCGGACGACCAGCACCGCGGCAAGAGCCAGGAAGGCGATGTTGAGGTACGTCGTGTAGTTCCAGCGCACCCCCTCCATCGGCACGTGCGCGTCCGCCTGGTCGGGGATCAGCCCCAACGCCCCGAACACGACCTCCACCGCGTACCCGGCGAGGACCATGGCGACGTAGAAGGTGCCCAGCAGATACAGGGCCGTCCGGGTGCCGTAGTACTTCCGGTAGATCGTGAGGATGGGGATGATCAGCAGGTCGGCGAAGATGAAGGCCACCACCCCGCCGAAGCTGATGCCGCCGGTCCAGAGCACGACGGCCAGCGGGACGTTGCCGATCGAGCAGACGAACGAGGCGATGGCGACCAGCGGCCCGATGATCGGGCCCCACAGCTTGACGGCCAGTGGGTGGCCCTCGAAGAACAGGGCCTGCCAGAAGGTCTCGGGCACCCAGGCGGCGATGGCCCCGGCGATGAGCAGGCCGAGGACGAGGTCGCGGAGGATGGCCGCCCACTCCATGACGAAGACGTGGGAGGTGGCGGTGAAGCCCGGGCGGGACAGCAGGCGCCGGAGGAACGATCCCTCGCCACCCACCGACATGTCCATCGCGGCGTGGCCCTCCATCGACCCCGCCACGCCCCGTTCCGCCTGCACCCGTGCCTCTCGCAGCAGCCCCTCCCGCAGCGTGAGCCGGAACAGCACCGCCAGCACCGCGATCATCAGGAAGCCGCCGGCGAACTCGGCGGCGGTGAACTGCCAGCCCATGAGGAGGGCGAGGATCACGCCCAGCTCGACGACCAGGTTCGTGGAGGCGATCTCGAAGGCCATCGCCGCCGTGAAGTGGGCGCCCTTCACGAACAGCGAGCGGGCGAGCGCCACGGCGGCGTACGAGCAGGAGGACGAGGCGGCACCGAGCCCAGCTGCTGCCGCCAGTGTGCGGGGCCGGTCGTCGCCGAGTGCCGCGACGACGGCCGCTCTGCGCACGACGGCCTGGACGACGGCGGACAGCGCGAAGCCGAGGATCAGCGCCCAGGTGATCTCCCAGGTCATGGCCCCGGCGATGGTCAGCGCGTGCAGCACGGCATGGATCACGCGCTCCAGCATGCCGCGACGGGCTCCGCGGGGACCGCAGGCAGCACCGGACGCCGGCGGGCGTCCGGCTCTACTTCACCGCGGCCACCACGGCGACGACGACGAGCATCACGGCGAGCGCACCGGTCATGATCCGGTTTCTGGTCTTGGGGTCCACCCCTTGAGCGTAACCGGCCGGGTCAGGAGCCCAGCTCCCAGGCCGCGACCGTCTCGTACCGGGGACGCTCGCCGGGCACGCCGGAGACCGGCAGGCGGCTGCGGATCAGCTCCAGGCGGTCCGCTCGCCACTCCCGGCCGCGGAAGCCGGTGAGGGCGTCCGCGTACGGCCGCAGATGGGCGTGGCCCGTGCCCCGGGCGAGGGTGAGGTGGGGGTGGAAGGAGTGGGTGGTGTCCCCGGGGACGCCCGCCCGGCGGCAGGCGGCGGCCGTGGTGCGGGCGAGGGACCGCAGCGCGTCCACGTCGCCCTCGGCGCCGACCCACAGGACGCGGTCGCCGAAGCGGCCGCCGCCGGCCAGCCGCAGCTCGTGCGGGGGGTGGCGGTGGGCGGCGCGGGCGAGTCGCTCGCCGAGGCCGATCACGAGGTCCTCGCCGACCTCGCCGAGGAAGGCGAGGGTGAAGTGCCAGGTGGCGGGCTCGGCCCAGCGCAGCCGGGAGGCGCCGGGCAGGTCGTGCAAATCCCGGACCGCCGCACCGAGTTCGGCGAGGGCGGCCGGGGGCGGGGTCACGGCGACGAAGAGGCGCATGGGGCCAGTGTCACCCGGACGACCAGCCCCCGCCGCTCCGCGTGGCGGCGGGGCGGGACGGGCGTAGGGGCCGGGGCGGGGGCCCCGGCCCGCACGGAGATCACGCCGCCGCCGTCATCCGCGACGCGCGCTCCCCTTCCGTACCCACGGCCCGGCGCGGAACGAAGGCCACATGCGTATGGCCGCGCCGGAGGTCGATCTTCAGGCGGAGGTCGCCGGCCCGGGCCAGGGCCAGGCCGATGGCGGACGCCGCGAGCAGCGAGACGACGCCACCCGCCAGGAAGCCGGTCCTGGGCCCGTACGTGTCGGTGATCCAGCCGACGAGCGGAGCACCGAGCGGCGTACCGCCCATGAAGACCATCATGAAGAGGCTCATCACCCGGCCGCGCAGGGCGGGGTCGGAGGCCATCTGGAGGCCGGAGTTGGCGGTGACGTTGATCGTCAGTCCGCACATCCCGATGGGGACGAGCAGCAGCGCGAAGACCCAGAAGGAGGGCGCGAGCGCCGCCGTGATCTCCAGTGCGCCGAAGAGGAAGGCGGCACCGACCAGCATCCGCATCCGCGAGGTGCCGCGGCGGGCGGCGAGCAGCGCGCCGACCAGCGAGCCGCCGGCCATCAGGGTGTTGAGGAGGCCGTAGGTGCTGGCGTCGGCGTGGAAGACGTCGTTGACGAACGCCGTGAGCCAGATGGGGAAGTTGAAGCCGAAGGTGCCGATGAAGCCGACCAGCACGATGGGCCAGACGAGCTCCGGGCGCCCGGCCACGTGGCGCAGGCCCTCCCGCAGCTGCCCCTTGCCGCGCGGGGCGGGGTCGGTGCGGTGCAGCTCGGACGTCCGCATCAGCAGCAGGCCCGCGATGGGCGCCGCGTAGGACAGTCCGTTGAGGAGGAAGGCCCAGCCGCTGCCCACGGCTGTGATCAGCACACCGGCGACGGCCGGGCCGACCAGGCGGGCGGACTGGAAGTTGGCGGAGTTGAGGCTGACGGCGTTGCGCAGGTCGGCCGGGCCGACCATCTCGGCCACGAACGCCTGCCGGGCGGGGTTGTCGACGACGGTGACGAGACCGAGCACGAAGGCCGTGAGGTACACGTGCCAGACCTCGACGAGCCCGGTGAGGGTGAGCGCGGCGAGCGCGAGCCCGGTGACGCCCATCGCCACCTGGGTGATGAGCAGCAGCCGCCGCTTGGGCGACCGGTCGGCTATGACGCCGCCGTAGAGGCCGAGCAGCAGCATGGGCAGGAACTGCAGTGCCGTGGTGATGCCCACGGCGGCCGAGGAGCCGGTGATGCTGAGGACCAGCCAGTCCTGGGCTATCCGCTGCATCCAGGTGCCGGTGTTGGACACCACCTGTCCGGCCGCGAAGAGCCGGTAGTTGCGGATGCGGAGCGAGCTGAAAGTGCCTCCCTTGGTGTGCAGGGAGGTGGTGCGTGCGTCGTCGTGGCGGTTCGGTGCGGGTGCGGAGTCTGCTCCGGGTCCCGAACTCAAGTGGTTCGCCTCCTTCTCGTGCGCTTACAGGTGTGCGAGCTTCTCCAGCACGGGCGCGGCGGCGCGAAGGGTCGCCCAATCGTCGTCGTCCAGCTGCCCCGCCAGCTCGGCGAGCCAGGCGTTGCGCTTGCGCCGGCTCTCCTCGAGCATGGCCTCGGCCTGCTCCGTCTGCCGGACCACCTTCTGGCGGCGGTCCTCGGGGTGTGGTTCGAGCCTGACCAGCCCCTTGCCCTCCAGCAGCGCGACGATGCGGGTCATCGACGGCGGCTGCACGTGCTCCTTGCGCGCGAGCTCCCCGGGTGTGGCGGAGCCGCAGCGGGCGAGGGTGCCCAGGACCGACATCTCGGCCGGGCTGAGCGACTCGTCGACACGCTGGTGCTTGAGTCGGCGGGAGAGTCGCATGACGGCCGACCGCAGTGCGTTCACGGCGGCGGTGTCTTCGGGGTCGGAGGTGCGGGACAGGTCCGGCATGAAAATTAGGTTAACTCATTACCTGCTCTAAAGAAAAGTTGCCTCGTGGGGCGGACGGAAGCACACGAGGGGAGCGCTCTCGCATCGGAACGGGGCGTCGCATCGGAACGGGGCGTCGCAGCGGAACGGCGGGTGTACGGGGGTGTGCGGGGGTGTACCTACGTACACCTCTGCTCGGCAGCCAGCCGCAATGGCAGGCGCTCCGCGACCCGGCATCGTCGGAGGCGAACAGGAAACACCACCCGAGGGGGAGCTTCGACATGCGCGTGACCTGCGCGTTCCTGACCGTGGCCTTTGTGGGCGCCGGGGCCCTGGGCGCCGCCCAGCCCGCGACCGGCATACCTACCGAGGTGGTCCAGCTGACGCAGTTCGGCCCGGCGCTCGGCGTGGCGCTGGTCGCGCTGCTGTGGCCGGCCCGCACCCGGGAGCTCCTCGCCGGTGGCCCCGCGTCGAGCCGCCCCCGTGCCGGGGCACTGCTGCTCCTCACGGCCCCGCTGATCATCGCGGCGGCCGCGGGCGCGTACGCCGTCCTCGACGGGGACGCCCACGTCACCTCGCCGGGGGACCTGGACCACCCCTTCGCGCTGATCGTCGTCGCCCAGCTGATCGGCGCGTGCGGCGAGGAGATCGGCTGGCGGTGCCTGCTCCAGCCGCAGTTGCGCACCCGCTTCGGCCCGCTCGCCTCGTCGGTCGTGGTGGGCGCGGTGTGGGGCGTGTGGCACGTACAGGTCTTCGCGCAGGACCCGCTCTACGCGGCCGGGTTCCTGCTGGGCGCGGTGGCGCTGTCGGTCGTCCTCGGGCTGGCCCTGGAGGGGACGGGGGGCGTGGCGCGGCTGCTGCTCGCGGGCGGCTTCCACGCGCTGATCAACCTCGGCATGCTGCTCTTCATGGACGAGGAGGCGGGCGCGGTGCTGCCGATGGTGCTGTTCGGGGCCGCGTGCCTGGGGGCCGCGGGGCTGTGGGCGTGGCGGAGCAGCGCCGGGGAGGCGGCTGCCGTCCGTACCCGCTCTAAGATCCCGACGGTCCCCGCCCTCCCCCGTCGATAGGCGTACGTCCCCATGACCCCGGCCGCCGCCGTCTCCCGCGCCTGCCTCGCCACGGTCCGGTGCCAGCTGGCGAGCCTGCTCGCCCTGGCGGTCCTGGTCACCGGCCCGCTCGTGGTGGGCGCCCTGCTCCTGCTGCCGGTCGGCGTGGGCTTCCGGCTGCTGCCGCCCGCGGCGAGGGCGCTGCGGTCCCTGTCCGACCGGGCCAGGGACCGGGCGGCGCGCTGGTCGGCCGTCCCCGTCAGCCCGCCGGACCCGCTGCCGCGGGCCGGCGGTGGGGCGATGCTGGCCGACGCCGGGTTCCGGCGGGACCTGCTGTGGGCGTGGCTGGAGCCGGCGACGGGCGGGCTGCTGGTGGCCGTACCGCTCGCGCTCGTCGAGTACGGGGCGTTCGGCGCGTTCGTCCAGCCGTTCGTGTGGCGGCTGATCGACGACGGCAACTGGTACGCGTTCGTGCCCGTGCGCAGCACCGGCACGATGGTGGCGGCGCTCGTCCTCGGCCTGGCGTTCATCGCCGCCGGGCTGTGGGCGGCGCCCGCCGTGCTGCGGCTGCACGCCCGCTGGAGCCGCCTGCTGCTCGCGGCGCCGCGCAGCGCCGAACTCGCCCGGCGCGTCGAGCGGCTCACCGACACCCGCGCCCGGGCGCTGGACGCGCAGGCGGCCGAGCTGCGGCGCATAGAACGCGACCTCCACGACGGTGCGCAGGCCCGGATCGTCGCGCTCGGCATGACCCTGGACCGGGCCACCCGGCTGCTGGACACCGACCCCGACGCCGCCCGGGAGCTGCTGCTGGAGGTCCGTAGCACGTCCGAGCGGGCCCTGCGGGACCTGCGCGAGCTGGTGCACGGCATCCATCCGCCGGTCCTCGCCGACCGCGGCCTCGGCGACGCCGTCCGGTCGCTGGCGCTCGACAGCCCCCTCGACGTCCACGTGGAAGCCCGGCTGCCGGGCCGCCTCCCGGCGCCGGTCGAGTCGGCCGCCTACTTCGCGGTGGGCGAGGCGCTGACCAACGCGGCCAAGCACTCCGGCGGCCGGGAGGTGCGGATCGCGCTCACCCACGAGGACGGCGTGCTGCGGGCGACCGTCACCGACGACGGGCGCGGCGGCGCCGACGCCGCCCGGGGCACCGGGCTGCCGGGGGTGCGGCGGCGGTTGGATAGCTTCGACGGCGTCCTCACCCTGGACAGCCCGCCGGGCGGTCCGACCACCGTGACGTTGGAGATCCCGTGCGCGTCGTCCTCGCCGAAGACCTCTTCCTGCTCCGCGACGGGCTGATCCGCACCCTGCGCGAGCACGGGTGCGAGGTGATCGACGTCGACAACGGCCCGGCTCTGCTGCGCGCCCTGATCGACGAGGAGCCGGACGTCGCGGTCGTCGACGTCCGGCTCCCCCCGACGTTCACCGACGAGGGTCTCCAGGCCGCGCTGGAGGCCCGCCGCCGGCGCCCCGGCCTGCCGGTGCTGGTGCTGTCGCAGTACGTGGAACAGCTCTACGCCCACGAACTGCTGGCGGGCGGCGAGGGCGCCGTCGGCTACCTGCTCAAGGACCGGGTGACCAACACCGAGCAGTTCGTGGACGCGGTACGGCGGGTGGCCGCGGGCGGCACGGTCATGGACCCTCAGGTCATCGCCAAGCTGCTCACCCGCGGCGAGGCCAGGGGGACGACCGGCGCCCTGACGCCCCGCGAGCGGGAGGTACTGGGGCTGATGGCCGAGGGCCGTTCGAACGCGGCCGTGGCGGGCGCCCTCCACATCAGCGAGAGCGCGGTGGCGAAGCACACGGCGAGCATCTTCACGAAGCTCGGCATCGCCCCGTCGCCGGACGACAACCGCCGGGTGCTGGCGGTGCTGGCCCACCTCAGGAGCTGAGGCCCAGCTCCTGAGGCGAACCCTTCAGCGGCTCACTTCACGCCGAGCAGGCGCTCGATCGGGTCGAGCATGAAGTAGACGAGGAAGCAGAGCCCGACGACGTTGAGCAGCCAGGGGATCTCGCGCGCCCGCTTGTCGGCGATCCGCAGGACGATGAAGGCGAGGACCCCGATGCCGATGCCGTTCGTGATCGAGTAGGTGAACGGCATGGAGATGATCGTCAGGAACGCGGGGATCGCGATCGTGAAGTCGTTCCAGTCGATCTCCTTGACGTTGGACGCCATGATCAGGAAGCCGACGACGACGAGCGCGGGGGTCGCGGCCTGGGCCGGGACGACGGTGGCGAGCGGGGTGAAGACCAGGGCGAGCAGGAAGAGCCCGCCGGTCATCAGGTTGGCGAGACCGGTACGGGCGCCCTCGCCGACGCCGGCCGTGGACTCGACGAAGCAGGTGTTGGCGGAGGCGGAACCGGCACCGCCGGCCGCGACGGCCACACCGTCCATCATCAGGATGCGGCCCATGTTGGGCAGCTGGCCCTTCTCGTCGGTCAGACCGGCCTCCTCGCCCACACCGATGATCGTGCCCATGGCGTCGAAGAAGCCGGACAGCAGCACGGTGAAGACGAACAGGCAGCCGGTCAGCAGGCCGACCTCGTGGAAGCCGCCGAAGAGGCTGACGTCACCGATGAGCCCGAAGTCCGGGGTGTCCACGATCTTGCTGGGCCAGGTCGGGACGGACAGGCCCCACTGGGCGTCCGGGACCTTGGCGATCGAGTTGATGACGATCGCCACGACCGTCATCACGACGATGCCGATGAGGATCGCGCCGGAGGTCTTCCGCACCAGCAGGACGAAGGTCAGCAGCAGACCCACCGCGAACACCAGCACCGGCCAGCCGTGCAGCTGACCGCCCTGGCCCAGGCCCAGCGGAACCGTGGTGTGGGCGGCGTCGGGGTTGCGGGAGACGAAGCCGGAGTCGACCAGGCCGATCAGCGAGATGAACATGCCGATGCCGATCGCGATGGCCCGGCGCAGCCCGCCCGGGATCGCGTCCATGACGCGCTGCCGCAGACCGGAGGCGACCAGCACCATCAGCACCAGACCGGCCAGCACGACCATGCCCATCGCGTCCGGCCAGCTCATCTTGGGCGCCAGCTGGAGCGAGACGACGGCGTTGATGCCGAGGCCGGCGGCGCAGGCGATCGGCACGTTGCCTATCGCGCCCATGAGGACGGTGCTGAGGCCGGCCATCAGGGCGGTGGCGGTGACCAGCTGGCCGTTGTCCAGCTGGTGGCCGAACTTGTCCTGACCCGCCCCGAGGATGATCGGGTTCAGCACGATGATGTACGCCATCGCGAAGAACGTCGCCAGGCCGCCGCGCAGCTCGCGGGCGACGGACGAGCCGCGCTCGCTGATCCGGAAGTAGCGGTCGAGGGCGTTCCTGCCGGCGGGCGGCTGGACGGGCGACGAGGGCGACGACTGGGCGTCGTCGATCGCGGGGGTGGCCGAGGTGGGCATGGAGGGGAGTACCTCAGTCGTAGGGCCCCGGGAGGGCGAGGGAGACAACAAAAAAGATCAAGATCAGGTTTTGATTTGGATATTCATCCAATGCAACCCGATCAAATCTCGTTCGATTCAGTATGAATAAACAAACGCCGAATGGCTATCTCCGCGCGTAGACCCCGGTGGCGCAAGGGCTCCACGAGCGGGCGCCACCCGGTCACGGACTAGGCTGGCGGGCATGACGAAGTGGACACCTACGCACGAGGCGCCCGAACCGCTGGAGGGGCCGGTCGTCGCGACGATCACCGGCGGTACGGTCCTGTGGTTCGTCCTCTTCCTCGCCCAACTGCCGTTTTATGGGTGGTTCGAGGGGCGGGGGCATGCGTGGTGGGTGTGGACGTGTCTGGCCGGTGGGGGGCTGGGGCTGATCGGGGTCTGGTACGTGCGTCGGCGCGATGCCGCGATTAAGCGGGCGCGGGGGTCCGCCGACCTGAGGTGACCGGTTCGGGTGCGGACCGTGGGTGGGTTTGTGCCCACCCGTTCCGCCCCAGCGGAACGACTGCCCACAAACCGGCCGCCTCGGAAGGCCGACCGCCCCGCGCGCCCTTACCGTCGGAGCATGAGCTCCGGTCTCAGCTCTCGTGAGGTCGCTGATCGCGTCGCGCGCGGGGAGGTCAATGACGTCCCCGTCCGTTCCTCGCGGTCCACCAAGGAGATCGTCCGGGCCAACGTCTTCACCCGGTTCAACGCGATCATCGGGGTGCTGTTTCTGATCATTCTCGTCGTCGGGCCCATTCAGGACGGGCTCTTCGGGTTTGTGATCGTCGCCAACACCGCGATCGGCATCGTCCAGGAGCTGCGCGCCAAGAAGACGCTCGATTCGCTGGCCGTCATCGGTGAGGCGAAGCCCACGGTCCGCAGGGACGGAGCGGCCGTCCCTGTCGTCACCGGGGCGATCGTGCTCGACGACGTCATCGAGCTCGGGCCCGGCGACAAGTGTGTGGTCGACGGCGAGGTCCTGGAGGCGGACGGGCTGGAGATCGACGAGTCGTTGCTCACCGGCGAGGCCGACCCCGTTCTCAAGCGGCCCGGCGACAAGGTGATGTCCGGCTCGTTCGTGGTCGCCGGCGGTGGCGCGTACACCGCCACCAAGGTCGGCCGGGAGGCCTACGCCGCCCAGCTGGCCGAGGAGGCCACCCGGTTCACCCTTGTCCACTCCGAGCTGCGCACCGGCATCAGCACCATCCTCAAGTACGTGACCTGGCTGATGCTGCCCGCCGCCATCGGCCTCGTCGTCAGCCAGCTCGTCATCGAGGAGCACGACTGGCAGGAGGCCGTGCGGCGCATGGTCGCCGGGATCGTGCCGATGGTGCCCGAGGGGCTGGTGCTGCTCACCTCCGTCGCCTTCGCCATCGGGGTGATCCGGCTCGGCCGCCGGCAGTGCCTGGTGCAGGAGCTGCCGGCCATCGAGGGGCTGGCCCGCGTCGACGTCGTCTGTCTCGACAAGACCGGCACCCTCACCGAGGGCGGCATGGACGTCAGCGAACTCCGTGTTCTGGCCGAGGCCCGGGAGTCGGCCCGGGAGTCGGCCCAGGAGTCCTCCGTACGCCACGTGCTCGGCGCCCTCGGTCAGGCCGATCCCCGGCCCAACGCCAGCCTTCAGGCGATCATCGACGCCTATCCCGACGGCACCGGCTGGCGCTGCACCGAGACCCTGCCCTTTTCCTCCGCCCGCAAGTACAGCGGCGCCGTGCTCGACGGCCCCGACGGCGGCTCCGCCGGCACCTGGCTGCTCGGCGCCCCCGACGTCCTCCTGCCTGTTGGACACGTCGCGCTCGCCGAGGCCGACTCGCTCAACGCCCGGGGGCTGCGGGTCCTGCTGCTGGCCCGCGCCGACCGGGGGCTCGGCGATCCGCGGGTGACCGAGGACGTACGGCCGGCCGCCCTGGTCGTCCTGGAGCAGCGGCTCCGCTCCGACGCGGCGGACACCCTGCGGTACTTCGCGGAGCAGGACGTCGCCGCGAAGGTGATCTCCGGCGACAACGCGGTGGCTGTTGGAGCCGTCGCCGCCAAGCTGGCGCTGCCCGGGGCCGAGGCGCCGGTGGACGCCCGCCGGCTGCCGGCCGGGCCGGAGGAGATGGGCGCGGCCCTGGACCGGGGTGCGGTCTTCGGCCGGGTCACCCCGCGGCAGAAGCGGGACATGGTGGGCGCCCTCCAGTCGCGCGGCCACACCGTGGCGATGACGGGCGACGGCGTCAACGACGTACTGGCCCTCAAGGACGCCGACATCGGCGTGGCCATGGGCTCCGGTTCCGAGGCCACCCGGGCGGTGGCCCAGATCGTGCTGCTGGACAACAGCTTCGCCTCCCTGCCCTCGGTCGTGGCGGAGGGGCGGCGCGTGATCGGCAACATCACGCGGGTTGCGACGCTGTTCCTGACGAAGACGGTCTACTCGGTCCTGCTGGCCGTGCTCGTGGTCTGCACCCACGTGCCGTACCCGTTCCTCCCCCGCCACCTCACCCTGCTGTCGACCCTGACGATCGGCGTCCCGGCGTTCTTCCTGGCCCTCGCGCCGAACAAGGAGCGGGCGCACCCGCACTTCGTGCGACGGGTGATGCGCTACGCCGTGCCCGCCGGGCTGATCGCGGGGGTGGCCACGTTCGCCGCGTACCTGCTGGCCCGGCACGTCTACACGGGCGTGGACGCGTTGGGCGCGGAGACGAGCGCGGCGACGCTGACGCTGTTCCTGATCTCGCTCTGGGTGCTGGCGATCATCGCGCGGCCCTACACCTGGTGGCGGGTGCTGCTGGTGCTGGCGATGGCCGCGGGCTTCCTGGTGGTGCTGGTGACGCCGTCTCTCCAGCACTTCTTCGCGCTGCGGCTGGTGGGCGCCCCGATGCCGTGGGCGGCCGTGGCGATCGCCGCCGTGGCGGCGATCGCCCTGGAGATCACCTGGCGCTGGGTGGGCCGCCGCTTCCCGGCGTAACCCCCTGGCCGACGGCCCCCGGCGTCAGATGCCCGGCTTCTCGTCCTCCAGGAACCCCTTGATCTGCTCGCGCAGCTCGGGCGTGTCCTCGTGCTGGTGCACGGACACCGCGTGCTCGGTGGCGGCCTTCAGGACCTCGTCCTCCTCGCCCGCGATGCGCAGCGTGCAGTTCGACTCGCTGGGGAACCTGCGGCAGTCGGCGACCTTCCTGGTCATGACAGCCTCCCGGAATCGGGTGCCTTCATGCTCAGGATAGGTCCGCCGACCGCGCGGGACACGGGCCCTCAGTCGAACCAGCGGTCCCGGGCCAGCTCCTCCGTCCGCGACGGGTCCTCCAGCAGCGCCGCCGCCTCGAAGCGGCGCGACCACGCGCCCGCCGACCAGGCCAGACCCGCCGCCAGGCCCTCCAGCGTCGCCGCGTGGAGGACGCCGTCCGGGCCGTGGCGCCAGTCGAGCGCCACGCCGCCGACCACCAGCTCCTCGTGCTCGACGTACGTGGCCGGCGCGCCCGGGAGCAGGACGCGCAGCCCCTCCGGCACCTCGCGCTCCTCGCCGTCCCCGGCCGGGACCGTCACCGGGAACACCTCGCTGAGCGGTCGCACCTGCAACAGCTCGGCGAGGGCGGCGGCGCGGTCGGGGCGTACGGGCAGCAGCGGGAGGCCCGCCGCGAGGGGCAGCAGGTCGGGGGCGTCCGCGACCAGGACGTCCGTCGCGTCGCCGACCTGCACCTCGCCGTCCACCACGGCCGCCAGGTCGTCCGGCAGCGTCACGTCCTCCGGGTCCAGCTCCGCCAGCGCGCTGTACAGGCCGTGCAGCTGGGCGGGGCTCACCGAGCGCTCCGGGTCCGCGAGGCGGCCCAGGAGCTCGGCCGCGCCGCCCGGCTCGTCCAGCAGGGCGGCGACGGAGGTCCGTACGCCCAGGGCGCGCAGCACCTGCTCGTCGGCGAGGTCGCCCGCGTCCGCGGCCTCGTACAGCCCGGCCAGCAGCGGGTCGCCGCCCTTCACACGCAGGCCGGCGGGGCGGCGGCCGTCCAGGACGGGGTGGCCGCGCAGCCACCAGGCGGTGTACGGGCGGACGGACTCGGTGGTGCCGTCCGGCAGCAGCACCCGCACGGGGGCGGTCAGCGCGTCGCGCAGCGGCGGCCGGGAGAGCATGGCGAGCGCCCGGGGCCAGGCGTCGTCGTCGACCAGGTCGAGGTCGCGCACGGCCGTGATCTCGGTGGCGACGGGCGGCACCGGGGTGTCCGGCAGCCGGTCGAGGACGTCCTCGCACCACACGTCCACCGCGTCCAGCAGCCCGGCGTCGTCCGGCTCGGCGTAGTCGCCGTCGCGCGGCTCCAGCTCGTCCGGGTCGAGGACGACGTCGGTGGCGCGTACGAGCGCGAAGTCGGCCAGGACGCCGACCGCCGTCAGCGGCTGCTCGCCCCAGCGCTCCACGAGCTCGGCGTCGCAGGCCGCGAGCTCGCCGGGCCGGATGACGCTCTCGAAGGCGCTGCCGGGCAGCACGAGTTCCCCGGCGGGGGCCAGCTCGCCGTCCTCGTCGGGCAGCGCGAGGGCGCCGAGCCACGGCTCGTCGCCCGGGGCCAGGCCCGCGTCGCGCACCAGCGCGAGGACGACCTCCGCGAGGGCCTCGGCGTCCAGCCCCTCGTCGTCCCAGGACTCCTCGGCGTCCAGCGAACCGGCCACCGCGGCCCGCACCTGAGGCGTGGTCAGCACGGCGCGCGGCGAGCTCGGCGTGGCGCCGAGCTTCTCCAGCAGCGGGTGGGCGGCGTCCGGGTGGGCGACCTTCAGGCCCAGCCGCGACAGCGACTCCGAACCCTCGCCGTCGGTGGGCGGCAGCAGCACCTGGCGGGGGCCGACGGCCGTCCGCCCGTCGGCCAGCGGCACGGGCAGGCCGGTCAGCCGGTCGGGGTCGACGCCGGCGAGGCTGTCGTAAAGGCGCCACCACCAGTCCGCCGGGCGCTCGGCCCCGGCGAGACGGTCGATCGCCTCGCCCAGCGGCACGCGTGCGACACCCAGCGCGCGGAGCTCCTGGCGGCGCTCCAGGCCGGCGGGCAGCAGGTTCGAGAACAGCTCGCCGAGGACGGCGACCGTCTCGGCGCCCGCGCCCTCCACGACCTCGGCGTCCGCCGGGCGCAGCGCGATCCGCTCGGGGGTGCCGGGCGCGGCCGGGTCCTCCCAGCTCTGCCCCGCCGCGTCCGGGCCCACCTCCCAGGGGATGCCCTCGATGCCGCCGCCCGTGGGCAGTGCGGGCTCGGCGCCGGCCTCCGCCGCCAGGGACGCCGCGCTCGGCAGGAACGGCACGCGCGGCAGCCGCTCCAGCACCAGGCGGCGCAGCTCCGCGTCCACCGCGCCCGTGGCGAGCGGCGCCGGGACCAGGTCCAGGCTGCCGGTGGTGACCGGGTGCCAGGTGCGGAGCAGCTCCGTGTAGACCTCGGCGGCGCGCTCGGTGAGGAAGTCCGTGAGCGGACCGGGGGCCGTGTGGCGGCGCGTCGGCTCCAGCGGGAACGTGGCGATCAGCAGGCCCGGCAGGCCCTGCGGCTCGTCCGTGGGCGTCGGGGCGTGGAGGACGGGCGCGGTGCGCGGACGCGCGGGCGCGCCGTCAGGGCCCGCCGGGACGGCCCAGGTGACGGACCAGTACGGGCGCAGCCGCTCCTCGACCGGGCGGTCGGCGAGCAGGGCCGGGTCCAGCGCGCCGCCGGCCCGCTCGACGCGCCAGCGCGTCGGGGCGGTGCGGGCGCTGTCGTCGACGACGACGTAGGGGCCCTCCTGGCGGCGCGTCAGGGTACGGACGCCACCGCCCGGCGTCTCGATGACGATCTCGGACAGACCGGGCAGGGTCAGCAGCAGCGCGTCGTCGACGGCGGCCAGCAGACGGGCGGTCAGATCCTCGGCGGCGCCGTCGCGCAGGGGCAGGACGACGACCGTGTCGTAACCGGCGGGGGCCGAGCCCTCGGCCGGGAAGGGCAGACGCAGCAGCGGCACGTGGCCCTCGCGGCGGCGGAGCTCGCCGCCGAGGCCGGGGCTGCCGAACGCGGACTCCTGGGTGAGCGCCCGGGCCTCGGTCAGGGACCAGCGGACGCCGCCGGTGCGGCCGACGATCGCGGGCTCGTCGCTGACGGCGAGGACGGCGGCGAAACCGACGCCGAACCGGCCGACCGCCGGCTCGTCGGTGCCGCGCTTCGCGGAGGCGCGGAGGGTGGAGAGGGACTCCATGCCGGTGGCGTCGAGGGGAGCGCCGGTGTTGGCGGCGGCCAGCGTGGCGGGACCGCCGGCGTGCGCGGCGTGGAGGGTCAGCCGGAGCCGGCCGGGGACGCCGGCACGGGCGGCGGCGTCGGAGGCGTTCTGGGCGAGCTCGACGACGAGACGGTCACGGTAACCGCCGAGGGCGAGGTCCTCCTCGGCGTTGGCGTCCTCCCGGAACCGCGCGGGCGAGGCCACCCAGGCATCCAGCACCCCCCGCCGCAACCGCGCCGTCCCGAACGGATCCACTCCGATACCGGTCACCTAGAGTCGTCTCCTTGTATGGGTTTGTGGGGTCGGGGGCGGGTCCAGCCGGTTTGTGGGCAATCGTTCCGCTGGGGCTGGGGGCACCTCCCAGCGGTAGCTGGGGGAGGGTGGGCACAAACCGGCCCACCGGGCCGCACCGAATCCGTCAGGCGTGGCCGAGGTCGGCTTCGTCCTCAGCCGGCTGCGCCGGCTCCCGCAAGCGCAGCTCGTCCACCAGCGTCTCGTCCACCACCGGCTCCGCCGCCCGCGGAGCCTTCGGCACGACGGCCGCCTCCGAGTGCCCCCCGCACCCGTACGCCAGCGACACCACGTGCCCGTCCGCCGGGCCGAACTCGTTGGCGCACACACCGAACGCCTGGCCGAGGGAGCCGCCGATCGGGACCAGGAAGCCGCAGCTGACGCAGGACGCCGGGGCCGCCTGGGCCATCGGGGTCTTGGAGCCGTGCGACTCGTCCCAGCGGTCGGCGGCCGTGTGCAGGCCGTAGCGGGAGAGGACCCGGGCGCGACGCATGCCCAGCTCCTCGGCCAGGGCCGTGATGGAGCCGCGTGCCGGGGTGGTGGGCTGGGCGGAAGGCGAGCCGGCGGTGACGTCGGCGTCCTCGGCGTCGGCGAGCTCGGCCGCGGCCGGCGGCACCGCGCGGACGGAGTTCGGCGGCGGCTCCTCCTCGCCGGACCAGCCGGGCTCCAGGCGGAGGTCGTCGGAGCGGGTGGGCAGGAGGTCGCCGGGGCCCATGTCGCCGGGGCGCAGGCGCTCGCTCCAGGGCACCCATTCGGGGGCGAGGAGCGCGTCGGGGCCGGGGAGGAGGACGGTCTCGTCGAGGGTGACGTTCTTGGCGCGGGAGGCGCGGGCGACGGTGACGGCCCAGCGCCAGCCGCGGTAGCCGGGGTCCTCGCAGGCGAAGTAGTGCGTGACGACACGGTCCCCGTCGGCGGCGACCGCTACGTGGTCACCGACCTTCCCGGGGCGCGCGGCCTCCTCGGCCGCCTCCCGGGCGAGTTCGACCGCCTCGGCGCACAGGCGGTCCGGGGTACGGCTTCGCATCGCAGCACTCACAAGAATCGATTCTCTCTTCCACGCCGTCTCACGAGTGCGCCAGCCGAACGGTTCGGGGCCACGGACGGAGCGGACCGGGGGACCGCGTCGACGTCCGCGCCCGGACGGTCTCGGGCGCACCTGTCATCACCCATTCTGCGGGATCGGGACTCGGGGTGCGGCCAAAGCGGCGACCGGTGGCGCGCTACGCACGCTACCCCGCGCGGCCGCCCGGGGGACACCCGGGCTTCGGCGAGCCTCCGGGCGCGCCCCGCGGACCCCCCGAAAGTGCCCTGGCCGATGTCAGTTGGGGCAGTATGGCGTGGTGGGAGCCATCCGGTCAGCCGAGGGCGGCCCGGTCCGCCGTACGGCCCGGGGCGCCGGTCGCGTGCTGCGCGCGCCCTTCACGGCGGCCGCCCGGGGGGTCCGCAGGGCGACACACGCGCACGGCGCGGGCGAGTCGGGGCTGGGCAAGCTGATCGAGTTGCACGCCGTGAATTCGGCGGGTGACATGCTGATCACAGTGGCGCTGGCGTCGACGGTGTTCTTCTCGGTGCCGACGGACCAGGCGCGGGGCCGGGTGGCGCTGTACCTGGCCGTGACGATGGCGCCCTTCACCCTGCTGGCCCCGGTGATCGGGCCGCTGCTGGACCGGGTGCCGCACGGGCGGCGCGCGGCGATGGCGGGGGCGATGCTGACGCGGGCGCTGCTGGCCCTGACGATGTCGGGCGCGGTGGCGACCGGGGGGCTGGAGCTGTATCCGGCGGCCCTGGGCGTGCTGGTGGCGTCGAAGGCGTACGGGGTGGTGCGGTCGGCGGTGGTGCCGCGGCTGCTGCCGCCGCGGATCGCGCTGGTGAAGGCGAATTCGCGGGTGACGCTGGGCGGGCTGCTGGCCACGGGCCTGGCGGCCCCGCTGGGGGCGGGGCTGCATCAGCTGGGGCCGGAGTATCCGTTGTACGGGGCGTGCGCGGTGTTCGCGTTCGGTACGTATCTGTCGTTGTCGCTGCCGCACGGGGTGGACTCGGCGAAGGGCGAGGTCCGGGTCCGGCTGACGGCGGAGGCGGCGGCGCGGCGGCGCGGCAAGGGGCGGCGGTCGCGGCCGGGGCTGCGCACGGTGGGCGCGTCGGTGCTGCACGGGCTCCAGGCGAACGGCGCGCTGCGGATGCTGTCGGGGTTCCTGACGTTCTTTCTGGCGTTCCTGCTGCGGGTGCATCCGCTGGGCGGGCTGAGTCCGGCGTTGTCGCTGGGCGTGGTCGCGGTGGCGGCGGGTACGGGGAACGCGCTGGGCACGGCGATAGGGGCGCTGCTGCGCTCGCGGGGGCCCGAGAAGATGATCGCACTGGTGCTGTCGGTGACCCTGGGGACGACGGTGGTGGCGGCGGCGTTCGGCACCGCGTTCTTCGTGGTCGTGGTGGCGGCCGTGGCGGGCGTGTCGCAGGCGCTGGGCAAGCAGTCGCTGGACGCGCTGATCCAGCGGGACGTACCGGAGGAGGTGCGGACGTCCGCGTTCGCCCGTTCGGAGACGTTGTTGCAGATGTGCTGGGTGGTGGGCGGCGCGATCGGCATCCTGCTGCCGCTGAACGGCGTGCTGGGCCTGTCGGTGGCGGCGGCCTTCCTGACGCTGGGTGCCGTCACTGCCGTCCGGGGCCTGCTGACCGCGGCCCGGCGCGGCTCGCCGCACCCGCGCGTGGCCTGACCCGGCTTCCGCCGGGCCGGCGGCGCCGGCGTGGTCGGGTGGGCGTGGCCGGGTTCCGCCCAGCGGCGGCGCCGGCCTGGTCGGGTGGGCGTGGCCGGGTTCCGCCCAGCGGCGGCGCCGGCGTGGTCGGGTGGGCGTGGCCGGGTTCCGCCGGGCCGGCGGCGCCGGCCTGGTCGGGTGGGCGTGGCCGGGTTCCGCCCAGCGGCGGCGCCGGCCTGGTCGGGTGGGCGTGGCCGGGTTCCGCCCAGCGGCGGCATGGCCGGGGGCCGCACCCGCACGCGACCCGGGCCGGTTTCCACCCGGCGGCAGCACGGCCGAGGCCCGCACCCGCGCGCGACCCGGGCCGCGTTCCGCCAGGAGGCGACGGCGGCACGGCCGAGGCCCGCACCCGCACGCGACCCGGGCCGGTTTCCACCCGGCGACAGCACGGCCGAGGCCCGCACCCGCGCGCGGCCCGGGCCGCGTTCCGCCCGGCGGCGACGGCGGCACGGCCGGACCCCCACCCGCACGCGGTCCCGGCCCGGGCGCCCGGTAGCCTGCCCGCAGGGCTGTCCGCAGGGCTGCCCGTCTCCGCGGTCCTCCTGACGGCGGGTGCCGTCACTGCCGTCCGGGGCCTGCCGGCGGCGGCCCGGCGCGGCTCGCCGCACCCGCGCGTGGCCTGAGCCGGGGCGCCCGATAGCCTGCCCGCATGACCGCTGCGATTTTCCGGGGCAAGCGCCGCCGCGCCACTGCCGCCGTCGGTGCCGTGACCTTCGGGCTCATCGCCCTCTCCGCCTGCGACAAGCCGACGCCGCTGGCGACGGTGACCGTCGGTTCCACGACGATCACCTCCGAGGCCGCCTGCTACGACGGGGGCGAGGCCCTCGCCAACGCCAAGATCCTGGGCTGCATGAAGGACGGCGAGGCCAAGACCGTCAAGGCGGCCTTCGAGGACAAGGTCCGCTTCGGCGTCGACCCGAAGATCGCCGACGAGGGCTGGACGATCTTCATCAACGGCCAGGCGGCCGAGCAGGAGCCGAACAAGAAGACGTACCGGACGATCCCGGCCAGCGCCTTCTTCGCCGGTGGTCAGGCCGGTGGCGGCAAGGAGACCAAGGTCAGCATCGTCGAGGCCGGCTCCGGCAAGGCCCTGGGCGTCTGGAACTTCACGCTCGAGCGCGACTGACGCCGATGCGTGTCCTCGTCGTCACCGCGGTCCCGGCCGAACGCGACGCCGTGACCGCCGCCGCCGCCGGCTCCCCGCCCCGGGAGGTCCGGCTGCCCGGCGGCGCCCTGCTGCACCGGGTACGGCCCGGTGACGGCGAGGGTGCGGTGTTCGACGTACTGGCCGCGGGTGTCGGCCCGGCCGCCGCGGCGGCCGGGGCCGCGACGGCGCTGACCGCCGCCGCGCTGGGCGGCGAGCCGTACGACCTGGTGGTCTCCGCCGGCATCGCGGGGGGCTTCGCGCCCCGCGCGGCACTGGGTTCCGTGGTGGTCTCCGACGCGATCGTGACCGCCGACCTGGGCGCGCAGGCGAGCGACGGCGGCTTCCTCTCCGTGGACGAGCTGGGCTTCGGCACGACCGGGCACCGGGTGCCCGAGCCGCTGGCGCGGCGGGTGGCCGAGGCCACCGGCGCGGTGCGCGGCACGGTGCTGACCGTGAGCTGCGCGACCGGCACCGCCGAGCGGGCCGCCGAGCTGACGGCACGCCACCCTGACGCGGTGGCCGAGGGCATGGAGGGCTTCGGGGCCGCGACGGCGGCCCTGGCGCACGGCGTGCCGGCCGTCGAGCTGCGCACGGTCTCCAACGCGGTGGGCCCCCGCGACCGGGGCGCCTGGCGCATCGGCGAGGCGCTGGCGGCGCTGACGGGCGCCTTCCGCCGGCTCGCCCCCGTACTCGAGTCCGAGGTGGAGGTCTCCCCATGAGCGACCGGATCAGCATCGCCTACTCGCCCTGTCCCAACGACACCTTCGTCTTCGACGCCTGGGCGCACGGCCGGGTGCCGGGCGCGCCCGGGCTGGACGTGACGTTCGCGGACATCGACGTCACCAACGGCATGGCCGAGCGTGGCGAGCTGGACGTGCTGAAGGTGTCGTACGCGGTGCTGCCGTGGGTGCTGGACGAGTACGCGCTGCTGCCCTGCGGCGGGGCGCTGGGCCGGGGCTGCGGGCCGCTGGTGCTGACCCGTGAGCCGGGGAAGCCGGCGGACCTGGCGGGCCGGACGGTGGCGGTGCCGAGCGAGCGCTCGACCGCCTATCTGCTGTTCCGGCTGTGGGCGGCGACCGAGGTGCCGGGCGGGGTCGGCGAGGTCGTCGTCCTGCCGTTCCACGAGATCATGCCCGCCGTGCGGGACGGCAAGGTGGACGCAGGGCTGGTCATCCACGAGGCCCGGTTCACGTACCAGGACTACGGGCTCACCCGGTTGGCCGACATGGGCGAGCACTGGGAGGACACCACGGGGCTGCCCATCCCGCTGGGCGCGATCATCGCCAAGCGGTCGCTGGGCGAGGAGACGCTGCGCCGGCTGGCCGAGGCCGCCCGGACGTCGGTGCTGATGGCCTGGGACGACCCGGAGGCCTCCCGTCCTTATGTTCTGGCGCACGCCCAGGAGATGGACCCGGCGGTCACCGACCAGCACATCGGGTTGTACGTCAACGAATTCACGGCCGGCCTCGGCGAGGACGGCTACGCCGCGGTGCGCGGGCTGCTGACCCGTGCCGCGGCCGAGGGGCTCGTACCGCCCCTCGGCCCGGACGCGCTCGCGTTCGTCTGACGCCGGCGGATGTCGCGCCGCGCGATCTGACGCCGCGCGGTCTGACGCCGTGCCGTCGGACGCCGCGCCGTCAGACGTCCAGCTGGTCGGCGACGGCGCGCAGCATGTTCGCGATCTTGGAGCCGTGGGCCTTGTCGGGGTAACGGCCGCGCTCCAGCTGCTGCGTGACGTTCTCCAGGAGCGTGGTGAGGTCCTGGACGATGGAGGCGAGCTCGTCGGGCTTGCGGCGCTGCGCGGCGGCGACCGACGGGGTGGGGTCGAGCACGGTCACCGACAGCGCCTGGTCACCGCGCTGGCCCGCCACGACCCCGAACTCCACGCGCTGGCCGGGCTTGAGGGCGTCGACCCCGTCCGGGAGCACCGAGGAGTGCACGAAGACGTCTCCGCCGTCGTCGCGGGAGAGAAAGCCGAAGCCCTTCTCGCTGTTGAACCACTTGACCTTGCCGGTAGGCACGTCTGTCCTCGTCCTCGTGTCTCGTCGGATACCGAAAAACTGTTAAAGCGGAAAATTCTGCAATCAACAGAAAAAACTGCTCTGGATAGCACTACAGCGGGCCGCAAGACCCGCCACCCCCAAGGCTAATGGTCCCGGGCCCGGTGACAAGACGTCCTCGGGCCGTACCGCCACGCGTCCGCGCCGTTCACCGTCATCCGGACGCCATACCGCCGCCCTGGGATCTACCCTGGTCAGGTGAGTAGCGAAACGCCCCGAGCCGGGGATCTGCTGGTACGGACCGGTGCGGTCGTCTTCCTCGTGGGCGCGGTGGCCACGCTGGCCACGGTCGCACCACTGTTCCTGGGCGCCGACCCGCTGCCGCCGGCGGCCTACTTCGTCTGCATGCTGATGGGCGTCGGCTTCCTCGTCTCGGCGGCCGGGGTGCTGCGCTCGGTCGCCGAACAGCGCCGTCAGGCGCGCGGAACGGCAGACTCCGCCGCATAGCCGGCGCGATGGGCGCGCAGCCAGGCGGGGAAGTCCGCGAGGCCGCCGTCCAGCACCACGTCCGCCCCCGCCGCGCGCAGCTCCGCCGGGCCGTACGGACCGGTGGGCACCGCGACGGCCACCGCGCCCGCCTCGTGCGCGCCGCGCACGTCGCCGACGTGGTCGCCCACGTACACCGACGCGCCGTGCTCGCGCAGGGCGACCGCCTTGGCCTCGGCCCACAGGTCACCGACGAGGACGTCGGGCCTCAGGTCCAGGTGGTCGAGGTGGAGCCGGGCGTTGCGCGGGTTCTTGGCGGTGACGACGATGGCCCGGCCGCCGAGCTCCCGTACGGCCGCCACGGCCTCGCGGGCGCCCGGCATGGCGGGCGAGGGCAGGATGCCGTGCTCGGGGTAGCCGGCCAGGTAGACGGCGTTCACCCGTTCGATGTCCTCCTCCGGGAACCAGTTGCGCAGCTCCTCCTTGAGGGGCGGGCCGAGCCGGCCGACGACGAGGTCGACGTCGATGGGCGTACCGGTGGCGACGACCAGTGCCTCGTACGCGGCCCTGATGCCCGGCCGGGAGTCGACCAGCGTCAGATCGAGGTCGAAGCCGACCGTGAAGCGGTGGTCCGTGCGAGCGTGCGGGGTCATGCCCCACATTGTGCCGCGCACCCCACCCGTACACTTAGCCTCGCCTAACCACGGCTCGAATCCGTAGGAACGGCTCATTCCGGCCGTTGTCGCCGGTGTCCCCAGGCTCCTCTCGAAATGGAAACCATGCACGCCGCCGGCCTCCGCCGCCGCGCCGGCTGGACGGCGGCCGCGTTCGCCGCCCTGCTGGCGGCCGTCCTGCTCAGTCTCGCGGTCGGCAGCCGGCCCGTCGCACCGGACCGGGTGGTCGACGCCCTGCTCCACGGTGGTGACGACCCCTCGGCCGTCATCGTGCGGAGCATGCGGCTCCCCCGCACCCTCGTCGGCCTCATGACCGGCGCCGCCCTCGCCATGGCGGGCACCGTTCTCCAGGGCATCACCCGCAACCCCATCGCCGACCCGGGCGTGCTCGGCATCAGCCAGGGCGCCTCGCTGGGCGTGGTGCTCGCCATCGCGCTCGCCGGGGTGCACGGCCCGGCGGGCTACGTGTGGTTCGCCTTCGCCGGCGCGGCCGTGGCCTCCGTGGCCGTCTACGCGATCGCCGCGCGCGGCCGGGGCGGGGCCTCGCCCGTGAAGCTGGCCCTCGCCGGGGCCGCCGTCAACGCCCTCCTCCTCTCCGTCGTCAACGGCGTGCTGACGACCCACGCCGCCACCCTCGACGAGTTCCGCTTCTGGCAGATCGGCTCCATCGCCGGGCCCGACGCGCGCACCGCCGGCACGCTCTGGCCGTTCCTGCTGGCCGGCACGGCGCTGGTGTTCTCGGCGGCCCGCGGCCTGGACGCGCTGGCGCTCGGCGAGGACGCCGCCCGCGGCCTGGGACAGAACGTGGCGCGCGTACGGATCGCCGGCGGCCTCGGCGCCACCGTCCTCACCGGCGTGGGCGTCGCGGTCGCCGGGCCGCTCGCCTTCCTCGGGCTGGCCGTCCCGCACATCGCCCGGGCGCTCGTGGGCACCGCGCACCGCTGGGTGCTGCCGATGGCCGCGCTCCTCGGCCCGGTGGTGCTGCTGTGCGCCGACGTCGCCGGCCGGGTGGTCTTCGACGGCAGCGAGGTGCCGTCCGGTGTGATGACCGCCCTGCTCGGTCTGCCGTTCCTCGTCGCCCTCGTCCGCCGCAAGGCGGTGCCGGCCGCATGAGCGCGATACCCACGACGCCCACTCGCCCCACCCGCCCGAACCGCCCCACGGGGTACGCGCTGGTGCGTGCCGGCCGGGCCTCCTTCCTGCTGCACCGGCGCGCCGCCGCCGTCACGGCGGGCCTGTTCCTGCTGCTGGCCGCCGTCTGCCTGCTGTACCTGTGCGTCGGCCGGACGTACACGACGCCCGGCGAGGTCCTGAAGGTGCTCCTCGGGCAGCCGTCCGCCGAGGAGTTCGCGGTCGGCACCGCGCGGCTGCCGCGGATGACCGTCGGCCTGCTGGCCGGCGCCGCCTTCGGCACCGCCGGGGCGCTCATCCAGACCGTCGCCCGCAACCCGCTGGCCAGCCCCGACGTCATCGGCGTCAGCCAGGGCGCGGGCGCCCTGACGGTGGGCGCGATGACCTTCGGCGTCACCTCGTACGCCGTACTGCCCTATCTGTCGGTCGCCGGCGGACTGCTCGCCGCCGCCCTCGTCCACGCCTTCGCGTGGCGGGGCGGCCTGCGGGCCACCCGCTTCGTCCTGATCGGGATCGGCTTCGCGGTCGGGCTGCGCTCGGTCATCCACCTCTTCCTGACCAAGGGCGACTACCTCGTCGCCCAGCAGGCGAAGGTCTGGATGACCGGCTCGCTCAACGCCCGCGGCTGGGCCGAGGCGGCCCCGCTCTCCTGGACGCTGCTGGCGCTGGTGCCGTTCGTGTGCTGGGCGGCCCGCGCGCAGCGCACGGCGTCCCTGGACGACGACACGGCCACCGCGCTGGGCGCCCGGCCGGCCCGGGCCCGGCTCGGACTCGCCCTGCTCGGCGTCGTCCTGGCCTCGGTCGCCACCGGTGCGGCCGGGCCCGTGGACTTCGTGGCGCTGCTGGCGCCGCAGATCGCCCGCCGCGGCACGCGGAGCGCGCAGATCCCGCTGGTCTGCTCGGCGCTGCTGGGCGCCGTGATCGTGGTCGCGGCCGACCTGCTCGCCCGTACGCTCTTCGACCCGGTCGAGGTGCCGGTGGGCGTACTGACCGCCGCCGTCGGGGCCCCGTACCTCATCTGGCTCATCGCCCGCGGCCGTACCGGAGGAACAGCATGACCGCGCAGACCGCCACGACCGCCGTCTCCTCGCGGCTCGGCGCCCGCGACCTGACGCTGTCGTACGACGAGCGCACCATCGTCGAGGGCCTCGACCTGGACATCCCGGACGGCGAGGTCACGGTGATCGTCGGCCCCAACGCGTGCGGGAAGTCGACCCTGCTGCGCGCGCTCGGCCGGCTGCTGCGGCCCGCGCGCGGCGCGGTCCTGCTGGACGGCGAGGAGCTCGCCTCCCTCCCCACCCGGCGGATCGCCCTGTCGCTGGGGCTGCTGCCGCAGACGCCGGTCGCCCCCGAGGCCATCACCGTCGCCGACCTCGTGGCCCGCGGCCGCCAGCCGCACCAGCGGTGGTGGCGGCAGTGGTCGGAGGAGGACGAGCGGGCGGTCACGGACGCCATGGCCCGGACGGACGTCTCGGCCCTCGCCGACCGCCCGGTCGACGAGCTGTCGGGCGGTCAGCGGCAGCGCGTGTGGATCGCGATGGCCCTCGCCCAGGAGACGGACCTGCTGCTCCTCGACGAACCGACGACCTACCTGGACGTCTCCCACCAGGTGGAGGTCCTCGACCTCTGCCGCCGGCTCAACCACGAGCGCGGCCGCACGGTGGTGGCCGTCCTCCACGACCTCAACCAGGCGGCGCGCTACGCCGACCACCTGGTGGCGATGAAGGCGGGCCGGATCGTGGCCCGCGGCCGCCCGGCGGACGTGGTGACGGCGGACCTGGTGCGCGAGGTCTTCGGCCTGGAGTCGATCGTGGTCCCCGACCCGGTGACGGGCGGCCCCTTGGTGGTGCCGGGCAGCCCGTGGCAAGCGCCGGCCGCGTAGGCGGCTTCCCGGGTCGCGTGAGCGCCACGGGCACGTGAGCACCGCGGGCACGTGAGCGGCTCGCCGGGCCACGCGGGTGACGTGGCCACGCAGGTGGCCCCCGGCTGCGTGCGCAACGCGACCCGCGTATGGCCGTAGGCCCGCCGGGCACTGCCGGCGTCGCGGATACCGCGGAGTCCTCACGGACCCGCGGCCTCGTGGATCCCCCGGGCTCAGCCCGGCGGTCGGCCGGGCGCGGCGCGCCCCGGCCCACGGGCCCCGGGCCCGGGTCGCCACGAGCGGATCCCCCTGATCACCCCGGCCGGCGGGCCCGCCACAGGACGAACGCCGCCGACGCGAGGGCCGCGACCTTGACCACCACCGGCCAGGTGTCGGACAGCGCCCCCGCCATCTCCCCCTGCGGTATCGGGTCGCCCCAGCGGCCCTCGAAGCGGCCCCACAGCCACACCGCTCCCCCGCCCGCCGCGAGGCCCGGCACGCCCATGACCGCCCACTTCGACTCGGTCTGGGTCAGCCTGCGGGTGACGTAGGCCAGGGCCCAGCCCGCCACCAGCACGAGCCAGTTGCCGATGACCGCGCCGACCACCAGCAGGACGGCCACGAGCAGCAGCAGGGGGCTCATGGGGACGCCGGCGCGGGAGCGCCACAGGCTGAAGCGGGGCTCGCCCTCCGTCTCCTCCTCCGCCGCCCGCTCCGCCTCGGAGGTCTTCTCCGCGCCCTTCTCCGCGCCCTTCTCCGCCGGCTCCGTGCCCGGCGGCGGCGGGGGCTTGAGCATGTCCGGGATCTCGATGCCGCCGGTGAAGCCGTGCACCGCGTCCCCCGCCGTGACCTGGCCCGGGCCGGCCCCCAGGCTCCACCAGTCCTGGGCGGCGGCGCCGCGCGGCCGCAGCTCCTCCTCCGTCGCCAGGTGCGGTGGGGCGGCGACCTCCGGGAACCGGGTGGTGGGCGGCACCGGCCGGTCCTCGTCGCGGCGCTGCGCCGGCACCCGGCCCGGCCCCCCGGGCCCGGCCGCCGCGGGGGACGTGCCGTCCGCGCCCGCCACCGCCTCGGCCGGGGTGCCCAGCCCGTCCAGGATGCGCTGGACGGCGGCCGGGGTGTCGGCCGCCTCCGCCGCCCGCCGCCGTTCGATCTCCGCCCGCAGCCGGGAGACCAGCCGCATCCGGTCGCCGGAGGTGA
Organism: Streptomyces sp. NPDC044063; assembly: GCF_056434285.1. NCBI lineage: Bacteria > Bacillati > Actinomycetota > Actinomycetes > Kitasatosporales > Streptomycetaceae > Streptomyces > Streptomyces sp. NPDC044063. Next base: position 243,408 of record NZ_JBWKFM010000003.1, read on the forward strand.
GCGACTGTCTCTGGGCCAGGTCGCCGACCCGGCTCAAATAGTCGTAAACAAGCTGATCGCTCTCGATCCCCACCAGAACCCCCAAGCCCGCACGAGCCGCCGAACCCCACCGAAGGTACCGAACCCGGGCCGAAGCCGGGGCCCATCCGCACCGACCCGGTACCGTAAGCAGAATGACCACTTCGCGGGAGACCGGCAGGACCGGCGGCCCCGGCGCCGCGGCACCGCGCACGCTCGCCGAGGAGCTGCGCGCCCGCCCCGACGACGCCCTCGCCGGACTGCTGCGCGCACGCCCCGACCTGCTGAACCCGGTGCCGGGCGACCTCACCCAGCTGGCGACCCGGGCCGCCACCCGGGCCTCGGTGGTGCGGGCGCTGGACCGCCTCGACCGGTTCGCCCTCCAGGTGGCCGAGGCGCTCGCCGCGGCCCCGGACCCCTGCCCGTACGACACCCTCGCCGTGCTGATGACGGGCTGGGGGGACCACCCGGACCCCACCGTCACGGCCGAGCTGCCGCGTGCCGTCGCCACCCTCCGCGAACAGGCCCTGGTGTGGGGCGGCGAGGACCGGCTGCGCCTGGTGCGCACCGCCCGTGAGCTGCTCGCCGCCACCACGTCGCGGCCCTCCCCCACCGGGCTCGGGCCGCCCGTCGCGGAGGCCACGACGGGCATGTCGCCGCGCCGGCTCCAGAAGATCCTCGAAGCGGCGGGGCTGCCCGGCACCCACGATCCGGTGACGGCCGTCACCGCCCTGACCGAGCTGTTCGAGGACCGTACGCGGATGGCCGCGCTCCTCGCCGACGCGCCCGAGGAGGCCGCCGCCGTCCTGGAGCGGCTCACGTGGGGCCCGCCGAACGGCACGGTCACCGCCTCCCCCGCCCCGCACCTGCGCTGGCTGCTCGACCGGGGCCTGCTGCTGCCCACCACGCCGGGCGCGGTGGTGCTGCCCCGCGAGGCCGCCCTGCACCTGCGCGCCGGCCGCGCGCACCGCGCGCCGGAACCGCTCGCCCCCGCGCTCGCCCCGGTCACCGACCACGCCACCCGTACGGTCGACCTGACCGCCGCCGGCCAGGCCTTCACCGCGCTGGCCACCGTGGAGGAGCTGCTGCGGGAGTGGGAGACCGCGGGCCCGCTCGTGCTGCGGGCCGGCGGGCTGAGCGTGCGCGACCTCAAGCGCGCCGCCGCCGTCCTCGACACCACCGAGTCCGCCGCCGCGTTCTGGGCCGAGCTCGCGCACACGGCCGGGCTGCTGGCCTCCGACGGCGACGTCGACGAGCGCTACGCCCCCACCCCCGCCTACGACGACTGGCTGCGGCTGCCCGCCGAGCGGCGCTGGGCCGCGCTGGCCGGCGCCTGGCTGGCGGCGACGCGGACGCCGGGCCTCGCCGGGTCCAAGGACGCGCGCGGCCGCACGCTGTCCGCGCTGGGCCCGGACCTGGACCGGGGCGCCGCGCCCGAGGTCCGCCGCCGGGTGCTGGACCTGCTGGCGGAGCTCCCGGAGGGCGCCTCGGTGCCGGCCGACACCCTGCTCGCCCGGCTCGCCTGGGAGCGGCCGCCGCGCCCCGGCGGCGACGACCTCCGGGCCCGGCTGGCCCGCTGGGCGCTGACCGAGGCCGAGCAGCTGGGCGTCACCGGCCGGGGCGCGCTGGCCGCCCACGCCCGCGCCCTGCTGTCCGGCGGCCCGGAGGAGGCCGCCGCCGCGCTCGCGCCCCTGCTGCCGGAGCCCCTGGACCACGTCCTGCTGCAGGCCGACCTCACCGCCGTGGCGCCCGGCCCGCTGTGCCGGCCGCTCGCCGAGACGCTCGCCGTGCTCGCGGACATCGAGTCCAAGGGCGGCGCGACGGTCTACCGCTTCACGCCCGAGTCCGTACGCCGCGCCCTGGACTCCGGGCGCACCGCCGGCGACCTCCACGCCTTCCTCACCGCGCACTCCCGCACGCCGGTCCCGCAGCCGCTCGCCTACCTCGTCGACGACGTGGCGCGCCGGCACGGCCGGCTGCGGGTGGGCGCGGCGTCGTCGTACGTGCGGTGCGACGACGAGTCGCTGCTCGCCGAGATCCTCGCCGACCGCCGCTCGGCGCCGCTGCGGCCGCGCCGCCTGGCGCCGACGGTCCTGGCGGCGCAGGCGGCGCCCGACACGCTGCTGGAGACGCTGCGCGCGATGGGCTACGCCCCGGCCGCCGAGTCCGCCGAGGGCGACGTGGTGATCGCCCGCGCGGACGTCCACCGCACTCCGCCGCGTACCGCCCCGGCCCCGGTGCCCGACGGCCCGCCGGTGCCGGACGCCACGCTGCTGGGGGCGGCCGTCCGGGCCGTCCGGGCGGGCGACATGGCCTCGACGGCCCAGCGCAAACCGGTCGCCGCGGCGCCCGCCGACGGCGGTCTGCCGCGCACCACGTCGGCCGACACCCTCGCGACGGTCCAGGCGGCGGTGCTCACCGGCGCGGCCGTCTGGATCGGCTACGTCAACGCCGACGGCGCGGCGAGCCAGCGCGTGATCGCCCCGATCCGGGTCGAGGGCGGCTTCGTGACGGCCTACGACCACACGGCGGACGAGGTGCGCACGTATCCCCTGCACCGCATCACGGGGGTGGCGGAGCTGGCGGACGACATGGTGTGACGGGCGGTGCGTTCGGTACGGCCGACGCGGTCGGTACGCCGAAGAGGTACGTCGCCGCGAAGCCCGTCGCGTACCCCACCAGCAGGCCCGCGCCGTAGACCGCGGCCGCGCGGGCCAGGCCGTGGTTGCCCGTCAGGAGGGGGAAGAGCGCCCAGCCGGAGGGGCCGATGGCCGTGGTGCCGACCTTGTCGCCCAGCTGGTTGAGCAGCCCCAGGAACGCGCCGCCGAACGCCCCGCCCGCGCACGCGGTCGCGAACGGCCGGCCGAGCGGCAGCGAGACCCCGTAGATGAGCGGCTCCCCGATGCCCAGCAGCCCGGCCGGCAGGGCCGAGCGGATGACGCCCCGCACCTGCGGGTCGTGGGCGAGGCGGACGTGGACGGCGAGGGCCGCCCCGACCTGGCCCGCGCCCGCCATGGCGAGGACGGGCAGCAGCACGGTGTAGCCCTGTTCGGCGATGAGGGTGGTGTGCACGGGAATCAGCGCCTGGTGGAGGCCCAGCATCACCAGCGGCAGGAACAGCCCGCCCAGCACGAAGCCGGCCGCCGCGCCGCCGCTGCCCAGCAGCAGGTCGGCGGCGTGCCCGACGGCGGAGGAGACCGCCCCGGCCGCGTACATCAGCCCGTAGAGCGTCACCAGCCCCGGCAGCAGCACCGCGAGGAACGGCGTCACCAGCACGTCCAGCGCCCCCGGCACCACCCGCCGGCAGCCCTTCTCCACCGCGACCGCCAGCAGCGCGGCGGCCAGCGCGCCCAGCACCCCGCCCTGCCCGGGCGACAGGTCCAGGCCGAAGGCGTGGACGCGGGCGACGCCCGGGAAGACCACGACGGCCGCCGCCGCGCCGCCCAGGACGGGCGTCCCGCCGAACTCCCGCGCCGTCTCGTAGCCGACGAAGACCGCGATCAGCGACATGAAGCCGCCGGCGACCGCGCCGAGCGCGGGCACGAGCGAGGGAGCCCAGCCCAGGTTGGCGAGCACCCCGGCGAGTCCGGCGACCATGCCGCAGCCGATCAGGGCGGGGATCAGCGGGACGAACACCTGGGCCACACGGCGCAGCAGGAGCTTGCCGGGGGTGGCGTTGCGCGCCCGCCGCTCGGCCCGCAGGGCGGCCCCGCGCCCGGCGAGGTCCCGCCGCGCCGCGCCCGCCGCCGAGTCCACCAGCCGCCGTACCTCCGGCGTCACGCGCGCGACCGCGCCGGGCCCCAGCACGACCTGGTACGCCGCCGGCCGGGACGCCGTGTCCGCCACGACCCCCAGCACGCCCGGCACCGCCCGCAGTCCGTCCTCCCGCACGGCGGACGGGTCGTGGACCTCCACGCGCAGCCGGGTCATGCAGGCGGCGACGGAGGCGATGTTCGCCGCGCCGCCCAGCGGGGGCAGGAGCGCGGCGGCCGTCGCGGCGGGCGCGCGGTCGTCGTCGGCTGGGGGCGTGGGGCCGTGCTTCATCAGGTCATGACGGTAGGTCAGCCACCGGCCGCGCGCAGGGCGGCGCGCAGGTGACCGCAGGACTCCGCGAGCAGCCGGGCGGCCGTGGGGCCGTCGACCTCGCCCAGGAGGACCAGGATGGCGTTCTTCACCTCGCCGCCGGTCTCGGTCAGCGCGGCCTCGATCTCCGGGTCCGGCGCGCCGGTCGCCAGCGCGACGATCCGCCGCGAGCGGGCCCGCAGCTTCTCGTTGGAGGCCCGGACGTCGACCATCAGATTCCCGTAGGTCTTGCCGAGCCGGATCATCGTGATGGTCGAGAGCATGTTGAGGACGAGCTTCTGCGCGGTGCCGGCCTTCAGCCGCGTCGAGCCGGTGAGCAGCTCGGGCCCCACGACGACCTCGATCGCGTGGTCGGCCGCGGCGCCGAGGGCCGAGCCGGCGTTGCAGGACAGCCCGACGGTGAGCGCCCCGGCGGCGCGGGCGTGCCGCACGGCCCCGACGGCGTACGGGGTGCGGCCGGACGCCGAGACACCGACGACGGTGTCATCCGGCCCGACGCCCAGCCGGTCCAGGTCGGCGGCGGCCAGCTCCGCGCTGTCCTCGGCCCCCTCGACGGCAGTGACCAGCGCCTTCGGGCCGCCCGCTATCAGCCCGACGACCTGCGCCGGGTCGGTGTTGAAGGTCGGCGGGCACTCGCTGGCGTCCAGCACGCCCAGCCGCCCGGCCGTGCCGGCGCCCGCGTAGACCAGGCGGCCACCGCGGGCCATGCGCGCGGCGGTCGCGTCGATGGCGGCGGCGATCTCCGGCAGCCGCTCGGCGACGGCCACGGCGACCGTCGCGTCCTCGGCGTTCATGATCTTGGCGATGTCGGGGGTGGGCAGCCGGTCGATCTCCGCGAGATCGGCCCGGAACGCCTCGGTGGTGAGCGTCGCCAGCTGGGCCCGGAGAGCGGCGAGCGCGGCGGTCGAGGTCATGGCGGCGGCTCATTTCCTTCACACGTCGGAGGGATCTCGGGCGGCGCGCCGTGCGGGGGATCAGCCCCGGGCGCGGGGGGAGTGCCGGTGCGCCAGCGCCTCGTACGACGCGGACAGGGCGGGCGCCGCGCTCTCGTACGTGCGCTGGGCGACGCCGATGAACAGGCAGTCCACCACGAGGAGCTGGCTGGTGCGGCTCGACATGGCCGCGGGCCGCAGCTCGCTCTCCCGGGCGGAGGACGTCGTCAGGATGTGATCGGCGTACTGGGCGATCTCGCTCTCGGGCCGCCCGGTGACCGCCACGGTCGTCGCGCCGTTCTCGAAGGCGACCCGCAGCGGTTCGATGACGTCGGTGGTGCGGCCCGAGTGGGTGATGGCGATGGCCACGTCACCGGGGCGCAGCTGCACGGCGTTGGTGACGGCCAGGTGGGGGTCGGCGGGGGCGTGCGCGATCAGGCCGATGCGCAGCAGCTTCTGCACCAGGTCCTGGCCGACGAGGTTGGAGGCGCCGATGCCGTAGACGTCGGTGCGGCGGGCGGCGGCGACGGCGCCGACGGCCGCCTCCAGAGCGGCCGTGTCGAGCCCGGCGGCGGTGTCCGCCAGGCACTGCGCCTCGTCCTGGGCGAGCTTGGCGACGACGCTGGCCAGCGGGTCGTCCACGGCGATGTCGGCGGTGACGGCGGGCGCCCGGCCCGCCGCCTGCTCGGCGGCGAGCGCGGCGAGGGCGAGGCGCAGGTCGCGGTAGCCGGGGTAGCCCAGGACGCGGGCGGTGCGCACGACGGTGGCCTCGCTGGTGCCGGTGCGCTCGGCGAGGCCGGTGACGGTGAGCGCGGCCGAGCCGGCCGGATCGCCCGCCACGGCCTCGGCGACGCGCTGCATGGAACGCGTCAGGGAGGGCGCGAGCGTACGGACCTTGGCGGCCAGGGCGGCCGGGGAGCCGAAAGTTTCCTTCGCGGTGCCGCTCACATCTGAAAGCTATTTTCGGGCCGGTGTGCCGTCAACCCTGGGCGCCGCCCACAATGGGGCGTATGGAGCTCGAACAGGCACTGCACACGGCGCGCGCGCTGGTCCTCGCCGATCTGGTCGCGGGTGACGTCGCGGAGGCCGACGTCGTCTCCCTCGTGGAGGACGCGGTCGCGCACCGGCGCTGGTGGGTGGAGCAGTGGCCGGAGGGCGCGGGCTTCCTCGCCGGACTCGTCGCCCAGGACGTCCAGGACGCGCTGCTGGAGCGGCACGGCCGCTGGCCGCTGTGCCCCGTCTGCACCCACGGCGGCGACCCCCACGCCCTGGAGGTCGAACCCGAGCTGGGCCCCGACCCGCACTGGGCCTGCACCAAGCAGGCGGTACTGGTGGCGCCGGTGGGGTCCCTGGGCACGGCGCTGGGCCGATGACGCTGTACATCGATCCGCCCACCTGGCCGGGCCACGGCCGGATGTGGTCGCACCTGGTCAGCGACGTGTCGTTCGACGAACTCCACGCCTTCGCGGCCCGGCTCCAGGCCCCGCCGCGCGCCTTCGACGGCGACCACTACGACATCCCGTCGACGTCGTACACGGCCGCCGTACGGCTGGGCGCGCGGGAGGTGAGCAGCCGTGAGGTGGTGCGCCTGCTGCGGACGGCGGGGCTGCGCCGGCCGAAGGGCTACGAGCGCCGGGCGGGCTGAGCGACGGGCGTCGCTTCCTCGGCGACGTCCGACCCGGCGACGTCCGACCCGGCGACCGGCGAGCCCGTGACCACGCGCGAGGTGCCGCCGTGCAGGCGGGAGGCGACGGCCGTGGTGCCGACGGCGAGGGCGGCCAGCCCGGAGGCGAGCCAGGCGACGGCCGGGTAGCCCCAGCCGGCGCCGATGACGAGCCCGCCCAGCCAGGGGCCGATGGTGTTGCCGAGGTTGAACGCCGCGGTGGTGGTGGCGCCGGCCAGGGTGGGGGCGGCGTTGGCGACGTTGAACATCCGCGCGTTGAGCGCCGGTGCGGTCGTGAAGGCGGCCACGCCGAGCAGCACGGCCATGACCACGGCCGCGGCGGCCGAGTGGGCGGTGAGCGCCAGCACGGCGAGGACGACGGCCGAGGCCCCGATGCCGCCGTAGAGGGTGCCGAACATGTGGGCGTCGGCGATCCGCCCACCGAGCGTGCTGCCGATCAGGGCGCCCACGCCGAAGAGCGCGAGCACCGTGGGCACCCAGCTCTCCTTCAGCCCGGCGGTCTCGGTGAGCAGCGGGGCGAGGTAGGAGAAGAGGCAGAAGACGGCGGCGGCGTTCAGCGCGGTGGTGGCGAGCGCGAGCCAGACCTGCCGGTCGCGGTAGACGGCCAGCTCGGAGCGGAGCCGGGGCGCGTCCGTACCGGTGGGCGGGGCGGTGGCGGGGACGCACGCCAGCACGCCCACCAGTCCCAGCGCGGACAGTCCGGCCACCGCCCAGAACGCGGCGCGCCAGCCCGCGTGCTGGCCCAGCAGCGCGCCGGCGGGAACACCGGCGATGTTGGCGACCGACAGACCGCCGATCATCACCGCCATGGCCCGCGCGCGGGCCCCCACGGGCACCAGCGAGACGGCCACCGCCGCGCCCACCGCCCAGAACCCGGCGCACGCCAGGGCGCTGACGACCCGTGAGGCGAACAGCACCCCGTACGTGGGCGCGAGCGCGCCCGCCACCTGGCCCAGCCCGAAGACGGCGAGCAGCGCGATCAGCGTCGTACGGCGGGGCAGCCGCAGCGTCGCGGCGGCGAGCAGGGGCGCCCCGACCACCATGCCGATGGCGAAGGCCGACACCAGCAGCCCCGCCTGGGGTATGGAGACGTGCATGTCGCGGGCGAGGGGCTGGAGCAGCCCGGAGAGCATGAATTCGGATGTTCCGAGGGCGAAGACGGAAAGGCCCAGGACGTGGACGGCGACGGGCATGGACGTGCGGGTCGGGCTCGCGTTCGGCATACCTCATGCCAGCACGGCCCGGACCGCGCATATTCCGGGCCGTTCAACTGGTCAGCGCTGGTCAGCCGCCGGTCAGCAGCTCCAGCTCGGTGGTGAGGTTGCGGCGGGCGAGGAGCTCCCAGCGGTCGTGGCCCAGCGGGGTGCGGAAGAGCCGGGGCAGGTCCAGCAGCTGGCGCAGCACGTCGGCGCGGCCGGCGCGGAAGACATCGTCGGGCACGAAGGCGTACTCCTCGCGGACGGCCGCCGCGTAGGCCGCGTACTCCCCGGGCGTGCCGCCCAGGACGGCCAGGTCGGCGTCGCAGAGCGTCTCGCCGTCGCGGTCGCCGGGGTCGGGGTCGTGGCTGACGGTGAGCCGTACGAGCCGGGCCACCTCGGCGGTCCGCGCGTGGTCGAGGCCCAGCTCGGGCAGGGCGCGCTCGGCGAGGTGGGCGGACCGCTCCTCGTTCTCGGAGCGGTCGGGGCGGTAGACCGCGTCGTGGAACCAGGCGGCGAGGCGGACGGTGTCGATGTCGTCGGCGTGCGGCGCGAGCTCGTCGAGCCGGTCGAGGACGGCGGCCAGGTGGTGCACCGTGTGATAGCGGCGCTCCGGCTCGGACCACCGGGCCAGGAGGTCGTCGGCGTAGCGGGCGGGGTCCGGTCCGGGAGCGGTGCGGACCCGGTCGACGGTCTGCTCCCAGCGGGCGCGAAGGTGCTCGGGCGTGACGGCCATGGGTCAATTGTGGGGTACGGCTACGTGCGCGGGGCGCGGGTGTGGCAGGCTGGACACATGTCTAGACCAATTCTTGAGGTGATCGCGCTCGGCCCCGAGGACGCGACGGCGGCGGAGTCCGGAGGTGCGGACCGGCTCGAACTGGTCACCGACATGGCCGCCGACGGCCTCACCCCCGCCCGCGAGACCTTCGCGGCCGTCCGGGCCGCCGTCGACATCCCGGTGCGCGTGATGCTCCGCGCCACGGACGGCTTCGCGGCGGGCGGCGCGGCGGCGCTGGAGGCCCTGTGCGGGACCGCGCGGGCACTGCGCGCGGAAGGAGCGGAGGAATTCGTCCTCGGCTTCCTCACCGACGACGGCCGCGCCGACCTCCCGGCGGTGGCGGCCCTCGCCGACGCGATCGGCCCGCGGGCCCGCTGGACCTTCCACCGCGCGATCGACCGCGCGGCGGACCGCGACGCCCTCCGCAAACAACTCGCCGACCAGCCCGGCCTCGACACCTACCTCACCGCCGGCTCGGCCTCGGGCGTCGACGACGGCCTCACCACGCTCCTCGCGGAGGCGGCCCGCGGCGACGAACCGGGCTACGAACCGCGGATCATGGCGGGCGGCGGCCTGAAGCTGAAGCATGTGCCGGTGCTGCGCGATGCCGGGGTGACGGCGTTCCACATCGGCGGGGCGGCGCGCCCGGGCGGCTGGGAGGCCGCCGTGGACCCGACCGCGGTCCGCGCGTGGCGGACGGCGCTGGACGCCTGATCCGCGCTGACGCGCGTCGTCCTCAATCGCCGGACGGGCTGAAAATCAGCCCGTCCGGCGTTTGAGGACCGGGGTCCGGGGCGGAGCCCCGGGAGAGCTCCGCCGGGAGCGGCGCGGCGTGCACCACCGCCAGCCCCGAAACCGCCCGCGTCAGCGCCACGTACAGCCGCCGCAACCCGGTCCGCTCGTCCGGCTCCCCCGCCACCACCTCCGCCGGCTCGTCCAGCACCACATAGTCGTACTCGAGACCCTTCGCCAACGACGCCGGCACCAGCGTCAGCCGCGCCTCCGCCGACGTCTCCTCGCCCGGGGCCAGGTACGGCAGGCCGGCCTCCGCCAGCGCCTCCCCCAGCGCCGGGACCCGGTCGTCGGCGGCGATCAGGCCGATCGATCCCTCCCGGCCGAGCGCGGCCCGGCACGCCTCCAGGACCGCCGTGTCCAGCTCGCCGGGCTCCACCCGGCGTACCGAGAAGTCGCCCGGCGACTCCCGCATCGACGTCGCCTCCGTCAGCCCCGGGGCGATCGCCGGCAGCAGTCGCGACGCGTAGGCGATCACCTCGCGCGGCACGCGGAAACCCTGGGTCAGTTCCTCCACGGCGGCGTCCGGCTTGCCCAGGTGGAACAGCGCCTCCCGCCAGCCGCGCGTCGCCCAGGGCGTGGTGCCCTGCGCGATGTCGCCGAGGATCGTCGCCGAGCCGGTGGTGCAGCGGCGCCCCACGGCCCGGTACTGCATGGGCGAGAGGTCCTGCGCCTCGTCGAGGACCACGTGGCCCAGCGAGGCGGTGCGGGCGACGAGGTCCGCCGCCTCGTCGATCAGTACGGCGTCCGCTGCGGACCACTTCGCCGAGCGCACCGACCGCGCGGGCTTCGCCCAGAGGATCTCCCGCTGCTCGTCGGCGTCCAGCACCCCCTCGGCGTGCTCCGCGAGGAACTCCGCGTCGGACAGCAGCCGCAGCACCAGCTTCGCCGGCTCGACGGCCGGCCAGATCGCCTTGACGGCCGCCTTGACGACCGCGGTGCGCGCGACCGCGTCCTGCACCCGGTCGTCGGGGGCCTCGCCGGCCTCCTCCATCCGTACGAGCACGGCGTGCGCGATGCGTTGCGGCAGGGCCTCGCGCGCCGCGCCGTAGCGGATGTCGCGGGCGAGCAGCTCGCGCACCATCTCCTCGATCTCGTACGCGGGGACGCGCCAGCGCCGCGAGCCGCGCACGACGACCACCGGCTCGACCGGCATCGTCACCCCGGACCGGACGGCGCGCCGCAGCACCTCCGCCATCCGCGCGTCGCCCTTGATCCGCGCCGCGCCGGCGGGGTCGGTGCCGCGCACCTCCACGTGCGCGACGAGGTCGTCGACGGTCGCCTGGGCGACGTTCAACTCGCCCAGCGCGGGCAGCACTTGCTCGATGTAGCGGAGGAAGGAGCGGTTGGGGCCGACGACCAGCGTGCCGGTGCGGGCGAGCCGCTCGCGGTGGGCGTAGAGGAGGTAGGCGACGCGGTGGAGGCCGACGGCGGTCTTCCCGGTGCCCGGCGCCCCCTGGACGCACACCGTGCCGCCGATGCCGGCGCGCACGATCTCGTCCTGCTCGGGCTGGATGGTGGCGACGATGTCCCGCATGGGACCGACGCGCGGGCGTTCGATCTCGCTCTGGAGCAGCCGGCTGGCCTGCTCGCCGCCCGCCGTGTCCGTCAGGTCCTCGTCCTCGTACGCGGTGAGGTCGCCGCCGGTGTAGCCGAAGCGGCGGCGCTGCCCCACGTCCATCGGGTCCTTCTTGGAGGCCCGGTAGAACGGCTGCGAGACGGGCGCGCGCCAGTCGATCACCATCGGTTCGCCGTCGGCGTCGTGCACGTGCCGCCGCCCGATGTAGAAGCGCTCGCCCCGCAGGTAGTCGAGCCGCCCGAAGAAGAGCGGGGTGTGGGCGAGGTCGGCGAGGGCGGCGATGCGGTCCTCGATCTGCCGCTGCAGGACGGCGGCGTTGACCCAGTTGGCGGTGACGTCCTTGATGTCGAGCGCCTCGACGTCGGCGCGCATCGCGCGCAGGGCGGCCCGGGACGACGCCAGGTGGGCGCGCTCCCGTTCCAGGGGGTCGTTCACGGTCGTCGACGTCACGTGCTGCGCGGACACGGCGGGGCCTCCAGGCGTACGGCGGAACGAGTGGAAGCCGCCGGTTACCGACCGGACGGCGGCGCGCTCCCGTACGGCGGAGTACGGCGGGACGGGAGGCGGCGGGAACGGAGGAGTCTAGCCAGTGGCGCCCGGGGGCGCGAACGATTTTCGGGGCGCCCCCAGGTGGCCCTCGGGGTCGGTGTCTGCCTTCCGTAGGAGACGGCATGATCCTCGGGTCGTAGGCCCGGGGCCTTGCGTTTACACCGGCAGGCCGATGCCCGGCGGGCGTACGGGAACCATGATGGAAGGCATGACCACCACCTCCGTCACCCCGGCCCCCGAGTCCGCCGTCTCCCCCCTGACCACCGCCATCCGGGCGATCAAGGCCTTCACCGGCGCGGCCGTGAGCGTCGTCGTCCTCGGCGAGTACGCCGACAAGCGCAAGGCCTGACCGCAGGCCCGACCGCGCGCCTGACCGCAGGCCCGACCGCGCCTACGCGTCCTCCCCCGCCAGCAGCGAGTCCGCGTCCACGATCCGGTACGCGTACCCCTGCTCCGCCAGGAAGCGCTGGCGGTGCGCGGCGAAGTCCTGGTCGACCGTGTCACGGGCGACCACCGAGTAGAAGCGGGCCTCGTGCCCGTCGGCCTTCGGGCGCAGCACGCGGCCCAGCCGCTGGGCCTCCTCCTGCCGCGAGCCGAAGGTGCCCGACACCTGGATGGCGACCGTCGCCTCCGGCAGGTCGATCGAGAAGTTGGCGACCTTGGAGACGACGAGCACCGAGATCTCGCCCTCCCGGAAGGCGTCGAAGAGCTTCTCGCGCTGCGCGTTGGTCGTCTCGCCCTTGATGACGGGCGCGTCCAGGTGCTCGCCGAGCTCGTCGAGCTGGTCGATGTACTGCCCGATGACCAGCGTCTGCTCCCCCTGGTGCTTGCGCACCAGCGCCTCGGTGACCTTCCGCTTGGTGGCGGTCGTGGCGCAGAAGCGGTACTTCTCCTCCGTCTCGGCCGTCGCGTACGCCAGCCGCTCGGAGTCGGTGAGATTGACGCGCACCTCGACGCAGTCGGCCGGGGCGATGTAGCCCTGCGCCTCGATCTCCTTCCAGGGCGCGTCGAAGCGCTTGGGGCCGATGAGGGAGAAGACGTCGGACTCCCGGCCGTCCTCGCGCACCAGCGTCGCGGTCAGTCCGAGCCGCCGCCGTGCCTGGAGGTCGGCGGTGAACTTGAAGACGGGCGCCGGCAGCAGGTGGACCTCGTCGTAGACGACCAGGCCCCAGTCGCGGGAGTCGAAGAGCTCCAGGTGCGGGTAGACGCCCTTCCGCTTGGTCGTCAGCACCTGGTAGGTGGCGATGGTGACCGGGCGGATCTCCTTCCGCGTACCGCTGTACTCGCCGATCTCGTCCTCGGTCAGCGACGTCCGCTTCACCAGCTCGTGCTTCCACTGCCGTGCGGAGACGGTGTTGGTGACCAGGATCAGGGTGGTGGCCTTGGCCTCCGCCATCGCCCCCGCGCCGACGAGCGTCTTGCCGGCGCCGCAGGGCAGGACGACCACGCCCGAGCCGCCGTGCCAGAAGCCGTCCACGGCCTGCCGCTGGTACGGGCGCAGCGCCCAGCCGTCCTCGCGCAGCTCGATGGGGTGCGCCTCGCCGTCCACGTATCCGGCGAGGTCCTCGGCGGGCCAGCCCAGCTTCAGCAGCGTCTGCTTGATCTGACCGCGCTCGGAGGGGTGTACGGCCACGGTGTCCGGGTCGATCCGGGCGCCCACCAGGGGCTGGATCTTCTTGGAGCGGAGGATCTCCTCCAGCACCGGCCGGTCGGTGCTCTCCAGCACCAGCCCGTGCGTGGGGTGCTTGAGCAGCCGCAGCCGCCCGTAGCGGGCCATGGTCTCGGCGATGTCGACGAGCAGGGCGTGCGGCACGGGGTAGCGGGAGTGGTTCACGAGCGCGTCGACGACCTGCTCGGCGTCGTGCCCGGCGGCCCGCGCGTTCCACAGCCCCAGCGGGGTCACCCGGTAGGTGTGGATGTGCTCGGGCGCCCGCTCCAGCTCGGCGAACGGCGCGATCGCCCTGCGGCAGGCCTCCGCCTGCTCGTGGTCCACCTCCAGCAGCAGGGTCTTGTCGCTCTGGACGATGAGGGGTCCGTTCACGCCTCCGCCTTCCACTCCGTGCCCGGGGACTGCCCCGGGACAAGCTTCCAGTGTCCCTCATGCGGCGCCGTACGGGTGGGCCGCCCGAGAACGCCACCGGGGCGGCACCCCCGTGAGGGAGTGCCGCCCCGGTGTCCTGGAAGGACGGGCGATCAACCGGTCAGGCTGATCAGAAGTCCATCTCGCCGCCGGGCATGCCGCCCGGAGCGGCCGCGGCGGCCTTCTCCGGCTTGTCGGCGATGACGGCCTCGGTGGTCAGGAACAGAGCGGCGATCGACGCGGCGTTCTGCAGCGCGGAGCGCGTGACCTTGGCGGGGTCGATGATGCCCTCGGCGATCATGTCGACGTACTCGCCGGTCGCGGCGTTCAGACCGTGGCCCGGGGTCAGGTTGCGCACCTTCTCCACGATGACGCCACCCTCGAGGCCGGCGTTCACGGAGATCTGCTTCAGCGGGGCCTCCAGGGCCAGCTTCACAGCGGCGGCACCGGTGGCCTCGTCACCGTCGAGGTCCAGCTTCTCGAAGACCGAGGAAGCCTGGAGCAGGGCCACGCCACCACCGGCGACGATGCCCTCCTCGACCGCGGCCTTGGCGTTGCGGACGGCGTCCTCGATGCGGTGCTTGCGCTCCTTGAGCTCCACCTCGGTGGCGGCACCGGCCTTGATGACGGCCACGCCGCCGGCCAGCTTCGCCAGGCGCTCCTGGAGCTTCTCGCGGTCGTAGTCCGAGTCGCTGTTCTCGATCTCGGCACGGATCTGGTTGACGCGGCCCTGGACCTGCTCGCTGTCACCGGCACCGTCGACGATCGTCGTCTCGTCCTTGGTGATGACGACCTTGCGGGCGCGGCCGAGCAGGTCGAGACCGGCGTTCTCCAGCTTGAGGCCGACCTCCTCGGAGATGACCGTGCCACCGGTGAGGATGGCGATGTCGCCCAGCATGGCCTTGCGGCGGTCGCCGAAGCCCGGGGCCTTGACGGCGACGGACTTGAAGGTGCCGCGGATCTTGTTGACGACCAGGGTCGACAGGGCCTCGCCCTCGACGTCCTCGGCGATGATCAGCAGCGGCTTGCCGGACTGCATGACCTTCTCGAGGAGCGGCAGCAGGTCCTTGACCGAGCTGACCTTCGAGTTGACGATCAGGATGTACGGGTCCTCGAGGGAGGCCTCCATACGCTCCATGTCGGTGGCGAAGTACGCCGAGATGTAGCCCTTGTCGAAGCGCATACCCTCGGTGAGCTCCAGCTCCAGACCGAAGGTCTGGGACTCCTCGACGGTGATGACGCCTTCCTTGCCGACCTTGTCCATGGCCTCGGCGATGAGCTCGCCGATCTGGGTGTCGGCGGCGGAGATGGAGGCGGTGGAGGCGATCTGCTCCTTGGTCTCCACGTCCTTGGCCTGCTCGAGCAGGGCCGCGGAGACGGCCTCGACGGCCTTCTCGATACCGCGCTTCAGGGCCATCGGGTTGGCACCCGCGGCCACGTTGCGCAGACCCTCGCGGACCAGCGCCTGGGCGAGGACGGTCGCGGTCGTCGTGCCGTCACCGGCGACGTCGTCCGTCTTCTTCGCGACCTCCTTGACCAGCTCGGCGCCGATCTTCTCGTACGGGTCCTCGAGCTCGATCTCCTTGGCGATGGACACACCATCGTTGGTGATCGTGGGGGCGCCCCACTTCTTCTCGAGGACGACGTTGCGGCCCTTGGGGCCAAGGGTGACCTTGACGGCGTCGGCGAGCTGGTTCATCCCGCGCTCGAGACCGCGCCGTGCCTCCTCGTCGAACGCGATGATCTTGGCCATGTGAAGTGGTCCTCCCAGGACGGGGTGGAGACTGCTCCGGACCGCGCTGGTGCCCGCGACGGACGGCCGGGGGACCGCGCGGTTCCTTGCCCCGCTTGGCTCCCGGACCTCACCGACGGTCCAAATCTGTCACTCTCACCAGGAGAGTGCTAAGCCCAATGATTAGCACTCGACCCTCGCGAGTGCAAGCGGTCCACGGGGTCTCCCACCTCAGGTGGCAACTGGGGGCACCTCCCGGCGGTAGCCGGGGGCGCAAGCGACTCAGTGCAACCCGGTGCATGCCCACGATCGCGGACAGCCATGCACGCGGCCGCCCGCAACCACACCCACGCCTGATCAGCCTGCGTTTCTCCACGCGCGCGCACGCGCGAGGGGCCCGCACCTCGTACAAGGTGCGGGCCCCTCGGCAAGCCGGGCGAGCCGGTCGATGCGTGCGTGGCGATCAGACGCTCAGCTTCACCATGTCCGCCTGCGGCCCCTTCTGGCCCTGCGAGATCTCGAACTCGACTCGCTGCCCCTCCTCGAGGGTGCGGTAGCCGTCCATCTGAATCGCGCTGTAGTGGACGAAAACATCCGCACCACCGTCGACCGCGATGAAGCCGTACCCCTTCTCCGCGTTGAACCACTTGACGGTGCCCTGAGCCATGCCTAACTCCCCTATTACTGGCCCTTGCACAGGACCGCACTTCGCGGACCCGGGTCAGACCTCACCCCCAGACAGGATGGAGGTGTGCGCCGGAACGCGTCGACCGCGGCTGAATGTATCTGCACGGATGCCGTCTGCAACAGGTCAGTCGGACGAGAATTCCAGGTGCGGCCGATCGGTTATTCGTACCGATTTCCGCAGCTTCTCGGGCAAGTCGGACCGGGCATAACGCAACCAACCCGACAATTCGTGCACCTGTTTCGCGCACAACTTGACGGGTTCTCATATGCGTTCGGTGCTGACACCGGAGGGGGAACGCCTCAACTCTATCGCGCTTCAACAGACGGAATCGCCCCGTCCGTTTTACGGGCGGGGCGATTCCGGGGATATGCAGAGGAACTCTGAGAAAAGCTCAGGCCAAAGGTCAGCCTCCGGCGACCGCCGGAATGATCGAGACGCCGGCGCCGTCGGGCGTCGCCGCCTCCAGGCCGCCCTCGAAGCGGACGTCGTCGTCGTTCACATAGACGTTGACGAACCGGCGCAGCTTCCCGGCGTCGTCCAGCACCCGCGCGGCGATGCCGGGGTGGTTCGCCTCAAGGGAGGCGATGACCTCGCGGAGGGTCGCCCCGTCGGCGGGCACCTCGGCCCGGCCGCCGGTGTACGTACGCAGGATGGTGGGAATGCGAACGGAAACGCTCATGGTGGAGTCACCTCATGAGTCGGGAAGTCGGGAAGGGACGGGAGGAAGGAACGGGAGGAAGGCAGAGGGGCGGGAGAGGGCGTCAGTCGCCGGCGCCGGCGAGACCCGCCGCGCGGAACGCCTCCAGCGACGGCCGGATCGTCGCCGTCGGCCCCGCCGTCACGGCGTCGAGGGTCTTGAGCCCGTCCCCCGTGTTGAGGACGACGGTGGTGAGCGACGGGTCGAGCACGCCGTCCTCCAGCAGCTTCCGCGTCACGCCCACCGTCACGCCGCCCGCCGTCTCGGCGAAGATGCCCTCCGTGCGCGCCAGCAGCCCGATGGCGTCCACGATCCGCGCGTCGTCGACGTCCTCGACGGCGCCGCCCGTGCGCCGCGCGATGTCCAGGACGTACGGCCCGTCGGCGGGGTTGCCGATCGCGAGGGACTTCGCGATGGTGTCGGGCTTCACCGGGCGGACCACGTCGTGGCCGTCCTTGAAGGCCCGCGAAACCGGGGAGCAGCCCTCGGCCTGCGCACCGAAGATCTTGTACGGGCGGTCCTCGACGAGGCCGAGGGCGATGAGCTCCTTCAGCCCCTTGTCGATCTTCGTCAGCTGTGAGCCCGAGGCGACCGGCACCACGATCTGGTCCGGGAGGCGCCAACCCAGCTGCTCGCAGATCTCGTAGGCGAGGGTCTTGGAGCCCTCGCCGTAGTAGGGGCGGAGGTTGACGTTGACGAAGCCCCAGCCCTCGCCGAGCGGGTCGCCGATGAGCTCGCTGCAGAAGCGGTTGACGTCGTCGTAGGTGCCCTCGATGCCGACGAGATCGCCGCCGTAGACGGCGGCCATGACGACCTTCCCGGCCTCCAGGTCGTGCGGGATGAAGACGCAGGAGCGGAAGCCGGCCCGGGCGGCGGCGGCGCCGACCGCGCCCGCGAGGTTGCCGGTCGAGGAGCAGGACAGGGTGGTGAAGCCGAAGGCGCGGGCGGCCTCGACGGCGATGGCGACGACGCGGTCCTTGAAGGAGTGCGTGGGGTTGCCGGAGTCGTCCTTGATGTACAGCCCGCCGGTCACGCCGAGCTCGCGGGCGAGGTTGTCGGCCTTGACCAGCCGGGTGAAGCCCGGGTGGAGGCCGGGCTTGCCGGCCACGTCGGCGGGTACGGGCAGCAGGGGGGCGTAGCGCCAGATGCTGGGCGGGCCGGCCTCGATGCGGCGGCGGAGCGCCTCGGGGTCACCGGCGGGCAGCTCGTACGCCACTTCCAGCGGCCCGAAGCAGGAGGCGCAGGCGAAGACGGGCCCGAGGTCGAAGCGCTCGCCGCACTCGCGGCAGGAGAGCGCGACGGCGGGGCCGAAAGCGGAGGGTGCGGGTACGACGGTACGACTTTCAACGGCTTCGACAGCCATGGAGGCGAGGCCCTTTCTCCTCATCTTCCTCGCGGCGAACGTCACCACGAGACGGAATTGGCACCTTCCCCGCCGGGAGCCTCGCGTCGGATGACCGAGTACCGGCTGGAGGGTTGCCGGGGCTTCAACGGGCCGTGTCCCTCTGCCCCTCTGGATGAGCGGTATGGCCCGGGCGCGGCCCGGGCGTTTGTGCGCGCGACGACCCCCGACATAGGACGGCCGTCCGCGTTGTTCAAGACTGTAACGGAAGGGACGGCCCGCTTCGAGGGCCCGTCCGCACCGCGAGATGCGTCATGGGACGCGTCCGAGATGCGTCACGAATGCGTCATCGCGACGATCGACACCGAGGAGTCATGCACGTGCTGGAAGAGGTGGAGCGCTGGCTGGCCCGGCGGTCCTGGACCGCCGCCGACCGTCCGCTCGACCAGCTGCTCGCCGCGAAACGCGACACGGGCACCACCGTCAGCGTCGTGCTGCCGGCGCTCGACGAGGAGGCGACCGTCGGCGAGATCGTGGCGACGATCCGCCGCGAGCTGATGTCGGACGCCGTGCCGCTGGTCGACGAGCTGGTGGTGGTGGACTCGGGGTCCACCGACCGCACGGCCGAGGTCGCCGCGGCGGCCGGGGCCCGGGTGGTGCACCGGGACGAGATCCTGCCCCGGCTGCCCACGCTGCCCGGCAAGGGCGAGGTGCTGTGGCGGTCGCTGCTGGCCACCACCGGTGACGTCGTGTGCTTCGTCGACGCGGACCTGAGGGACTTCTCCCCCGCGTTCGTCTCGGGGATCGTCGGGCCGCTGCTGACCGACCCGGACGTGCATTTCGTCAAGGCGATGTACGACCGTCCGCTCGGCGAGGCCCCGGGCCAGGGCGGACGGGTGACCGAGCTGGTGGCGCGCCCGCTGCTCAACCTCCACTGGCCGCGGCTGGCGGGCTTCGTGCAGCCGCTGGGCGGCGAGTACGCGGCCCGCCGCGAGCTGCTGGAGCGGCTGCCGTTCCCGGTGGGGTACGGCGTCGAGCTGGGTCTGCTGGTGGACGCGCTGCACACGGTGGGCCTGGACGCGCTCGCCCAGGTGGACGTCGGGGTACGCAAGCACCGGCACCAGGACGGCCGGGCCCTGGGCCGGATGGCGGCCGCGATCTACCGCACCGCGCAGCTCCGGCTGGCCCGCGGCCATCTGGTGCGTCCGGTGCTCACCCAGTTCGAGCGCACCGCGGAGGGCTTCGTGCCGCGGACGTACCCGGTGGACACGGAGGAACGGCCGCCGATGGCCGGGATACCGGAGTACGCCCGGCGGCACGCCGCATAGGCGTACGTTTGAGCGGTTCCCGGAAGGGCAAGGCTGGCGTCATGGTCGTTGAGCACACCCATCCCGGCCCGGGCCGGGGGGCCGCGCCGATCCTCGTGGCCTCCAACCGGGGGCCCGTGACGTACCGGCGGCGCGAGGACGGTTCGCTGGCCGCGGGGCGGGGCGGCGGCGGGCTGGTCTCCGGGCTGAGCGAGATCGGCCGGGACCCCGAAGGGGCGGCGGCCGTCTGGGTGTGCGCGGCGCTGGGCGACGGCGACCGCGAGGCGGCCCGCCGCGCGGGCCGGCGGCTGGACACGGCGGACACCGGCGGACCCCTGGTGCGGATGCTGGACATCGATCCGGCCACGTTCGCCGCCGCGTACAACGGCGTGGCCAATTCCGTGCTGTGGTTCGCGCACCACATGCTGTGGCAGACCCCGCTGGAGCCGGTCTTCGACGGCGGCTTCCGCAAGGAGTGGGCGGCGTACGAGGCGTACAACGCCGCCTTCGCGGACGCCGTCGCGGAGGAGGCCGCGGAGGGCGCCTCCGTCCTGGTGCAGGACTACCACCTCACGCTGGTGCCGGGCCTGCTCCGCGCCCGCCGCCCCGATCTGCGGATCGGCCACTTCTCGCACACCCCCTGGGCCCCGCCGGACTACTACCGCGTGCTGCCCGACGACGTCGCCGAGCAGGTGCTGCGCGGTGTCCTCGGCGGTGACCGGGCGGGCTTCCTCACCCGGCGCTGGGCGGAGGCGTTCGCCGCGTGCTGCGCGGAGGTGCTGCCGGGCGCGGAGGTCGTACGCGAGGGGGACGTCGCGACGGCGGTGCGCTTCGAGGGCCGGACGACGCGGCTCGGTGTGCACGGGCTGGGCGCGGACGGGGAGTTCCTGCGCGAGCGGGCGCACCGGCCGGACGTCGAGGAGCGGCTGGCCGCGCTGCGGCGGCAGATCGGGCCGGGCCGCCGGACGATCGTCCGGGTGGACCGCACGGAGCTGTCGAAGAACATCGTGCGCGGCCTGCTGGCCTTCCGCCGCCTGCTGGAGGACCACCCGCGGTGGCGCGGCGAGGTCGTGCACATCGCCTTCGCCTACCCCTCGCGGCAGGACCTCGCGGTGTACCGCGACTACATGGCCGAGGTCGGCCGGGTTGCCGCGGAGATCAACTCCACGTTCGGCACGGCGGAGTGGACGCCGGTGGCGCTCCAGATGGAGGACGACTTCCCGCGCTCGCTCGCGGCCTACCGGCTGGCCGACGTGGCCCTGGTGAACCCCATCCGGGACGGCATGAACCTGGTCGCCAAGGAGGTCCCGGTCGTCTCCGACCGAGGCTGCGCGCTGGTGCTCTCGCGCGAGGCGGGCGCGGCGGCCGAGCTGGGCGACGCGGCCCTGACGGTCAACCCCTACGACGTGGCGGCCACGGCCCGCGCCCTCCACACGGCCCTGCTGATGGACCCGGAGGAGCGAACGGCCCGCACCCGCCGCCTGGCGGAGGCGGCGACGGCACTACCACCGGCGAAGTGGTTCGTGGACCAGCTACGAGCACTCTGAGGGGCAGTGCAGCGCCCCGAAGGGGGCGCGAGGAACGGCGCGACCAGCCACGACGCACCCGCACCCGACACAGCTCGGCAGCGCCCCAAAGGGGCGCGAGGAACTGCGCGACCAGCCACAACGCACCCGCAGCCAAGACGGGGCCAAGACCGGGGCCAAGGCCGGGACCGGCCCCGGCCGCGGCGTCAGCCGAGCTCGTCCGCCAGCGCGGCCAGCAGCCCGACCACCCCGGGCGGCCCGTCGACGACGAGGTCGGCGCGCTCGGCGAGGACGGCCACCTCGCTGCTCCCGCTGCACACGAGCGTGCCGGGGACGCCTTCGGAGCGCAGCTTCTCCACGGCCGCGAACGCGGCGAGGTCGCCGAGGTCGTCGCCGGCGTAGAGGACGGCCCCGGCGCCGATCTCGCGGACGTACGCGGCGAGGGCGACGCCCTTGTCCATGCCCGGCGGGCGCAGCTCCAGCACGAGCCGGCCGGGCTCGACGATCAGGCCGTGCCGGGCGGCGAGGCCGGCGAGCGGCGCCCGCAGGGCCTCGAACGCGGCCTCGGGGTCGTCGGCGCGGCGCGTGTGCACGGCGACGGCCCGGCCCTTGTCCTCGATCCAGGTGCCGTGCCAGGCGCCGGACGCGTCGAGGACGCCGGGGAGTTCGGCCTGGACGGCGGCGACGCCGGGGTGGACGGCGGGGGCGCGGACGGTGCCCGTCACCGCGTCCCAGCGCTCGGCGCCGTAGTGGCCGAGCACGACGAGGTGCTCCAGCCCGGACACGCCGGAGAACCCACCGAGGCGTACGGCGGCCCCGGCCGGGCGGCCGGTGACGACGGCGACGGAGGCCAGGCGGGGCGCCAGGCGGGCGAGCGCCGGAACGGCTCCGGGGTGGGCGCGGGCCCGCTCCGGGTCGGGCACGATCGCGGCGAGGGTGCCGTCGAAGTCCAGGGCGACGACCGCGCGTTCGGGGCGCGCGAGCAGCGCGTCCAGTCCGTCGCGGCCGGCGGCGGTCACGGCTTCCGGGAGGGGATGGCTGCCCATACGGCCGACCCTACCGGGGCGCCCGGCGGACGGGAGGGCAGTTGTACGCGCTCGCCCGCCCCGGTTCGGCGCGCCGGTTCGGCGCGCCGGTTCAGCGCGCCGGTTCAGCGCCGGGCGCGCCGCTCGTCCCGCAGCCGGCGCAGCCGGTTGACGGTGACGGGGTCGTGGGCGAGGGCGCGCGGGTCGTCGAGCAGGGCGTTGAGCAGCTGGTAGTAGCGGGTGGGGGTGATGCCGAGCTCTTCGCGGACGGCGCGTTCCTTGGCGCCGGGCCCGGGCCACGTCCGCCGCTCGAAGGCGAGGACGGCCCGGTCCCGGTCGGTGAGGCCTACGGGATCGGCGTCGGCATCGGGGTCCATGCCCGGCAGCCTAGCTGCCTCAGCCGCCCTGGCGGCCGTCGGTGCGGCTGGCGAGCTCGACGGCGCCGGCCTCACGCGAGATCTCGCCGAGGACGGCGTTGGGGTCGCCACCCTTCTGCACGGTCGCGCCGATCTTCTCCTTGACCGTCTTGCTGACCGAGGCCCAGGAGGTCTTGCTCGCCGGGTAGAACTCGGCGTTCTGGAGCTGCTTCAGGAACTGCCACAGATCACTGTTGGCGCGGCTCTCCTGCATGGCGTTGGCGGCGGTCGTGGTGACCGGCAGGAGCTTGTACTGGGTGGTGAAGGACAGCACGTTGTCCTTGCTGAAGACGAAGTCGAGGAACGTGCCGATCTGCGCGCGGTGGCCGTTCCGCTTGAACGCCATCATCCAGTCGGCGACGCCCATGGTCGACTTGGAGGGTCCCTTGACGCCGGGCAGCGGGGCCATGTCGAAGTCGATGTGCGCGGCGGCGGCCTGCTGCATCAGGGTCGGGTGGCCGTTGAGCATGCCGACCTCGCCCTTGCAGAAGGCGTCGAAGACCTCCTGGCGGTTGGTGCGGGCGGGGTTGCCGGGACCGGTGAGGCCCTGGCCGACCAGCTCGTCGCGCAGCCAGGTGAACGCCTTGATGTTCTCCGGCGAGTTGATCATGTAGCTGCCGTCCTGGTTGGTGTAACCACCACCGGCACTCAGCATCCACATCATCGTCTCGGCGGGCGCCTCCTCCGGGCCCAGCGGCAAGCCGAAAGGTATCTTCACGCCGGCGGCGCTGAGCTTCTTCGCGGCGGCCTGGAGCTCGTCCCAGCTCTCCGGCGCCTTGGCGATGCCGGCCTTGGCGAACAGCTTCTTGTTGAAGAACAGCAGGCGGGAGCTGGACACGAACGGGATGCCGTACTGCACCCGGGCCACCTCGCCGGCCTTGGCGATGGAGGGGATGAAGTCGGCCTGGGTGGGGATCGAGAGCATCTGGTCGGCGCTGTAGAGCTTGCCGGCGGCGGCGTAGTCGGCGTAGGCGCCGATCTGCGCCATGTCGGGGGCCTTGCCGGCGGCCACCATGTCGGCGACCTTCTTGTCGACCTCGGTCCAGCTGTAGACCTCGACGTCGACCTTGATCTTGCTGTGCTGCTTCTCGAACTCGTGGACGAGGTTCTCCCAGTACTTCCGGGAGCTGTTCGCCTCCTTGTCGCCGTAGTCGGCGGCCACGAGCTTCAGCGTCGTGGCACCACCCGGTGTGCTCGCGCCGCAACCCGCCAGCGCCGGTGCGAACGCCGCCGTGGCGGCACCCGCCGCCGTCATGCCCAAGAACCGCCGCCGCTGCACTGCTGCTACCCACCTTGTGGTTCGTGTGTCAATCCCGTGGAGACCGTGAGTCTCTCCCGCGCGCCACCTTACGGTCTACTTCTCCCGGGTTGCGCTTCGGTATCGCCGTACGACTCTTCCCCCAGGTCAGGGGCGGCTGCTAAGCACGAGGCGACCGCTTTCGCCGCACGACCGCACCGCGAGGAGCTCAGCGCATGAAGCCGTCCCCTTCCGCACTCCCCTCCCTGACCGCCCGCGAGCTGGCGACGCAGCCGGACGACTGGCGCCGCGCCGCGCGGGCCGCCGAGGGGGCGACGGGGCTACCGAGGCCGGGCGAGCGGGTGGCGGTGGCCGGCTGCGGCACGTCGTGGTTCATGGCGCAGGCGTACGCGGCGCTGCGGGAGGCGGCGGGGCAGGGCGAGACGGACGCGTTCGCGGCGTCGGAGTTCCCGCTGTCCCGCGCGTACGACCGGCTGGTGGTGATCACACGCTCGGGAACCACGACGGAGGTGCTCGACCTGATCGAGGCGGTACGAGGACGCCTGACCGTCCTGGCGGTGACCGCCGACGCGGCGTCGCCCGTCACACGGGTGGCGGACGAGGTCACGGTCCTGGACTGGGCGGACGAGGAGTCGGTGGTGCAGACGCGCTTCGCGACGACCGCGCTCGCGTTCCTGCGCGCGGGCCTGGAGGGGGTGGAGACAGTGGAACGGGCGGCCACGGACGCGGAACGAGCGGTCGAGGCCCCCTTGCCGGCGGCGGCGCTGACCGCGACCCAGTGGACGTTCCTGGGCAGCGGCTGGACGTACGGTCTGGCGCAGGAGGCGGCCCTGAAGATGCGCGAGGCCGCGGGCGCGTGGACGGAGGCGTACCCGGCGATGGAGTACCGCCACGGCCCCCTGGCGATCGCCGGCCCGGACAGGGTGACGTGGGCCTTCGGCCCGCTGCCGGAGGGTTTGGCGGAGGACGTGGCGCGGGCGGGCGGCACGCTGGCCTTCACGGCGGAGGAGACCCCGGAGGACCCGATGGCGACGCTGATCCGCGCCCAGCGCGTGGCGGTGGAGGTGGCGGAGTCCCGGGGCATGAACCCGGACGAACCGAAGAACCTGACGCGAAGCGTGATCCTTTTCAGCCCGTCCGGGGGCTGAGGCCCGCGCCCGGCGAGTGGACTAGACCTTTCCCACCCCGCCGAGCGAAACTACATGCGTGAAACACGTCATCGCCCTCGATGTGGGCGGCACCGGGATCAAGGCCGCCCTGGTCGGCCCCGACGGCACGCTGCTGCACGAGGCACGGCGCCCGACCGGCCGCGACCGCGGCCCCGACGCCGTCGTGTCCGGCATCCTCGACTTCGCGGCCGAGCTCCAGGCGCTCGGCCGCGAGCGGTTCGGCGGCACCGGCGCCGCGGCGGCCGGCGCGGCCGTCCCCGGCATCGTCGACTCGGCCGCCGGCACCGCGGTCTACTCCGCCAACCTCGGCTGGCGCGATCTCCCCCTGCGCGACCTCCTCGCCGCCCGCCTGGGCGGCATCCCCGTCGCCCTGGGCCATGACGTCCGCACCGGCGGCGTCGCCGAGGGCCGCCTGGGCGCCGGCCGCGACGCGAACCGCTTCCTCTTCGTCCCGCTCGGCACCGGCATCGCGGGCGCGATCGGCATCGACGGCCGTATCGAGGAGGGCGCCCACGGCTACGCGGGCGAGATCGGCCACGTCGTCGTGCGCCCCGGCCCCGACGGCATCGTGTGCGGCTGCGGCGGCCGCGGCTGTCTGGAGACGCTCGCGTCCGCGTCCGCCGTCTCCCGCGCCTGGGCGGCGGCGAGCGGCGACGCGGACGCCGACGCCGCCGACTGCGCCGCGGCCGTCGCGGCGGGCGACCCGCGCGCCCGCGCGGTCTGGCAGCACGCCGTCGACGCGCTCGCCGACGGCCTGGTGATCGCGATCAGCCTGCTCGACCCGGACACGCTGATCATCGGCGGCGGGCTCGCGGAGGCCGGCGACACGCTGTTCACGCCACTGCGCGCGGCGGTCGCGGAACGCGTCACCTTCCGCAGGCTCCCCCGCGTCGTCCCGGCGGCCCTCGGGGACACCGCCGGCTGCCTGGGCGCGGGCCTGCTCGCCTGGGACCTGCTCGGCCCGACCGACGCAACACACCCGCACCCGCACCCGCACCCGCACCCGGCGGTCCCCCACGCGAGGGCCCCGCACGCAACGGAGGTAACCCCCTGATGGTCGAACGAACGGTTCTCGCCGGCGCCCGCGTGGTGCTGCCGACCGGGGTCGTGGAGGGGGGCCGCGTCACGGTCGAGGGCGGACGCATCGCGCACGACGCGCCCGTAGGCGGAGACGCGACGGGGACGCGCACCCTCGACCTCACCGGCCGCACGATCGTGCCCGGCTTCGTGGACATCCACCTCCACGGCGGCGGTGGGGCGTCCTTCTCCACCGGTACGGCCGAGGAGGCGCTCACCACCATCCGTACGCACCGCGCGCACGGCACCACCACGATGATCGCCTCCACCGTCACCGGCGACCTGGACGACCTGGCCCGGCAGGCGGCGGTCCTCTCCGAGCTCACCGAGCAGGGCGACCTGGCCGGCATCCACTTCGAGGGCCCGTTCATCTCCCCCCACCGCTGCGGCGCCCACCAGCCCGGCCTGCTGCGCGACCCCGACCCGGCGGACGTGCGCAAGCTCGTCGACTCGGCGCGCGGAGCGGCCCGCATGATGACGCTGGCGCCGGAGCTGCCCGGCGGTCTGGAATCCGTCCGCATGCTGGCGGACCACGGCGTGATCGCCGCCGTCGGCCACACGGACTCCACCTACGAGGCCACGCTCGACGCCATCGAGGCGGGCGCCACGGTGGCCACCCACCTCTTCAACGCGATGCCGGCGCTCCAGCACCGCGCGCCGGGCCCGATCGCGGCCCTGCTGGAGGACGAGCGCGTCACCGTCGAGCTGATCAACGACGGGACGCACCTCCACCCGTCCGTACTGGAGCTGGCGTTCGCGCGGGCGGGCGCCGACCGGGTCGCGTTCATCACCGACGCCATGGGCGCGGCCGGGATGAACGACGGCATGTACTTCCTCGGCCCGATGGGCGTCGAGGTCAGGGACGGCGTGGCCCGGATCGCCGACGGCCCGACGGCCGGTTCCATCGCGGGCTCGACGCTCACTCTGGACACGGCGTTCAAGCGGGCGGTGACGGTCGACCGGCTGCCGCTGACGGACGCGGTACGGGCCCTGTCCACCACCCCGGCCCGGCTGCTGGGCCTGTCGGACCGCATCGGCTCGCTGGAGGCGGGCAAGGACGCCGATCTCGTCGTGCTCGACGACGCGTACGACCTCGTGGGCGTCATGCGCCGGGGCGAATGGGTGGTCGATCCCGAAGTGGGCTGAAAGTCCACCGCTCTGACACGGTGTCGCAGACGGCGGCAGGCCCGGAGGTCTGGGCCTGCCGCCGCTGTTTTGGCATGATCGCTGGCGCAGATTCGTCCCCCGTCACACCGGTCGAGGAGAGAGGCGCCGATGATCCTCACGGTCACGCTCAACGCCGCGCTCGATCTCACGTATCGCGTCCCGCTGCTGCGGCCGCACTCCGATCACCGCGTGGGACGGGCCGCCGAACGCCCCGGCGGCAAGGGCCTCAACGTCGCCCGCGTCCTGGCCGCGCTCGGCCACGAGACCGTGGCCACGGGTTTCACCGGCGGCGCCACGGGCGAGACCGTGCGCGCCCTGCTGTCGGAGACGTCGGTCACCGACGAGTTCGTCCACATCACCGGCCCCACGCGCCGCACGGTCGCCGTCGTCGACGAGTCGACGGGCGACACGACGCAGCTCAACGAGACCGGACCCGACGTCACCCCCACCGAGTGGGCGGCCTTCGACGACCGCTACGCCCATCTGCTGCGCGACGCCCGAGCGGTGGCCCTGTGCGGCAGCCTCCCGCCGGGGGTCCCGGTAGGGGCGTACGCCCACCTCGTACGCGCCGCCCGCGCCCGGCGCATACCCGTACTGCTGGACACCAGCGGCGAACCGCTCCGCCGGGGCATCGCGGCCCGCCCGGACGCCGTCAAACCGAACGCGGCCGAACTCGCGGCCCTCACCGGCACCACGGACCCCCTGCGCGCCGCGATAGCCGCCCGCCGCCGGGGCGCCCACGCGGTAGCGGCGTCCCTGGGCCCGGAGGGCATCCTGGCGGTCACCCCGGAAGGCACCTGGCACGCCACCCCACCCCGCCCCCTGACGGGCAACCCGACAGGAGCCGGCGACTCGGCGGTGGCAGGCCTCCTCTCCGCATGGACGGAAGACCTCCCATGGCCGGACCGCCTGACGCGAGCGGTGGCACTGTCGGCGGCGACGGTGGCGGCACCGACGGCGGGCGAGTACGACGCGACGGTGTACGAGAAGCTGCTGAAGCAGATAAAAATCAGCCCGGCCGACTGATCCAGCCCGGGCGTTTGAGGCCAACGCTGCCCAATCCAGCCCGGCCGGCGTTTGAGGCCAACGGGGTCCGGGGCGGAGCCCCGGTTACGGGAAGGGGCGGGGTGGGGGAGAAACCCCCCATGCCACTGACCCGCACCCACGTCCTCATGACGGCCGCCCGAACCACAGGCGGAGCCGTAACCGCCTTCAACGTCATCACCCTCGAACACGCAGAAGCCGTAGCGGCAGGAGCCGAAGCGGCCGGCGCCCCGGCCATCCTCCAGATCTCCGAGAACGCCGTCCGCTTCCACGGCGGCGACCTGACCCCCCTGGCCGCCGCCACGGCCGCCGTGGCCCGCGCGTCGAGCGCCCGGCTGGCCCTTCACCTGGACCACGTGGAGAGCGTGGAGCTGTTGCGCGCGGCGGCGGCGCACGACTTCGGGTCGGTGATGTTCGACGCGTCGAGGCTGCCGTACGGGGAGAACGTGAAGGCGACGGCGGAGGCGGTGCGTTGGGGCCATGAGCGCGGCATCTGGGTGGAGGCGGAGCTGGGCCGTATCGGCGGGAAGGCGGGCGACGCCCACACGCCGGGTGTCCGCACGGATCCGGCGGAGGCGGCGGCGTACGTGGCCGACACGGGCGTGGACGCGCTGGCGGTGGCGGTGGGCAGCACCCACGCGATGACGGAACGCACGGCGGTCCTGGACCACGCCCTGATCGCGGAGCTGCGCGCGGCGACGGGCGTCCCGCTGGTCCTCCACGGCTCCTCGGGCGTCCCGGACGCCGAGCTCCGCCGCGCGGTGGCGGCGGGCATGACGAAGATCAACGTCGGGACGGCCCTGAACACGGCGTTCACGGCGGAGGTCCGGGCCCGCCTGGCGGCCGACCCGGGGGTCGTCGACCCGCGCCGCTACGTGGCTCCCGCGCGGGAGGCGATGGCCCGGACGGTGGCGGCGTATCTACGGGTCACCGCCACCACCCCGGGCGACCGGCTCTAGCCGGCCGAGAGCCAGACCTGGTCGAGATGGGCCTCGCAGGCGTTGCCGGCCTCGCAGGAGAACCTGAGGACGTTGGTGCCCTTGTTGAGCGTCACCTGGACCCAGCTGGTGTACCAGCCGGCCTCCCAGTCGCCCGGCTTGGCGCCGTAGTTCTTCATCTTTATCGGGGTGAAGGTCTTGTCGCCGTTCGCCCACGTCGTGAGGCTGGCGTCCTTGCCGGGCACGCCGTAGCGCAGGTTCAGCCGGTAGTTCCCGGGCTTGTCGACGTCCACCGTCCACTCGACGGCGGCGCCCGGCTGGTT
This sequence comes from Streptomyces sp. NPDC044063, assembly GCF_056434285.1. Classification (NCBI taxonomy): domain Bacteria; kingdom Bacillati; phylum Actinomycetota; class Actinomycetes; order Kitasatosporales; family Streptomycetaceae; genus Streptomyces; species Streptomyces sp. NPDC044063. Next base: position 272,808 of record NZ_JBWKFM010000003.1, read on the forward strand.
CATCCCGGTGATGTAGGTCCCGCCGTCGGCCAGGGCACCCTTGACGGACTTCTCCGTCGCGGCGCCGCCGCTCAGCCGCAGGCTGGCCGCGTCGCGCTTCTGCAGGCCGTTGGCGGAAGGATTCTTGGGCTGGTCGTCCTTCTTGTCCTTCTTCTTCCCCGGCTCGTCGGGCTTGCCCGAGTCGTCGGTGACGACCTTGCCGCTGTCGCCGCCCGCGTTCTGGGACGAGTCGTCCGAGCTGTTCGTCAGAACGGCCGCGCCGATGCCGCCGGCGACCACCAGGACCACCGCTATCGCGGCTATGAGCAGCCCGCGCCGCTTCGGCCGCGCGCCGCCGGTCCCGGCCGCGTGCCCGGCGGGTGCCTGGGCGCGGGAGCCCTGCGGCGGGGTGTTGCCCGGCAGGGTCTCGGGGGCCGCGTAGTGCGGGTGCTGCGGTTGCTGGGCACGCTGCTGGCCGCCGTAGGTGCGGGACCCCACCGGGCGTACCTGGTTGTACGACGTACGGGGAACGCCAGGCTGGCGCGCGGCGGTCTGCTGACCACCACCTTCGGTGGACCCGTCGCCGCCGCCCTCCGAGCGGTACAGGTAACCGAACGGGTCGTCGCCCTCCGGCGTCCCGGTGCCGTTGTTACCGGCAGTCATCCCCTGTCACTCCCCACATGGTGTGCCCATCGGCGCCCACGCTCGTTGCGCCGGGACCGCGAAGTCATGGCCGGGGCGGCCCCCACGGTCGGCGGCGGTGCCGCATCGGCGCAGCCTACCCCGACCAGGCCGGATCACGCCGTGGTCCAGACCGCACGAAGCGGAGCGAATCCGTACTCACCCGGCGCGTCTCACCCAGCGCTCGTCTGCTCGTCACCCAGCGCGTCTGCTCGCCTTCGCGCGCGACCGCTTCTCGATGTACATCCGCTGGTCGGCCGACTGGAGTACTTCGTCCGCCGACATGCCGCATCCCGCCCAGCCGATCCCGAAGCTGGCCCCGACCTTCACCGCCCGCCCGTCGACCCGTATGGGCGGCAGGATCGCGTTGCGCAGCCGGGCCGCGAGGTCCTCCGCGTCGGCCTGGCCGAGGCCGTCGGCCAGCACCACGAACTCGTCGCCGCCGAGCCGGGCGACCGTGTCGCCCTCGCGCACGCCGTTGCTCAGCCGGTGGGCCACCTCGATCAGGACCGCGTCGCCGGTGTGGTGCCCGTACCGGTCGTTGATCAGCTTGAAACCGTCGAGGTCGCAGAAGAGGACCGCCAGCCCCTTGGTGCCGTCGTCGTTCGTCTCGTCCGGCGCCACGGCGTGCTCGTGGTGGTCGTACGCCCCCGCGGACATCCCGCCGAGGCCACCGAGCCCACCGATGCCGTTGATGCCGTTGATGCCACCGATGCCGGCGAAGTCGTCCGGCAGGTAGTCGGGCCCCGCGTCCGACCCGAAGCCGTGGCCCGCGGCGCCGGCGGGGCTCCCGTGGAGGGCCGGCTCGCCGACCCGGCCGTGGACGGCGACATCGACATGCCCGGCGTAGGCCGGGACGACGCCCGGCACGCTCTCGACCTCCGCGAACCCCTCCAGGTGCCCGTACGGCCCGGCGGCGGCCGCCGCCGCGTGGGCCTCGCTGCCCGGCGGGCGGGCGCAGAGCCGGCTCGCGAGCCGTGCGCGGAGCTCGGCGCTGTTCGGCAGGCCGGTCAGCGAGTCGTGGCTGGCGCGGTGGGCGAGCTGGAGCTCGTGCCGCTTGCGCTCCTCGATGTCCTCGACGTGCGTCAGCAGGAAGCGCGGCCCGTCGGCGGCGTCCGCCACGACGGAGTTCCGCAGCGAGACCCAGACGAACGTGCCGTCCCGCCGGGCCAGCCGCAGCTCGGCCCGGCCGCCCTCGGCCGAGGTGCGCAGCAGGGTGCCGATGTCCTCGGGGTGGACGAGGTCGGAGAAGGAGTAGCGGCGCATCTGCGACGCGGAGCGGCCGAGCAGCCGGCAGAGGGCGTCGTTCGTACGGTGCAGCCGGCCGTGCTGATCTCCGCCGAGTTCGGCGATGGCCATGCCGCTGGGCGCGTATTCGAAGGCCTGGCGGAAGGATTCCTCACTGGCGCGCAGCGCCTGCTGCTCCCTTTCCAGCCTGACCAGAGCGCGTTGCATATTTGCGCGTAGACGAGCGTTACTGATCGCAATCGCCGCTTGCGACGCGTACATCTGCAAGGCCTCGCGACCCCAGGCACCGGGTCTGCGGCCGTTGGTCGGTTTGTCCACCGAAATGACGCCGAGCAGCTCCCCGCCGGAGGGCCCGGTGGTGAACATCGGGGCGAACAGCCGGTCCATCGGATGCCACTCATGGTCGAAGCGCGGGGCCGTGCCGGCCGTGTGCCACTGCGGGACGTCGTCGTCGTCCAGCACCCAGCCCTCGGTGTACGGGATGAACCGCAGATCGCCCCAGTGCTCGCCCATCGCCAGGCGCCGCTCCCACGACACCCGCGAGCCGACCCGGCCCGCCATCAGCGCTTCCGCGCTGGCACTGCCCGCCACCGCCGCCACGACGAGGTCGCCGTCCGGTCGTACGAGATTCACGGCCGAGAGCTCGTAGCCGAGCCCCGTCACGATGCCGTCCGCGACGGTCTGCAGGGTGTCCGCGAGGCTGCGCGCGGTGTTCAGCTCCGCGATCGCCCGGTGAACCTGGCGCAGCGTCGCCAGGCGGACATACGGCTCCGACTCGGTCTCCATAGCTCGCTCTCCCCCGAGACCTCGACAGCAACTCCAGGCTTCTTGTTCGTCCGTTTACCGGGCCACTGAATCACAGCGAGCTGACCACTCGGTACACAGGGTCAACAATTACTGCCCTATGTGACTCATGTCACATGATCTCATTACGTCCCCCTACTGGCGTTCGACTGCAGCCCTATGCTTCCTGAACGCAAATCCGGAGGCCCCGGAGATGTCATGCCCGAGGCGATTTCATGGCCAATTCACGGCGGTTCACATACCGTTCACGGACGATTTACGGACGCTTTCACGCCTGGTTCAGATCATTGCTGTCGGGCGGTACGAGGAGCGGCGGAACATTTCCGGGGGCGACGGCCGGAGCGGGGCGGGCGACCTAGGACCCGTCTGGTCCCCCAGCCCGATGCGACCCCTCCCCCGGTGCGGCTAGCGTGCACAGCGTGTTGCAGACCACTTCGCCCACAGAGACCGGCATAGCTCATCCTGAAGGGGTGACCGCCGACGAATTCCGTGCCGCCCTCGCCCGCCTCGCAGCGGGCGTCGTGCTGGTGACCGCGCACGACCCGGAGGACGGGCCGCGCGGCGAGGACGTCGGCATGACGGCCACCGCATTCCTGTCGGTCTCCCTCGACCCACCGCTGGTGATGGTCAGCGTCCGCAACGACTCGCGGATGGACGACCTGCTGGAGCGCCAGCCGCTGTGGGGCGTCTCCGTGCTCGCCGAGAGCCAGCGCCACATCGCCGGCCGCTTCGCCATGAAGGGCCGCATCAGCGACCGGCTGCTCTTCGAGGACGTGCCCTACGAGCGCGGCGGGGAGACGGGGGCGCCGCTGATGCGGGGCGCGCTGGCGGTGCTGGAGTGCCGGACGGAGCAGCGGGTGCCGGCGGGGGACCACACGCTGGTCATCGGCCGCGTGCTGCGGGCGGACACTCCGACGACGGAGAGCGGCCCGCTGACGTACTTCCGGGGCCGGTACCGGCAGCTGGGATGACGAGCCGACCGGGATGACGAGCCTGCTGGGATGACGAGCCTGCTGGGATGACGGGCCAGCTGGGATGACGGGCTGCCGCAGCAGGGACGTCGGGAGGGGTGTCGGGAGGGGCGTTACGACCAGTCGCGCCCGGTGCGCCCGCGCTTCGTCTCGGCGCGGGCCTTCTTCTCCCGCAGCCGTCGTTCGTTGATGCCGCGCGGTATGCGCGTGGGGCGCCGCTGCTTCGGCGGCGGCGCGGTGGCCTCCGCGAGGAGCGCCGCCAGGCGTACGGCCGCGGCCTCGCGATTGCGCCACTGCGAGCGGTGCTCGGAGGCCCGGACGACCACGACCCCGCCCACGAGCCGGCTCGCGAGCCGCTCCAGGGCGCGTTCCTTCCAGACCGCCGGCAGGGCGTCCGTCGCGGCGAGGTCGAAACGCAGCTCGACCTGACTGTCGCTCGTGTTCACGTGCTGCCCGCCCGGCCCGGAGGAACGCGAGAAACGCCACATGAGCTCGGCCTCGGGCAGGGAGACGGAGCCGCGGATGACATGGGGACCGGACATGCACCCATGTTCCCCCGGCCGGATCGCCCCCGTCACCCCGATTTACGGCCCGCGATACGGGGCCGGCGTCAGGAATGAGCAAAGAAAGTAAAGCGGGATGGAACCCAGGGTCCCCCGATCGGCGTTATCCGGGGTGACTGCAACTTCGAGTGCGCGGGCCGTGAACCGGTTCGCGCACGGGCGAAAGGGACACATCCCATGGCTGTAAGCCTGTCCAAGGGCGGCAACGTCTCCCTCACCAAGGAGGCCCCGGGCCTGACGGCCGTCACGGTCGGCCTCGGCTGGGACGTCCGCACCACCACCGGCACGGACTTCGACCTCGACGCCAGCGCGATCGCGGTGAACTCCGGCGGCCGCGTCTACTCCGACGCGCACTTCGTCTTCTTCAACAACAAGTCCACGCCGGACCAGTCCATCGTCCACACCGGTGACAACACCACCGGCCAGGGCGAGGGCGACGACGAGCAGATCAACGTCAACCTGGCCGCGCTGCCGGCCGACATCGACAAGATCGTCTTCCCGGTCTCCATCTACGACGCCGGCTCGCGCTCGCAGAACTTCGGCCAGGTCCGCAACGCGTACATCCGCATCATCAACCAGGCCGGCGGCGCCGAGGTCGCCCGCTACGACCTGAGCGAGGACGCGGCGACCGAGACCGCGATGGTCTTCGGCGAGCTGTACCGCCACGGTGCGGAGTGGAAGTTCCGCGCGGTGGGCCAGGGCTATGCGTCGGGCCTCGCCGGCATTGCCAAGGACTTCGGCGTCAACGTCTGACGGTCCCTCCTGGGGCTCCGCCCCGGACCCCGCTCCTCAATCGCCGGAGGGGCTGAATTCAGCCCGTCCGGCGATTGAGGACGACGCGCGTCAGCGCGGATATGCGGTCAGACCGTCTCCGACGGCACCCCCGCACCCGCCTCCTTGCCGGCTCCGACCGGCCCGCCCTCGGACCTGACCCGCCGGCCCCCGAGGCCCAGCAGGCAGACGACCACCAGCGCCACCAGCGACGTCCCCGCCACCATCCACATGGCAGCCCGCGTCCCGTCCGAGAACATCCCGTCAAAGACGTCCCGCACCTGCCCGGCGCTCAGCGACGTGTGCTCCCCCACCAGATCCGCCGCCCGCTCCGGATCCGCGACGGCATCCGACGTCCAGCCACCGGCAGGGGCGTGCAGCCGGGCCAGCGCCGCGTTCAGGCTGTCCTCCGCGTAGCCGCGGTAGAGCACGATGCCGGCCGCGAGGCCGATGGCCCCGCCGAGGTTGTGGAAGGTCCACGAGGAACCCATCGCGAGGCCCGCCTGCCGTTCCGGTACGGACGAGAGGGCGGAGACCGTGGCGGGGCCCAGGATGCAGGCCCAGCCGAGGCCCATGGCCACCAGCGCGGCGGCCACGTACGCCATCGAGGTGTCGCCGTCCAGCCGCGTCAGCAGCAGCGCCGAGACGGTGAACGCGGTGAAGCCGACGGTCAGCAGCCGGCGCGGACCGTAGCGGTCGGTCAGCCGGCCCACGAAGGGCGACAGGACGGCCATCACGGCCGTGCAGGGCAGCAACAGCGCCCCGGTGGCGTAACCCCCGTAGCCGTGCACCTCGTGGAGGTACAGCGGCATCAGGAAGAGCACGGTGGTGTAGAAGCAGGCCAGCGCGAAGTCGGAGACGATGGCCGTGAGGAACGAGCGGTGCCGGAAGAGCCGGAAGCTGATGATCGGGTCGGCGGCCCGCCGCTCCACGGCGTAGAACGCGACGAGGACCACCAGCGCGAAGCCCAGCAGGCCCAGCGTGCGGCCGCTCGTCCAGCCCCAGGAGTCGCCGAGGGTGAAGGCGAGCACGACGGCGGGAATGCCGAGGCTGATCAGGATCAGGCCCGGCCAGTCCACGCCGGGGCCGGCCTCCTCGTTGCGGGACTCGCGCACGCTGAAGGAGCACAGCGCGAGCGCCACGATCACTAAGGGGACGTTCACCCAGAACACCCAGTGCCAGCCCATGGCGGAGACGATGACGCCGCCGAGCATCGGGCCGATGGCCAGGCCGACGCCGTTGACCCCGTACAGGGCGCCGATCGCCCGGCCGCGCTGCGACTCGGGGAAGGCGTTCTGCACGATGGCGCCGGTGGAGGTGTACAGGATGGCCCCCGCCGCGCCCTGGAGGAAGCGGAAGGCGATGAGCCATCCCGTGCTGTCCGCGAACCCGGCCCCGAGCGAGGCGAGGCCGAAGACGACCGTTCCCGCGTAGAGGACACGCCGGCGCCCGTACGAGTCGGCCAGGCGGCCCATGGTCACCATGAACATCGACAGGGCGACGATGAACATGTTGACGATGAGCTGGAGGTCGGTCACGGAGGCGCCCAGATCCGACTGGATCTGCGGGGCGGCGGTGTTCACGATGGTCAGGTCGATACAGCCCAGAAAGCTGATCAGGCCGACCCCCGTGAAAGCCCACCATTTACGGTCGGTTGATGTCGTCACAGTGCGTGTCCTCTACACGTATGGCGGTGAAACGAAGCCGGGCGAAGCGCCGCGACAGAGCAATGCCGCGGCTTATGCCGCCACTTCGGGCGCGGCTGCCCGCTTCTTGAACCTCAGGGACAGCCACCCACCCTTCCCGGGGTATTCCCGGGTCACGAACAGTCGCTGCGTTTCGGCCATCGCGGCGGTCATGGGCTGCGGATATATGACGTAGTCGTAGCCCTGATGTGCCCACATCGGCATGATGATCGGACATTCCTCGATGAGGTAGGACAAGCAGTTCCTGAAGGCCTGTTCGACGTCCGCCTCCGGGTCACGGGCGGTCAGCCGCTCGATGAACTTCCCGATGGTGGAGTCGACCGCCTTCCGGTAACCCTCGTCCTCGGCGTACGCGAGCTCGATCCGCTCCCGGAACGAGCGGTAATCGGGATCGCCCAAGGCCTCGTCCCAGCGCAGCACCTCATTGCTCACGGACAGCTGACCGAGCACTTTGTCGTTACGTTCCAGCCATTCGTCACCCTCCCGGAGCGCCCTTTCATAGGCGTCTTCCGGACTCAGGTTCAGGTAGTTGGTGCGCTGCAACGTGTCGGCCACCGCGATGGTCAGCTGCTTGAATCCGCTGCGGTTGACGAGTTCCACGGTGGCCCGCAGCTTGTCGCCCTCGTGATAGCGCTGGCCGACGCTCACCAGCAGAATGGCCCGGGTTCCGGCCAGCGTCAGCTTCTTGGCCTCCTGACCGAAACCCGCCTTGGTCCGGCCGTCGATGATGTAGTCGCTCATCAGGGTCTCCTCAACTCCACAGCTCAAGCGGTCGATCGGGGCCGTAGTAACCGATGAAGTGGCCGAGCGTGATGCGCGGTTCGTCGCCCGACGGACGTACCGCGTGGATCTTCCGCGGGTTGAGAAGCAGCAGGTCACCGGGGGCCGGCTTGATGACCTCGACGGGCGGCCCGAGCTTGTCGCGTTCTATGCCCCAGACGCGGTCGCCCCTGAGGTCGTCGTACGCCAATTCGCCCGGCTCCGTCCCCCAGAGCTCCAACTCGCCGCCGAGCTGGGGAATGTTGATGTAGATGTTGACCGAAAGCTGCGCCTTGAGCCCCTGGGCGTGATCAGCCGGCAGGTTGCGCTCAAGAGCGTCGGTGTGCGGATTGAGGTCGACGTTCTTGTGCTGGTACCGGCAGATGCCGATGAACGCCTTCCGGCCGTCGACCCTCATCAGATTCGCGCCAGGCTCCCAGGCCTCCTCCAGCAGCAGCCGCAGGACATCACTGGGCGACGCGTACGGCGCGAACAGGTCGCGCATCCGGTGAATGTTGCCGCGCGCCTCGCTGTGGTAGCGGTCGCGCGACGCCTCGTCACTGATCTCCGAATAGGCGAAGCCGATCCGCTGAAACGCGGTGTCCTGGCTCAAACCACCCCGATCGGGGTGGTCGTAGAGCTGCGCCCGCGCGGAGGCTAATGCCTCGTCGTGCACGAACCCAGGTACGTGTACCGCCAATGCAGTGCCGTCGACGACGGCCTGGATGTCGGCGTGGGACAGCTCGGATCCTGATTTTCTTGTGATGACAGACATATGGCCGCTCTCCATGAACAGGCGGGCAGGGGTGATGGATCGGCCGGTGCGTCGACAGGGAATGACAGAGAAGTCGACAAGGCACCCAAGGGCGATCGGTGGCTACTACACCCGCCTTAGCGCGTTAACGTCAACGTCAGTTGATCGCCCGCACCGAAGGAATTCGGCAACGCTGACTTGATCCCTTCGGGGCCCGTGCACGACGGGCGACGGGGCCCGCGGATCTGAGTACGGATACGGATGGCGGGCCGTCGCCCCTCGCGGTGACGATCTCCACCATGACCACCACCACGGACCAGCCGGGCAGCGCGCCGGGCAGCGCGCCAGGCAGCCGACCGAGCCGCACGCCCTTCGTCATCGGCATGCTCGTCCTGACGCTGCTGCCCCTGGCTCCCTGGATATGGGCCTGGACCCTGCAACTGGACGTCGTCCAAGCCCCATCGCACTACGGCGACCATGCGGCGAAGGTCCGCCTCGTGAACATCACGGAGCTGATCGTCGGCGTCCCCGCCGCCGGCGCCCTCGCGGGCTCCGTCCTCGCCCCCCTCCGCCGCCGCCACGCCGGGGCGGGCGCTGCCGTCGGCGCGTTCGTCGCGGCGGTGGGGCTCCTCGCCTACGGCGTCCATCTCCTCGACGCCGCGTGGAACAAGTAGTCAGGCGGACCCGAGCCCGGCCACCTGCGCGAGCGTGGCGGTCGTCAGCTCGGTGACGAGCACGCCGGCGGGCAACGGCAGAAGGCGGTGCGCCTTGCAGCCCTGCGTGGGCAGAGCCGCGTACTCCTCCCCCACGATCCGCGCCCACGACCCGTCGAACCGCACCCGGACCACAACATCCCGTACGTTGTCCGAGACGATGGTCGACCCGAGCAGCCACACTCCCGGCTCGCGCCCGCGCTCGGAGCCCGGCGGGTCGAAGGCCAGGTGCAGAAGCCCCGCCGTCCGGCCCTGCGGATCGCCCAGCCGGTGCCACGCGATCCGGCCGTCCCCGTCGATCCGCCCGAACGTGCCGGTTCCGGCATCGGCCGACCCGAGCAGCACCACCCAGACCCCACCGGCCCCGGCCACCAGCCCGACCGGCGTACTGCCCCGATCAGCGGGGACGGGGATCTGGGCAGTGCGACCGCTCCGCGGGTCGATACGGAGAACAGCGCTCGACTGGTCCTGGCTGACGTAGAAGTCACCACTGACCGGATGCTGAGCGGCGAAGATGGGGTGCGGGCGGGCATCGAAGAGCCGGAAGCGATCAGGACGGGTGTGGTCGAGGGCCAGGACCTGGTCGCTGCCCTTCAGCGTGACCCACAACGTGTCGCCGTACTCGTTGACGTAGTGCGGCCCCTTGGCCCCGCCCGGTACGGCGATCTCCCGTACGACGCGCGGCGGGGCGTCGAGCGACTGCGCACCCGGGTCCACGAGCAGGATGCGGTTGCCGCCCTCGTGGGTGGCCCAGACCTTGCCGGGATGTCGGGCCGAGGCCGACAGGCCGTGCAACATGTCGTCTTTGGCGCCGAGTTGGAACGACCGGATGCCCGTGATCTGCTCGGTGCGTGGGTCGATGTTCAACTTCAGGAGGCGGCTGTTGGACATCTGGGACACGAGCGCCAGGGGGGCGCCCGGCACCCGCACGATCTCGTGGGTCTCGTCGGCGGGCGGCAGCTCGTACTCGACGACCGACCGTCTGGGGGTCACCGCGTCGCCGCGCGGGGCGCCGGCTGCGGCGGCGGCCGGCGCCTCGAAGAGCGCTCCGGTGGCGGCGAGACCGCCCAGTGAGAGAAGTCGGCTCTGAAACGTACGGCGGTCCAACGCCGGTCCCCCAGTCCACAGTCCGTGTTACGGCCCTGCGGAGGTTGCCCTCGTCGCGCCGGCGCTATGCGCTTATCACTCGTATGAGTAGCGGACGCGGTTGACGAACGTTGCCCAGGAGGTGGTGGGGAAGGTGAGGATGGGGCCGTGGGGACGCTTGCTGTCCCGGACGGGGACCAAGTGGGGTATTCGATCGGCGACTTCGAGACAGTCGTCGGTGCCGCCAGCGCCAGTCCCACTGAACGAACTCTTACGCCAGATACTCTCAGCTGACATCCGCGTACTCCTTCGCAACCGCTTCGATCATCTTCAGGGAAGCATCCGGCGATAGCGCTGTGGCCCTGGTGAAATCGTAGGCCCGCTGCAGGTCGGCCACACGGCCAGGATCGTCCATCAAGGTGCCGCTCATCGCAGATTCCGAGTAGGCAACAGGCGGAGCATCATCGAAGTACATGAGCTTGAGCATGCCACTGAGCGCCGGGGCGCCAGCGCTATACGGCAGGACTTGCAGGACGATGCGCCCGCCGAGGACCAACGACCGCAAGTGCTCCAGCTGTTCGCGCATCACAGCAGCTCCGCCGACGGGCCGACGGAGCACGGTCTCGTCGAGTACGTTCCACAGCACGGGCCGCGTCGGATGCGCGAAGACACTCCGGCGTTCGAGCCGCGAGGCCACCAGAGCATCAACCTCGTCGTCCGGCTTCAGCGGGAAGCCACCCTTGAACACGGCGCGCGCGTATGCCGCCGTCTGGAACAAGCCTGGGACGTACATCGGCGCATACGCATGGATCTCAGTCGCGAGCCGTTCAAGGTAGGCGACTTCCTTGAAGTAGTGGTCGTTCAACGAGCTGTTGATGATCTCCTCGCACATGCGCGCGAAGAACCCGTCCGTCCCCAGCTCCTCATCGATCCGCTTGGCGACATCCGCCTGCGGCTTACGGATGGCCGTCTCGAACAGCCCGATATACGTGCCGGAACAGAAAACCCTTCTACCGAGCTCCTGTTGAGAAAGTCCTGCCGCCTCCCGACGCCTCTTCAACTCCGACCCGAAGAACGACCAGCCCAACCTGGACTGTCCGAAGCGGCCTGATTGACCCGGTCCATTGGTCATGGCGAAACTCCCCCTTGACAACACGGGTGCTGAACGGGTTTCCCCTCTCCCGCAGCCTAGACCCGCACCGTCACTCTCTCTGTACAGACAGTGAAAAAACCGAGAGGGAATCCGTCGTGCGCGAAGGGCCGAAGACACCACACCCGACCCCGGACACCACCGCCTCGCCGAAGGCGATGACGTACCGCGAGGGCGCGTACGTCGTCGACACCCGTACCGACACGCTCGCCCAGGTGATGGGCGCCATCGGACCGCGCGTGCAGGTCCGACGCCCCGGCGGCGGGCGGGAGTGGGACGTACCGCCGCAGGCGCTGCGGCTGGCGACGGGAGAGGAACGTGCCGCCGCCATCCGAGCTGCCGGCTGCGGGGAGTGCCGCGAGCTGCGGACGACCCAGCGGAAGGCGGTGGACGCCGGGCGCAGAGAACAGGCCGTGTCCGCGACGATCGCCCTGCGCAACCACATCCGCCGGGCGCACGCGGGAATGGACTGGTGACGGCCCACTCTCCCCACTGCCCCCACCGGGAGAGCTGGACGCACGCCGACGGGATCTCGCGGTGCGACGTGTGCGGCGTGGTCCGGTTCAGCGACTACGGGGCCGTACGCCCACCGGGCCTGCCGCAGTCCCGGCCCCAGCCCAGATCCCAACCCCAGCCCCAGCCCCAGCCCCAGCCCCAGCCCCAGCCTCGGCGTACCGCCGAATGACCCCTGCCCCTCCGGCCGTACCGGTTGGCGCCCTCTGCCGGAGGGGCAGGCCTCCATCCATCCTGCGGCGGCGTGACCGAGGGCCGCCGCGCGCCCCCGGTGACCTTCGGAGCGCCCCCCGTTCTGCGGATGCGGGCCGGGGGGATCGCGGCGATGCTGGGGAAGTCAGCGTTCCTGCTAGGAGGACGACCATGTCCATGCTCGACAAGCTGAAGGGCCTGCTCAAGGGGCACGAGGACCAGGCGAAGCAGGGGGTGGAGAAGGCCGGCGACGCGTTCGACGCCAGGACGCAGAACAAGTACCAGAGCCAGGTCGACGCCGCCCAGCGGAAGGTCAACGAGCAGATCGACGCCAATCGCCCGCCCACCGAAGGGCCGCGCTAGTGCTGTGACCGTCAAGGTTCGCCGGGTTGACCAGGAGGGGCAGCAGCCGCAGCAGATCGTGCGCCGGGGGAGCATGAGTTCGGTGCGCTACCGGCGCGCGATGACGCTGCCCGCCTCGGCGGGCGGGAACCGGGCAGCCGTGACGACGAGGACCGATCGAGGCCCACTGATGACTCAGGAGGCGGACGCCTCGATCTCCCCCGCGAAGACGATGACCTGGTCGATGAGGCTCCGCCGCAGATGGACGACGTCCGTTCCCGCCAGGCGTGGGCCTCCGTCCGGCGTGGTGAAGACCCACTGATACCGGGCCCACTCGCCAGGCATGTCCACCCCCGAGCAGCGCACCATCGTGCCGGTCCCCGCCGGGTGGCGCCGGATGTCCAGCACGAACCGCTCGACCGCCTCGATCCCTTCGCTGCGGCCCAACGGCCCCCAGAAGACCACGTCCGAGGTCAAGGCCTGGGAGAGCAACGCAGTCACATAGCTGTCGTCCGAGGCGTTGAACGCGGAGATGAACGTGTCGATCGCGGACCGCGCGGTCTCTTCCTCCATGCCCCAGTAATACCAGTCGCTTCACGGTGAACCATGCCGGTCACAGCACTAGCGGCAGCGGCAGCGGCATTACCAAAGCCGGTCGATCGCTCCCGGGTGCAGCTCGATCCGGCTGCCCCGGAAGTCGTCGGCCGCCTTCTTCGCCCGTTCGGAGAAGAAGCGGGCCAGGGTGACCTTGTCGAACCCCGGCGCGTCACTGAGAAACGGATCGTCCGGCGTACCGCCGACGAGAACCGTGCCGTCGAGGACCTCCCAGCCCGCGCCCTCGTAGAACCGCCGCAATTGCTGATCGCAGGTGAACAGCGACAGATCCACGGCGGCGCCTTCCCGTACCCCCACAGCGCCCCCCGCGATCAACTCACGGGCGGCGGCCACGAGCCGCCGCCCGTTTCCCTTGCCCCGATGCCGGGCAGAGGTGACGACAGCGCTGAGACCTGCCGCGCGGTAGGTGTGGCCGGCGTGGGTGAGGTCCTTGGTGAGGATGTCGAGGGCCGCGACCACTTCGAACTCACCGGCCCCTGTCGCAACGGGGGTTACCAGTAGTACGGTCACAGGACTCAGAAGCGGATCGTGCGCGTCACCTCCCGTGCCTGGCCATGCCTCCTCGTGCATCTCCATGAGCTGCGCGCGCAGTTGTTCCGGAACCTCTTGTTCCGGATAACTTCTGATCTCCATCTCTCCCCTTATGGATCAGCCCTGTTGGTGCCGTTTTGCCGGGACCGGAAACTTTCTCCGCAGCGTCCCGGGAACCAACACACACTGTCGGACAGTTGAACACTTCTTCGAGTCCGCACAACTCCCCGCATAGCGGACCCAATCCACCGCTCACCGGTTTCCGGCAGGTCAATTCCTTGTTGCGCCCCTGTCAAAGTCCCGGGATCGATGGCACTCTCTCCTCAATTCGCTCCTGCACAACTCCTGCACCAGCGGGCGGTCTCACTCCAGGGCTGTCCGTAACCCCCCTCATAGGAGACTGAGTTGAGAAGCATGACCGCCACCTCCCGCAAGAACTCCCTGCGTGCCGCCGCTCTGGTCGCTTCCGCCACCATGGTCGTGATCGGCGTGCAGACGGGCTCGGCGAGCGCCTCGGCGACCAAGGACAGCGGCGGGCAGCAGCTCGCGCTCTCCGCCGGGATGCGGGCTTCCGCGATCAAGGACGCGCAGGGTTCGGCCTCCTCCACCGCCTCGAAGATCGGCCTCGGCGGCAAGGAGAAGCTGGTCGTCCGTGACGTCGTCAAGGACGCGGACGGGACGGTTCACACGCGCTACGAGCGCACGTACGACGGCCTGCCGGTCCTCGGCGGCGACCTGGTCGTGCACCAGAAGAAGAACGGCGCCCGCGACGTCACCAAGGCGACCGACGCCGACATAGCCGTGCCCAGCACGACCCCGTCCGTGGCGCCCTCCGCCGCGAAGAAGAGCGCGCTCGGCGTCGCCGCCGACCAGAAGACCGCCAAGGCCGACGCCGGCCAGGCGCGCAAGGTCATCTGGGCCGCCTCGGGCAAGCCGGTCCTCGCGTACGAGACCACCGTCACCGGCGTCCAGAAGGACGGCACGCCGAGCAAGCTCAAGGTGATCACCGACGCGAACACCGGCAAGAAGCTCTTCCAGGACGAGACGATCCACACCGGCTCGGGCACCAGCACCTACAGCGGCACCGTCCCGCTGACCACCACCAAGTCGGGCTCGGGCTTCACGCTGACCGACGGCTCCCGCGGTGGCCACAAGACGTACGACCTGAACCAGGGCACGGACGGCACCGGCGCGCTCTTCACCAACTCCAGCGACGTCTGGGGTGCCGGCCGCCAGAAGGCGGGCGTCGACGCCCACTACGGCGCTGCTGTCACCTGGGACTTCTACAAGAACGTCCTCGGCCGCAGCGGCATCAAGGGCGACGGCCAGGGTGCCTACTCCCGCGTCCACTACGGCAACGGCTACGTCAACGCCTTCTGGGACGACGAGTGCTTCTGCATGACCTACGGTGACGGCGAGAACAACGCCAACCCGCTGACCTCGCTCGACGTGGCGGCCCACGAGATGAGCCACGGCGTCACCTCCGCCACCGCCAACCTGCGCTACAGCGGTGAGTCCGGCGGCCTCAACGAGGCCACCTCGGACATCTTCGGCACCGCCGCCGAGTTCTACGCGAACAACTCGACCGACGCGGGCGACTACCTCATCGGCGAGAAGATCGACATCAACGGCGACGGCACCCCGCTGCGCTACATGGACAAGCCGAGCAAGGACGGCTCGTCCCGCGACTACTGGTCCTCGTCGCTCGGCAACGTCGACGTCCACTACTCGTCCGGCCCCGCCAACCACTTCTTCTACCTGCTGTCCGAGGGCAGCGGCAGCAAGGTGATCGGCGGCGTCAGCTACAACAGCCCCACCTACAACAGCTCCAAGATCACGGGTATCGGCCGGGACAAGGCCACCAAGATCTGGTACAAGGCTCTGACCACGTACTTCACCTCCACCACCAACTACAAGGCCGCCCGCACCGCCACCCTCAAGGCCACCGCGGACCTCTACGGCTCCACCAGCAACGAGTACAAGACCGTTGCCAACACCTGGACCGCGATCAACGTGAAGTGACCCTCCTACACCCCTGACGGTCTGCTTCCCGGTGCCCCCGCCGCCCCCTGTGGCAGCGGGGGCACCGCCGTCGTACGTACCATCGAAGCGTGATCGACCTCGGCTACTCCCTCTCCCGCCGCTTCCCGGACCCCCCGCAGACGGACTACCGCACCGCGGACGTCCACGCCCTGCGGCACGACCTCTTCTGCGGCGACGTCTATCTCGCCGACGTGAAGGCGGACCGGGAGCTGTCCACAGCCTGGGGATGGGTGCCCGTCCTCGACTTCGCCTGGGCCCTGTGCGACATCATCGAGAAGGTCGACCGGGACCCCCGGGGCAGCCGCGCGGCCACCACGCAGTTCGCCGAGCTGGACTTCACCGAGTCCACCGACTGCCTGGTCTTCGAGCGCCGCTTCGGCTGGGTCGACGTCACGGCCGACTGGGCGCCCGACGAGCCCCCGCTGACCTTCGACCACAAGGCGCTGCGCCGCGAGGCCCGCGACTTCCTCCACGACCTCATCGCCGACCTGGCCGACATGCACGAGGGCCTCGCCGACAACCCCGTCATCTGGGACCTCCAGAGCCGCTTCCCGCGCGTCTGACGCGGGGGCCGGGGGTCCGGGACCCGGGGACCCGGGTCCCGGCCCGGCGACCCCGGGTCCGGCGGCCCGGCGGCCCGGCGTCCCTACGGCTGGGCGGCCCGGCACCCGCGGAGGTCACCCCTCCTCCGGCGCCTCCACCCGTATGCCGATCGCCGCCGCGAAGGCCGGAGCCAGATCGAGGAGTTGGGCCGGACTGACGATCGCCCCCGACAGCTCCCCGACGCCCCGCACGATGTCCAGCTCCGCCGCCGCCCGCAGATCCACGTCCGTCATCCGCACGGCGGAGAAGTCCGCCCGCCGCAGCACGCAGTCACGGAAGACCACCCGCTCCAGCCGCGCCCCGGCGAAATCGGCCTCGTCGAGCACGCAGCCGTCGAAGGTCACGTCCTTGAGCACGGCCTTGCGCGCGTTCAAATAGTCGATCTTGCCGCCCTTGACCAGGACCCGCTCCAGCACCGCACCGTGCAGTTGCACGCCGCCGAGGCGCCCCTCGTGGATCTCCACATCACGCAGCGACGCCTCCGAGAGGTCCGTCCCCACACCCCGCACGCCGTCCAGCACGCAGTCGACCAGCCGCGCCCGGCGCAGACGGGTCTCGTCCAGCACGCAGTCGTAGAGGCCGCAGTCCATGAAGGACGCGCCGGCCCCGCTCCGGCCGCCGAGGTCCTCGCCCCGGAAGGCCAGGCCGTCGTAGTCCCCCTCGGGCTCCAGCCCCGCGCCCTCGTATGGCCGCAGCTCGGGGAGCCGCACCTCGGGCAGCCGGACCGCCCTCTTCCGAGCCGTCGCCATGACGCCCTCACCCACTTCCCGTATCGCCGGCCATGCCATCCCCGGCCATCACCGACCACCGTCACTCTCCGTGCGCGACCACTCTGGCACGAGCCACTGACAACGGCTGTGGATCACCTTGACCTCAAGGGAACTTGAGGTTGAAAACTCACGGTGTTGAGCCCGACGCCCACCCGTGGAGACCACCATGCACGCCATCCGCCTGCACACCTTCGGCCCCGCCGAGAATCTCGTCCTGGAGCGGACCGAGGACCCCGTCCCCGGCCCCGGGCAGGTGCGCGTCGCGGTCGCCGCCGCCGGCGTCCACCTCGTCGACCTCACCCTGCGTATGGGCGACCCGAACGGCCCCTACGGCCTGCCGGAGCTGCCCACCGTCCCCGGCCGCGAGATCGCCGGCACCGTCGACGCGCTCGGCGAGGGCACCGACCCCGCCTGGCTGGGCCGCCGCGTGGTCGCCCACATGGGCGCCGAGAACCCCGGCGGCTACGCCGAGCTCGCCGTCGTCGACGCCGACCGGCTGCACGAGATCCCCGAAGGGCTGGGCGAGGACCGGGCCATCGCCATGATCGGCACCGGGCGCACGGCCCTCGGCATCCTCGGCTTCACCGACCTGACCGAGGACGACGTGGTCGTCGTGCCCGCGGCCGCCGGTGGCATCGGCTCGCTGCTCGTGCAGTACGCCAAGCTGGCCGGGGCGACCGTGGTGGGCCTGGCCGGCGGCCCGGTCAAGGTCCGGCACGTCAGCGGGCTGGGCGCCGACATCGCGCTCGACTACACCGACCCCGACTGGGCCGACGCCGCCCGCGCCGCCCTCGGCGGGCGCGCCGCCACCGTCGTCCTCGACGGGGTGGGCGGGCAGGTGGCGCGCGACGCCGTGGGGCTGCTCGGGACCGGCGGCCTCCACCTCGTCTTCGGCTGGTCCGGGCAGGGCCTGACCGGCAGCGGAGCGCCGGAGCTCGACCCCGAGGAGCTGGCCGGGCGCGGCATCACGTCCCGGGGCGTCCTGGGCCCGGCCATGCTGGAACGTTTCGGCGGCGGCCGGACCGGCCTGCGCCACCTGGAGAAGGCCTCCCTCGCCAACGCCGCCGCCGGCCACGTGACCCCCGCCGTCCACCCCTTCCCCCTCGCCGAGGCCGCCCAGGCCCACCGCGCCCTGGAATCCCGCGCCACCATCGGCAAGGTCGTCCTGGTCCCCTGAGAGAGCGGGTGGGGGCCGCTGAGGGGCCAGCGCGGGGCCCCACGGCCCCACCTCCCGTGCCCGCGCTCGTTGGCAGAGCGCCCGTCTTTTGGCCGTGCCCTCGTTGCACGAGCTTCCTGCTTCCTCCCCTCCGAATCGGAGGGGATTTCGCCCACGGCCGGCGAAGGACAACCTCCGACCGGACTGACGCGGGCTCCACAGGCATTCCGGCCGACGGCCCGTCGGTCCGTACTGCGTGAGCGGGGTCAGGCGACCTGCCCATGCGTGGCCGGATCAGCGGCCCTGATCAGTGGCGGCGCGCCCCGGCCCGTGACAGCGGAACCGACGACCAGCCGGTACAGCCGCAGCCCCTCTTCACGCAGGTTCACCGCCGCGTTCCCGTCACGGTCGTGGACGGCTCCACATGCCGTGCACGTCCAGACGCGAACCGACAGATCCATCCGGGCAGCCAGGGCCCGGCAGCGGGAACAGATGTGTGTCGACGGAAAACGGCGGTCGACGACGACAAGAGTCCTGCCGTACCACTCGGCCTTGTAGGCGAGCTGACTGATCAACGTGTTCCACGCGGCATCCGCGACACCCTCGTTGAGCCTGGCCCTCTGTCGCCTGTGCATCCCGGGCCGGTGGCGCTTCAGAGCCGCGATGTCCAGATCCTCCACCACGAGCACTTGGTTCTCGCGCACGAGGCGGGTGGTGAGGTGATGCAGCACGTCCTTACGCACATCCCCGATACGGGCATGGAGGCGAGCGATCGCCTGCCGGGTCTTCTCCCGGTTCCTGGAACCCTTCTGCTTGCGATGCAACTCCCGCTGCAGCCGGGCCAACCGGGCACGACAGTGGCGCAGCAGGCGCGGATGATCGACCTTGCTACCGTCGTCCAGCGTCACCAGCGAGGTGATGCCCACGTCGATACCGACCGCCTTCGGCGCCCTGACACCTCCCGCCGCATCGACGACAGCGGGAAGCGGCGCTATGCCCTCCTCGACCAGGACGGACAGGAAGTACCTGCCCGACCGGTCACGGGACACGGTGACCTTCACCGGGTACGTCCCGGCCGGAAGCGCACGTGACCAGCGCACGTCCAGCGGCTCGCTCTGCTTGGCCAAGGTGACGAGACCCGTGCCCGGCCGCTCCGGATCCTCGACCCAGCGGAATCCCGTCCGCACATACGTCGCGGCATCCTTGGAGCGCCCCTTCTTCTTCCGGCGCGGATAACGGCCCTTCTGCCGGAAGAACCTCCGGAAGGCGGCATCCAGATGCCGCAACGACCGCTGCATGACAGCGGATGAGACATCCCGCAGCCAGGTCGTCTCATCGGCCCGCCGCCAACCCGTCAGCGCCCGGCAGGTCTCCGTGCAGCCGATCGATATCCGATGACGCTCCCACCCCTCCCGGCGCAGATCCAGGCCCCGGTTGTAGACCCAGCGACACGCGCCGAAGGTCCTCGCGAGCTGCTCGGCCTGTGCCGGAGTCGGGTAGAAGCGGAAGCGATAGGCACGTTCACGCGTGTCCGCCGCCTTCGTACGCCTCTTCATCTCGCCCCTCCCCCGTGCCAACGATGGGACCAGCACATCGGTGACCGCGCCTCGACATTGTGGCTGGCAGATCGGGGCCCTGTGTAGAGTGGAGCCGCGTCTGCGGGCTATGGGTCTGTGGGCCGGGCCGCCTTAGCTCAGTTGGCTAGAGCGGAGTACTTGTAATACTCAGGTCGTCGGTTCGATTCCGACAGGCGGCTCAACAAACGCGCAGGTCAGCGCAGCGAAACGGCCCTCCAGGAGTGATCCTGGAGGGCGGTTTTCTTTGTCTTGGGCGGGAGGCCTCTTTCTCCCTTTACCGGTT